>JAQBPM010000079.1 GCA_028287525.1 Vulcanimicrobiota bacterium | reverse complement strand
GCTCAGCGTTTGAGGACGCGGGCCAGCTTATCGAAGAGGCCGGTGATCGCGCGCTCGTGCTGTTCTTCCACGCGGCGCCACAGCAGGCGACCTTGCGTCTCGTCAAGCGTGGCCGTTATCCGATGCCGTAACACGACCCGCCGGCCCTGCGCTTCAAGGAAAAATCCGTGGGTTCCCTCGACGCCCTCGTTGTCGATGCGCCAGACGATGCTGTGCTCGTTCTCCGTCTCCTCGAGAATCGCGTGAATGCCGAGATGCCATTCCTCGGTGACGCCCGGGGTCAGCGGACCGGCGCTGCGGATGAAGGGCTGCGATGCGAACGGCCAGATCGCGTCTTGCGACGTTCCCAGTTCCGCTAGGAGTTGGTAAATGCGGCGCGTCGTCCCACTGAACGTTCGCTCGAGCGTCACATCGATCGGAGTCGGCATCCCGCTTGCTTCGAATACGCGGATGCGAACACCGCTCGCACTTTACCTTAGACCGGCAGCACGACCTCGACGTACGAGCCGAATCCGGCGATGTGTTCCACGCGCACCTCGCGGCCGAGCGTCCCGATCAAGAACAGACCCCGGCCGCTCTCGGCCATCTGATCGGGCGGCGGGGCGGCGTTCCAGCGAAAGCCCGGACCGCGGTCGAGCGCGGCCAGACGGACCGAGGACCCGTCGCGCAGCAGGGCGATGTCGACCCGGCCCGGCGTGTAACGCGCGACGTTGCCGACGATCTCACCGAAGACGATCTCGGAGGCGACCCGATTTTCTTCGTCGACGCCGGCCGCGCGCAGGCGCCCGACGAACGCCTTGCGCGCCGCTTGCGCCGCGCGCGCGTCGTTCGCATCGAAGCTCCAGTCCGCACCGGCGCCCGCGCGCAGCGTCAAGATTGCGATGTCGTCGCCCGGCTCGTCAGGAACGATCAGCGCGCGCAGCAGCGCCGCCGGCTCGCTGCAGAAGGCGAACGCCGGATGTGCCAGCGCCGCGGCGACACGGCCCTCGCCTTCGTCGATGTCGTGCGTGCTTTCGATCAGGCCGTCGGTGAAGGCCACCAGCAAGTCGCCGGCGCTCAACGCGGCCTCCCAGGTGCGCGGCGAATCGTACGCGCCCAGACCGAGGGGCACGCCGGGCGCTTCGATCCGGCTGAGCGTTCCGCTCTGTGCCCGCACGAACGGCGCCGGATGACCCGCGTTCGCGTACGCGAGGAGCCGCGACGCCGGATCGTACAAGCCGACGAAGGCGGTAACGAAGACGTCGGGATGTTCGCGTCGCAGCACCGAGTCGGCGACGGCGATCGACCAGGCGGGATCGCCGTCGACGACGCCGAGCGCGCGGAACGTCTGGCGCATCTTGCCCATCGGAACCGCGGCCTCGAGGCCGCGGCCCGCAACGTCCCCGACGGAAAAGGCGACCCGATCGTCGTCAACCGGAAACGCGTCGTACCAGTCGCCGCCGATCGTGAGATCGCGGCTTCCCGGCGCGTATGCGGCGTCGAACGCCACGCCTTCGGCGCGCGGAAGCGCCGGCGGCAAGAAGGCGGACTGCAGGGTGCGCGCGACCTCGCGCTGGCGCTCGTAGAGGCGCGCGTTGCCGACCGCGATCGCCGCGCGCTGCGCGATCAGCGTCGCCAAATGCTCGTCGGCCTCGGTGAACCGGCGCATGCTCTCCGCGATCGCGAGGATCAGCACGCCGAAACGCTCCTGCTCGTTGCCGAGCGGCACGTAGAGCAACGACCGCAGTCCGATCGACCGCGCCAGCGCGCGCTGGTCCGGGTCGTCGATCACGTCGTACATCTCGGGCGTGATCGTGTCGATGCGCAGCGGCATCCCGGTCGTAGCGACCAGCGCCGCCGCGTCGTCGTCGCGCATCGGATACCGGCGCATATAGTCGCGCACGAAGCGGACCTTCGCAGGGTCGCGGTGCGCGATCGCCGCGGGACGCAGCTCGCCGTGCGCGTCGTAGACGTAGACGCCGCACCAGTCGGCAAGATGCGTCGCGGCGACGTCCGCGAGGCGCTGCAGCGCGACGCCCGCATCGAGCGTGTCGGCGAATGCCGTGCTCGCGTCGACGATGACGCGCAGCGCGTCCTCGGCGCGCTTGCGTTCGTCGATGTCGGTGCCGGTGCCGATCCAGGCCGTGATCGCGCCGCCGGCGTCGCGGACCGGGGTCGCTTTGTTCAGAAACCAGCGATATGCGCCGTCGTATCGCCGCAGGCGGTACTGCGTGTCGAAGGGCTTGCCGGCCGCAAGGGCCGCCCGCCAACTCGAGACCAAACCCTCGACGTCATCGGGGTGAATTGCCGAGATCCACCCGTCACCGCGCATCTGCTCGATCGTCTTCCCGGTGTAGGCCGTCTGCTGGTCGTTCACGGAGACGAGGCCGCCGTCGGGCGCGGTGATCCCGATCAGTTGCGGGATGGCGTTGGCGATCGAGCGGGCTCGCGCTTCGGATGCGGTCAGCGCCTCGCGCGCTCTTCGCTCGGCGTCGATATCGATGATCGTTCCGAGCCAGCCGGCGGGCACGCCTGCGTGCACCACGGAGACCGCCCGCAGCAGAAACCAATGCCAGCCGCCGTCGGCACGCCGCACCCGGCACTCGAGCGCGAACGGCGCGCGCTGCTCCCGCCCGGCTCGCCAGCCCGTCCGGACGCGCCCGGCATCATCGGGATGCAGAAACGCGACGAACTCGGCCGTGCTCAGAATGCGCGCGGTCGAACCGGTCATCGTAAGCCAGGCCGTGTTGAAATAGGCGACGCCCTCCGCCACGGTCGTGACCCAGGCGGGGTCCGGCAAGAGGTCGAGCGTCGCAAGATCGACCGGGGGAAGGCCATCGAGGGCCCGCGCCGGCATCTGCATTCCCCCAGCTTCTACCCCGGCGGGCCCTTGCTCTCACCTGGAATTGCGGTCGAAATGTGAAGAAGCCCCCAGCTCGTGCTGAGGGCCTCTCCGGAACCGCGAAGCGTGGAGTTTCGCTACGCCTTGAGTTCGATGTCGACGCCGGCCGGAAGGTCGAGGTGCATCAGCGCGTCCATCGTCTTCGGCGAGGCCTGGAGGATGTCGATCAGGCGCTTGTGAGTGCGCATCTCGAAATGCTCGCGCGACTTCTTGTCGACGTGCGGCGACCGGTTGACGCAGAACCGGTTGATCTCCGTGGGGAGAGGCACCGGACCGCTCACGAACGCGCCCGTGCGCTTCGCCGTGTCGACGATGCGCTCGGCCGACTGGTCGAGGACGCGGTGATCGTACGCCTTGAGGCGGATGCGGATCTTCTGCTTTGACATTTCTCTTCTATCCTGGTGGCTTAGTCGGCCACAGTGGTAACGACGCCGGCGCCGACGGTGCGTCCGCCCTCGCGGATCGCAAAGCGGAGGCCTTCTTCACAGGCGATGGGCGTGATCAGTTCGACGTCCATCGTGATGTTGTCGCCCGGCATGACCATCTCGACGCCTTCCGGCAGCTTGATGGTACCGGTCACGTCCGTCGTGCGGAAGTAGAACTGCGGGCGATAGTTCGCGAAGAACGGGGTGTGGCGGCCGCCCTCTTCTTTGGAGAGGACGTAGACCTCAGCCTTGAACTTCTTGTGGGGCTTGATCGAGCCGGGCTTCGCGAGAACCTGGCCGCGCTCGATGTCGTTGCGCTCCACACCGCGGAGCAGCACGCCGACGTTGTCGCCTGCGATGCCCGAGTCGAGCAGCTTGCGGAACATCTCGATGCCCGTGACGACGACCTTGCGGGTCGAGTCGGTGAGCCCGACGATCTCGACTTCTTCGCCGACCTTGACTTGACCGCGCTCGACGCGGCCGGTGCCGACCGTACCGCGGCCGGTGATCGTGAAGACGTCTTCGACGGGCATCAGGAACGGTTTGTCGACCGGGCGCTCCGGCGTCGGGATGTAGTTGTCGACCGCATCCATCAGCGCGAAGATCGGATCGGCATCGGCGTCGCCGCGCTTGCCGGACGAGGCCAGGGCCTTCGTCGCGGAGCCGCGGATGAACGGGATGTTGTCGCCGTCGTAGTCCTGCTTGGAGAGCAGCTCGCGAACTTCCATCTCGACGAGCTCGAGCAGCTCCTCGTCATCGACCAGGTCGACCTTGTTCAAGAAGACGACGATCTTCTGCACGCCGACCTGCTTCATCAGCAGGACGTGCTCGCGCGTCTGCGGCATCGGACCGTCCGTCGCCGCGACGACGAGGATCGCTCCGTCCATCTGCGCCGCGCCGGTGATCATGTTCTTGATGTAGTCGGCGTGACCGGGGCAGTCGACGTGCGCATAGTGGCGCGCGTTCGTCTCGTACTCCTGATGCGAGATCGCGATCGTAATGCCGCGCTCTTTCTCCTCGGGCGCGTTGTCGATGTC
>JAQBPM010000046.1 GCA_028287525.1 Vulcanimicrobiota bacterium | reverse complement strand
CGCGCAGCCGGGCGGACTCCGGGTGATCGCGCCAGTTGTAGAGCGTCTGCTTAGCGACGTTCCCTAGCGCCGCGCGCTGTTCGGCCAGGCTCAGCCCCCATGCGGCGGCGATCCGGAAGAACGTTCGCAAGCCGGCGGAGGACAGCGCGGTGGCGGAGGGATGGTCCGAGGCGAGCCGGGAGGCTTGGCGAGCCATGGTCTAAGAATAGACTATTTTCGAGAAATAGGCTAGTGGTGGACCGATTGCGGCGGTGATTTGGGTGCGATCATCGGCACGGTTTCCTGCCATGCGCAGCAGCCCTGGTAGTACAGCGCGACTCGCCGCGCCGGATCGTGGACGACGTTGACGCGCGGTGGCCCCGCGTCGCCAAGTACGAAAAACGTAGCGTTGCTTGGGGTGGAGGTCGCCCGGTTCAGCGAAATCGAACGTCGGCGAGTCATGGCTCGGAACGTCGTCTTCTCAGGGATTCAACCAACCGGTGGGATCCACATCGGCAATTACTTCGGTGCGATCAAACAATGGGTCACCGGGCAAGACGACGCCGAGAACATCTTTTGCCTCGTCGACATGCACGCCCTCACGGTCCCGCAGGACCCCGCCGCGCTGCGCGCTCAGATCCTCGAGACGGCGACAGTGCTCCTCGCGGCCGGGATCGACCCGGCGAAGTCGCGCCTCTTCGTGCAAAGCGACGTCCGCGAGCACGGTGAGTTGACGTGGTATCTTTCCTGCGTCGGTTCGATGGGACAGCTCAACCGAATGACGCAGTTCAAGGAGAAGTCCGAGTCGCAGAAGGGCGAGGTCCGGGTCGGCCTTTTCACCTACCCGCTGCTGATGGCGGCGGATATTCTGCTGTACAAAACGACGCACGTCCCCGTCGGCGAGGACCAGAAACAGCACATCGAGCTCACGCGCGACCTCGCGCAGCGCTTCAACGCAACCTACGGCGAGGTCTTCGTCTTGCCGGAACCGGCGATCCCGAAAGCCGGCGCGCGCATCATGGGCCTCGACGATCCGACGGTGAAGATGTCCAAGAGCGCGCCCGGCTCGTACCACGCGGTACGCGTTCTCGACTCGCCCGACCAGATCAAGAAGACGGTGATGTCTGCGCAGACCGATAGCGGCCGCGACATTCGCGTCGACCCCGCTCGCCCCGGCGTGACCAACCTGCTCGCGATCTATTGTGCCGCGACCGGCGCGACGCCCGAAGAGGCCGAAGCGCACTTCGCGAGCGCCCGCGGCTACGGCGACCTCAAGAAAGAACTCGTGGAGATCCTCGTCGAGACGTTGCGCCCGCTGCGCGAACGCAATGCCGAACTCTCGGCCGACCCGTCGACCGTTCGCGACATCCTCCGCCGCAGCGCCGAGGCGATCACGCCGATTGCCCGTGAGACGGTCGACGCAGCGAAGCGGGCGATGGGGGTCGGCTCAGGGTGACGCGGTGATTTTTGAGCGGAGGTAGCGTTGTTCGGCGGCGTTTTGGGTGCGGGCGAGGGCGGCGGCGTAGGCTTTGTCGGCTTCGGCGGTCCGTCCGAGACGGGAGAGCGCATCGGCGCGCGCGACGTGGTAGAGGTAATATTCGGCGAGCGCGCCGGGCGGTAACGCATCGAGCGCGGCGAGTTGCGCGGCTGCGCCCGATGCGAAGCCGATCGCGACCGCGCGGTTGAGCGCGACGATCGGTGAAGGCATGACGTCCTCGAGGCGTGCGTAGAGGTCGACGACGGCGTGCCAGTCGACGTCGCTTGCGGAAGACGGCGATGCGTGGGCACGCGCGATCTGCGCTTGCAGTTGGTACGGACCCTCGACCCGATGCCGCGCCGCGCCTTCGAGCAGCGCGTTCGCTTCTGCGATCTGCCCGTGGTTCCATCTACCGCGATCCTGCTCCGCGAGCGTGATGAGCGAACCGTCCGGCGCCGCTCGCGCGTCGCGGCGCGAGTCCCCGTAGAGCATCAGCGCGAGCAACCCCATCACCTCCGGCTCGTTCGGCATCAACGTGGTGAGCACGCGGCACAACGCGATCGCTTCGTCGCACAGCTCGCGCCGCACCAAACGGTCACCGGCCGTCGCCGCGTAGCCTTCGTTGAAGATGAGGTAGAGAACGGTGCACACGTCGGAGAGGCGCTCGGGAAGCCGTTCCGCCGGCGGCACGTCGAACGGGATCATCGTGTCGCGGATCTTCCGCTTCGTGCGCACCAGGCGCTGCGCCATCGTCGCGTACGGGACGAGGAAGGCGTCGGCGATTTCCTCGGTCGTGAGACCTGCGAGCGTCCGCAGCGTGAGCGCGATGCGCGACTCGAGGCCGAGCGCTGGGTGGCAGCACGCGAAGATCAAGCCGAGGCGATCGTCGGGGATCGTCTTCAACGCGTCGTCCTCCGCGGCGCCGGCGTTCACGTCGACCCGCTCGAGCATGGCCAAGCGCTCCACTTTTGCGCGGCCGGTGCGCTCGCGCCGCAGGCGGTCGATCGCGCGATTGCGCGCCGTCGCGAGGATCCACGCCGACGGATGCGCCGGAAAGCCGTTGCGCGGCCAGCGCTCCAGCGCCGTCACGTAGGCTTCCTGGAGCGCATCCTCGGCCAGGTCGATGTCGCCGAGCAGGCGGGATAGGGTCGCCACGGTGCGTCCCGCGTCGTCGCGGAAGCACCGGGCGACTCGCTCCGCCGGATCAGGACATGTCGACAAGCGGCCGGATCTCCACCGAACCGTACTTCGCGCCGGGGCACGCCGCCGCAGCGTCGAGCGCGTGGTCGAGCGACGCGGCCTCGATGACGTAATAGCCCGCGAGCCATTCCTTGGTCTCGGCGAATGGCCCGTCGGTGACCACCCGGTTGCCTTCGCGAACGCGCACCGTCGTTGCGCTGGTCGGCAGCGCCAGCGCTGAGCCGTCCACCATGGCGCCGCGTTTGCGGATGTCTTCGGTGTACGTGCCGTACTCGGCACGAACCGTGCCGAACTCCGCTTCGCTCGGCACGCGTTCGGAGGTCTGGTTGTAGATCAGCAGCATGTATTGCATTCTGGGGTTCCCTCTCTGGCGTGGATGACGTGCGCATCCGTCTTGAGGACGAGCGGACCTCCCGGAAATCGACAACGCCGGAAAAGATTCCGTTCGCGGTGAAGACCCCTCGTCCCGGGAGGCCAACCATGCAGCCACCACCAGGTGAATCCGGCCCGCTGGCCGAGCGCGCGGCGCGCATCGCGACTCCGATCGACGACATGCACAACACGAAAGGGTTCCCTCAGGTCGCGATCCGGACGCAGCCGCTCGTGTCCTCCGCGCCCGCCGAACTGGCCGGTATGCTCCTGCCGACCGAGGCCGTGACCTTCGCCAGCTCACCGCATCCGCTCGTCCTCGTGCGGCCGGTCGTGGAGGTCGTCGCGATCTTCGTGCTGCTCCTCACCGTGCTCGCGTGGGAAACGCATCCGGTCGTGCGCGGCCATCACGTCACGGTGCCGCTCCTCACCGGCTACGCCCGTTTGGCCGTCGCCGCCGTCGCCGGACTGCTGGCGCTACGCGCGCTGGGTTCGCTCGTCGCGCGCGCGTGGCGTTTCTTCGGATATCGTGTCGTTTCGACGAACCGTCGCGTGTTCGTCGTCACCGGCGTGTTCGGCCGCAAGGTGACACCTCTCGGGAACACCGGACTCGCCGGCGCGACGATGTCGCAAGGCGTTCTCGGCCGCATCTTCGGGTACGGCACGATCGCCTTCTCCGGCGGCACGGCGACGATGCAGGACATGCGCGATCCCGTGCAGCTCTATCGTGAGTTCGAAGCGGTCGCCAACGGCGTCGACGGCGACACCTGGACCCCGGCGGTTCGCCAAACGCTCATCCCTTAGGACATCGGCTCAGAGGAGCGTCGCTGCGGCCGCCCGTAGCTACGGCGGAATGGCGCAGACGTACGACGCGATCATCATCGGCGGCGGACACAACGGGCTGGTGACGGCGTGCTATCTCGCGCGCGCGAAGTGGAAGGTGCTCGTTCTCGAGCGCCGCTACATCGTCGGCGGCGCGTGTGTCAGCGAGGAGACCTTTCCGGGCTATAAAGTCTCGACGGCCGCGTACGTCAACAGCCTGTTCCGGCCGGAGATCATCCGCGATCTGCGGCTGCGCGACTACGGCTTCGAAGTGGTCGAACGCAACCCGTCCTCGTTCTCGCCGTTCCCGGACGGCCGTTCGCTGATGCTCGGTCCGGACGAAGCGATGAACGAGCGCGAGATCGCGAAGTTCAGCGCCAAGGACGCCGCCGCATATCCCAAGTACGTCGCGATGCTGGAGCGCGTCGCAACGGTGATCGAGCCGACGCTCGATCAGATCCCGCCCAACACGGTGAATCCCGGGATCGGCGACCTCCTCAGCATGGGCGCACTCGGACTGAAGATGAAGAAGCTCGGCGGCGCGCAGGGTGAGGCGGTGGAGATCTTGACCGGCGCGGCGCGGCCGATCCTCGACCGCTGGTTCGAATCCGAAGAGCTCAAGGCCACGCTCGCGACCGACGCGATCATCGGCGCGTTCGCCGCGCCGTCGATGCCGGGTACGGCGTACGTCCTCTTCCATCACGTGATGGGCGAGACGAACGGCGCGCGCGGCGTCTGGAGCTACGTGCGCGGCGGGATGGGCGGCCTCACGCAAGCGCTCGCGAAGGCGGCGACGGATCTGGGCGTCGAGATTCGGACCGAAGCCGAAGTCGCGCGCATCCTGGTCGAAGCGGGCAGCGCGACCGGCGTCGTGCTCGCCAACGGCGACGAACTGCGCGCGCGCAACGTCGCCAGCAACGTCGATTGCCGGCTGACGTTCGAGACGTTCCTCGATCCCTCGATCTTGCCGCCGGACTTTCTGGCCGAGATTCGGCGCATCGACTACAGCAGCGCGTCCGCGAAGATCAACGTCGCGCTCTCCGCGCTGCCGAACTTCACCGCCGTGCCGGGCAGCTCGGCCGGCCCGCAGCACCGGGGAACGATCCATCTCTGCCCGGATCAGGATTTCATCGAGCGCGGATACGACGACGCGAAGTACGGCCGCTTCTCGCGCGATCCGATCGTCGAGTGCACGATCCCCTCGTCGGTCGATCCGACGGTCGCGCCGCCCGGCAAACATTTGATGTCGATGTTCTGCCAGTACGCGCCGTACACGCTCAAGGACGGCGTCTGGGACGACGCCGCGCGCAACGCGTTCGCGGACCGCTGCTTCGACATGGTCGAACAGTACGCGCCCGGGTTCAAGGCGTCGGTGATCGACCGTCAGGTGCTCAGCCCGCCGGACATCGAGCGCACGTTCAACCTGACCGGCGGCAACATTTTCCAGGGCTCGATGAACCTCAACAAACTCTTCATGTTCCGGCCCGCGCCGGGCTTCGCCGACTATCGCACGCCGGTGAAGCATCTCTTCCTGTGCGGCGCGGCGGCGCATCCCGGCGGCGGCGTGATGGGCGCCGCCGGCGCGAACGCGGCGCGCTCGATGCTGAAGCACCGCTGATGCAAGCAGCAATCGTTGCGCCCCGCCCCGGCTTCGTCGACCGCTACTTCGGGATCGCCGCGGCGGGATCGTCGATCCCGCGCGAGCTGCGCGCGGGGCTGACGACGTTCCTCACGATGTCGTACGTGCTCTTCGTGAACCCGCAAGTGCTGGGCAACGCGATTCACGTCGAGAACGGCTTCGCGAAACTGCTGATCGTGACGGCGCTCGCGGCCGCTATCGGCAGCCTGCTGATGGGGATCGTCGCCAAGTACCCGTTCGCGCAGGCACCGGGCATGGGCCTCAACGCGTACTTCGCGTTCACGGTGGTCCTCGGTCAGAAGATCCCGTGGCAGACCGCGCTCGGCGCGGTGTTCATCTCCGGCGCCATCTTCGTGCTCCTCTCCCTGCTCGGCGCGCGCCAAGCGATCGTGCGCGCCATTCCGAACGACCTGAAGTTTGCGACCACGGCAGGCATCGGGCTGTTCCTCGCGTTTCTCGGCTTGAAGAACGCCGGCGTCGTCGTGGCGAGCGCGCCGACGTTCGTCACGCTGGGTTCGCTCGCGTCCGCGCCGGTGCTCATCGCCGTCTTCGGCCTCTTGGTGACGGCCGTGCTGCTCGTGCGCCGCGTCCCCGGCGCGATCTTGTACGGCATCGTCCTTGCGACGCTGGCCGGTGTCGTCACGCACGCGCCGGTGTATCCCGATGCCGCCGGACATCTCGTTCCGTTCGCCGGGTTCTCGGCGGGGATCGTCGCGTTGCCGGTGTGGCCGAGCGGGCTGGTCGGCGCCCTCGACCTGCGCGCCGCTGCCGGTCTCGGCGTCGCGGCGGTCGTGTTCACGTTCTTCTTCGTGGATTTCTTCGACGCGACCGGAACGCTCGTCGGTCTCGCCGGAAAGGCGGGGTTCCTCGGACCCGACGGCGATCTGCCGCGTGCGCGCCGCACGTTCGCCTGCGACGGTCTCGCGGCCATGTTCGGCGCGGTGCTCGGAACCAGCACGACAACCGCGTACATCGAGAGCGCGAGCGGGATCGAGGAAGGCGGACGAACCGGCCTGACCGCGGTCGCCGTCGCGGTGCTGTTTCTGCTCGCGACGTTCTTGTGGCCGCTGGCGGGGCTCATCCCTGCCGCCGCGACCGCGCCGGCGCTCATCGTGGTCGGCGCGCTGATGTTCGACGGCGTGCGCAACGTCGCGTGGGACGACTACTCCGCATCGATCCCGGTGTTCCTGACGATCGTCGCGATGCCGCTGACCTTCTCGATCGCCAACGGCGTCAGCTTCGGCGTGATCGCCTATGCCGCGATCAAACTCCTCAGCGGCCGCGCGGCGGAAGTTCATCCGCTCCTCTACGCCGTCGCCGCCCTCCTCATCATCCGCTACATCTGGCTCGGCGGCTAGAACCGCCCCGTGTTATTGCGAGCTCGCAGTGACGGGGGGACAAGCTCGCGATGACGCGGTGGCGGGTGAACTACACCCTTTCGGGTGAGGGAAAGTTGCCGGAAACCTTGGATTGAGACGAAACAAAGTTTCATTCGTCTGGGGGTTTCCGTGGTGCACCGCCGATCGATCGTTCTGTTTGCGCTCGCCGTTTTCGCCGCGGGGTGCGGCGGGGCTGGGAGCAGGGCCGTCGCCCTGCCGACTTCCGCGTCGCAAGGCGCGGTGCGCCAGGTCGAGAGCGTGCGCCTAGGGACGTACCTGCTCGACCGCTCGAAGACGATGGTCGCCGGGATCTCCGCCGGCGGCTACATGGCGACGCAGCTGCAGGTCGCGTATTCCAAGACCTTCCACGGCGCGGCGATCTTCGCCGGCGGGCCGTACTACTGCGCGCAAGACAACGCGTACATCGCGCTCAACGACTGCACAAAGAACTACTACTCGACGAACGTTCCGCTGCTCGAATCCGACACCGACAACACCGCCTCCTACGGATACATCGATCCCACGTCGTACCTGAGCGGGCAGAAAGCTTGGCTTTTCAGCGGCACCAATGACACGACGGTCTACCAAAGCGTCGTGCGCGATCTGCAGACGTATCTCAAACACTACGGCGTCACGGTGACGACGAACTTCACGACGGCCGCCGGTCACGGGTGGATCACGCCCGACGCGACGGCCGCGTGCGGCGCGACCGCGTCCCCGTTCCTGAACAACTGCGGGTTCGATGCCGAGCAGACGTTCTTGACGACCATGTACGGGACGCTCGCCGGCCGCAACGGCGGCACTCTCGGCGGGACCCTGCAAGCCTTCAACCAGAACGAGTTCTTGCCCGGAGGCAGCGCCGCGGCGTACTCGATGGATGCGAACGGCTACGTCTTCGTTCCGTCCGCGTGCGCTTCGGGCTCGACCTGCAAGCTGCTGGTGGCACTCCACGGCTGCGCGCAGGGATACCAGCAAGTCGGCAACGCGTTCGTGACCAAATCGGGCCTCAACGAATGGGCCGACACGAACAACATCATCGTCCTCTACCCGCAGGCGATCGAGACGAGCTACAACCCGAACGGCTGCTGGGATTGGTACGGCTACAACAGCACCGATTACGCGGCGAAATCCGGCCCGCAGATGGCGGCGATCTACGCGATGGTGCAGCGCCTATAGCGGGCGCGAGCCCCTCGCGCGCCGGCGAGGGGCTCGGTTGTCGTCAGCGCTGGATCATCGCCAACCCGGCCGCGTTGTAGCGCTCGCCACCGACGCGGTCCGCCAGTCCGCCGAGGCGGCGCAGGTCGTCGTCGTCGAGCCGTACCTGGAGCGAGCCCGCGTTCTCGTCGACGCGCGCGGCCTTCGTCGTCCCGGGGATCGGCACGAGGTCTTCGCCGCGGCTGAACACCCAGGCCAGCGCGACTTGCGCCGGCGTTGCGCCGTGCTTCGCGGCGACGCTGCGCACGATCTCGACGATCGCGGCGTTGCGCTCGCCGTTCTCGGCGGCGAAGCGCGGGTGGTTGCGGCGGAGGTCGCTCGCCGCAAGCGTCTCGCCGCTCACGGTCCCGGTCAGGAAGCCGCGGCCCAGCGGGCTATAGGGGACGAAGCCGATGCCGAGCTGGCGGATCGTCGGAAGCACCGTTTCCTCGACGTCGCGCGACCACAGCGAGTACTCGCTCTGTACGGCGGCGATGGGGTGCGTCGCGTGGGCGCGCCGAATCGTGTCGGCCGAGGCCTCGGAGAGACCCAGGTGGCGCACTTTTCCTTCGGCGACCGCCTCGGCCATCGCGCCGACCGTCTCCTCGATCGGCACCTTGGGGTCGACGCGGTGCTGGTACCAGAGGTCCACGTAGTCGACGCCGAGGCGCTTGAGCGACCCTTCCAGGGCCCGCTTTGCATTGGCGGGCGAGCCGTCGACCCCGGTTTGCCGCGTCCCGTCGAAAGCGAAACCGAACTTCGTGGCGAGCTGAACCTGGTCGCGCCGTCCGGCGATCGCCGCGCCCACGACCTCCTCGTTGCGGAACGGTCCGTAGATCTCGGCCGTGTCGATCATCGTGATGCCGAGGTCGAGCGCCCGGCGGATCGCTTCGGTGCCCGACTCCTCGGCGGGCGAACCGTAGGCATAGGAGATGCCCATGCTGCCGAACCCGAGCGCTGAGGTTTCCATGGCGCCCAATTTGCGTCGTGGGATGGTTGTTGTCATGGGTTAGTTGTACAGCGTAGCAGCTTGCGCAACCAGACCGGGCGCGATGGTATCACCGTCACTAGTACGATGGATGCCGACACACGACGAAGCGAAGTTCGCACGTTTCTCCGCGGCCGCCGGGCCCGCGTTCGACCCCAGGACGTCGGCTTGCCTGCCGGCGGCAGGCGGCGCGTCCCCGGACTCCGCCGGGAGGAGGTCGCTGCGCTGGCCGGCGTCGGCGTCACCTGGTACACGATGTTCGAGAACGGCACGGCGGAGCACGTCTCGCGGGAGGTCGTCGACAGTGTTTCTCGCGCGCTGCGGCTCGACGACAGTGAACGGGAACACTTGCGCCGGCTCGCGGGGGGCGACACGAGCACCAGCGGCAGCACGGCGGTCGACCCACTGGTGCAGGCCGCGCTCGACGGCTGGATCTCGGCACCCGCCTATGTCTCCACCGCCGGCTGGGATGTCATCGCGTGGAACGACGCGTTCGCGCTCGTGTGGGGCGTCGCGCCGCCGGGCGGCGCGCCGTTCAACATGGTGCTGCGCCACTTCGGCGATCCCGCGGCGTTCGCGCTGCACGGCGAGCGCTGGGAGGCCTTCGCGCGGTCTCTGGTCGCGATGATGCGGGTCGGCTACGCCACGCGGCACGACGATCCGCGCTACGCCGCCGTGATGGAGACGCTTCGCCGCGATCCGCGCTTCGTCGCGCTCTGGGAGCGTCAAGAAGTCCTCGATCCGCTCGCGACGACCGCCGCCGAGATCGACTCGCCGGGCGTCGGGCGCTTCGCGTACCGCGTCCTCAACCTAACGCTGCCCGCGATGGGACAGGCGCTGATCGTGCAGGTGCCGGAAACGGAGAGCGCAGCGCGTCTGGGCGCGGCGTTCTCGCAACGCAAACGCCGCGAGGCCGTCTAGCCTAGACGAGGTCCTCGCGGCGCAGGCGGGTGAATTCGGGCCGCACGGCCGGGAGCTTAACGACCTTCGCCATCGCGGCGTCGAAGTCGCGTTCGCGCGTGCGATGGGTGAGGATCACGATGTCGGTCTCACCTTCGGCATCGCCGGGACCTTGCTGCAGCATCGCGTCGATCGAGATGCCGGAATCGGCCAGCGTTCGCGCGAGGTCGGCCAAGACGCCGACCTGATCGTGGACGCGCACGCGCAGGTAGTACGACGTCTCGACGTCGGCCATGGGCAGGATCTTGACGTCGCTGAGCGCGTCGGGTTGAAAAGCCAGATGCGGCACGCGCTCTTCCGGCTCGGCGCGCATGAGCCGCGTGACGTCGATGACGTCGGCGAGCACCGCCGACGCGGTTGGTTCCGAACCCGCTCCCGCTCCGTAGTAGAGCGTGACGCCGGCTGCGTCGCCCTTGACGAGGATCGCGTTCATGGCACCGTCGACGCTGGCGATCAGCCGTTCCGCCGGGATCAGCGTCGGGTGTACGCGCAGTTCGATGCCGGCCGGCGTGCGGCGCGTGATGCCGAGCAGCTTGATGCGATAGCCGAGCTTCTCCGCGTACGCGATATCGCGGTCGGTCAGCGCGGTGATTCCTTCGACGTACGCATGGTCGAACTGCACCGGAATGCCGAACCCGATCGCGGAGAGCAGCGTGAGCTTGTGCGCCGCGTCGATCCCCTCGACGTCGAAGGTCGGATCGCTCTCGGCGTAGCCGAGCCGCTGCGCTTCGCGCAGGACGTCGGCGAACGGCAGGCCCTTCGAGCGCATCTCCGAGAGGATGAAGTTGCTCGTGCCGTTGACGATGCCGGCTATCCACTCGATCCGATTCGCGGCGAGACCTTCGCGCAGCACCTTGATCGTCGGGATGCATCCGGAGACCGCGCCTTCGAACGCGATCATCACGCCGCGTTTCGAGGCTGCGGCGAAGATCTCGTTGCCGTGCAGCGCCAGGAGCGCTTTGTTCGCGGTGACGATATGCTTGCCGTGTTCGATCGCCGCGAACACCGCGTCTTTGGCGACCCCGGTTCCGCCGATCACCTCGACGACGATGTCGACCTTCGGATCGGTGACCGCGCGAACCGCGTCGTCCACGATCGGGATGTCGGGCCCGACGATCGCCTGGGCGCGTGCCCGATCGCGTGCCGCCACCCACGCGATCTCGATCCGCCGTCCGGCGCGGCGGGTGATCTCTTCGCGATTCCGTTCGAGGACGCGGAACGTTCCGCTGCCGACCGTGCCGATGCCCAAGAGGCCTATTCGTACCGGATCCATGGACGGTGACTTTCCGCCCGATGCGCTTCGCTTCATTCCGATGTACCATCGAGTCCCGATCCACGCTGTGAAAGGAACCACCGATGGCCGATTATGCCGAACACGCCGACCTCGCGAAGCTCCGCGACCTCGGCCAGCTCGCTCCGGTCGAATTCAAGGGATTCGTCGCGCTCGATTCGATCGTCGGACGCACCGACGGCGCGATCCCGCAAAAATATCGCGAGCTGATTGCCCTCGGCGTCGCCTTCACGACGCAATGCCCGTATTGCCTGGACGTTCACACCGGGAACGCCAAAGCCGCCGGAGCGACCCGCGAGGAAGTCGCCGAGACGGCGCTCATCGCCGCCGCGCTGCGCGCCGGCGCCGCCGTGACGCACGGAGCGCTGGCGCTCAAACTCTTCGACGGCCACTAACGGCGGAGCGGGCGCCGAGCCAGGGATGCGGTTTCGGAGTCGGAAATTTCGAAGCCTCGTATGCTTTTGCTCGTTCGCGCCGTTTCGATCGCCTTCGGCGTCGTGCTCGTCGCCGGCGCCTGCCGGTCGGCGAGTGCGACGGGAACGACGGCCGCGTACTATACCGCTTCACAGGCTGCGGCGGGTGCGAAGCTCTACGGAGCGCGCTGCAGCGCCTGTCACGGCGTGAAGCTGCAGGGCGTCAGCGCGCCGGCGCTGCGCGCGAGCGCGTACGCGACGGCGTCAAGCGTCGCGGAAGTCTACCGGTTCATGGTCGAGACGATGCCAATGGGGAAGCCCGGTACCCTTACGCCGGCGCAGTACGCTGCGGTCATGGCGTACTTGCTGCGGGAGAACGGTTTCCGTGCCGGCGCCACGCCGCTGACGGGCGCGGTCGCCAAGAGGATGACCGCGCGGTACTAACGGTTTAGAGCAGGTTTGCGAGGTTGGCGGCGAACTCGCGGATCGTTTTCTTTGCGACGGATTCGATCAGGCGGCCGCCGACGCTCGCTACGATGCCGCTGATCTGCGCGTCGGTGTGGAGGGTGACCCGCGTCTTGCCGTCCTCTGCGATGGCCTGCGAGGTCACCGCGGCCTTTACGCCGCCGCGGCCGCGCAGTTCGTCACCTTGGATGCGGAACGCCGCCGTGTGGGTTGATTCGTCGATTTGCTCGACGTGAATGGTGGCCTTGTATCCGACCGACACCGGGCCGACCTTCACGGAGACCTTGGCCCGATACGTCTTGTCGTCGACGACCTCGGTGAGCTCGGCGTTGGGGATGCAGGCTGCGACTTTCGGGATGTCGGTGAGCAGCGCCCAGACGCGCTCGACGGGCGCATCGACGGTGAAGCTGTCGTCGATCGTCACGGTGCGTTCACCGGCGTGCGCGCGTTGTGCACAGGCAGGCTTCCTTCGCTCAGCCGGCCGCCGCCGCGCTGCTCGCGCAGCGCGATGATCTCGGCGGCGATGGAGATCGCCGTCTCTTCCGGCGTTCGCGCACCGATGTCCAAGCCGATCGGCGCGCTGATGCGAGCGAGGTCGGCGTCGCTCACGCCGACGCGCTTGAGCTCTTCGATGCGGTTGGCGTGCGTGCGCCGGCTGCCCATCGCGCCGATGTAGCCGGCATTCGTGCGCAGCGCGACCTGCAGCAGCGGGATGTCGAATTTGACGTCGTGCGTGAGGATGATCAGCGCGGTGCGCGAATCGACCGGCGCGCGCTCGAGCCACTCGTCGGGCCATGCAACGACGACTTCGTCGGCGTCCGGGATGCGCGCCTTGGTCGCGAAGACCGGGCGCGCATCGATGACCGTCACGCCGTAGCCGAGGTATTTTCCGATGCGCGCGACGGCGCGCGAGAAGTCGATCGCGCCGAAGACGTACATCGACGGTTTGGGTGCGTAGGCCGCGATGAACAGCCGGACCTCGACCCCGACCGGCTCGCCGTCCTCGCCGAACGTGCGCATCGCGGTCTCGCCGACGGCCAGCAGGGCGCGCGCTTCGCCGGCAGCCGCGATGTTCAAGCCGGGCGTGCCGAGATCGCCCCACAACTCCTCGTCGAAAACGAGCAGCTTTGCGCCGGCCCGACTACCGTCGATCCGGGTCACCAGCGCGACGGGCTGATTCGCCCGCAGTGCCGCGGCGAGGCGATCGAAGATCACCAGTCGAGCCGCTCGACGAAGACGTGGATCGTGCCGCCGCACGTCAGGCCGACCGAAATCGCGTCTTCGTCGCTGATCCCGTAGGTCACCAGCCGCGGGCGTCCGGTCGCGATCGCGTCCTGGGCCTCGTCGTACACCGCCGACTCGACGCAGCCGCCGCTGACCGACCCGGCGACGTCGCCGCGTGCGTTGACGGCCATCATGGCGCCCGGGTCGCGCGGCGCCGACTGCTCCACGCCGACGACGGTCGCGACCGCGATCGGCAGCCCTTCGCCGCGCCAGCGTTCCAGGGTTTCGAGTACGTCTTTCATTTCCTCACGGTTCCTTCGATCGCGTCTGCCACGGCGTCCAGCGTCCGCAGGCTGTGACCCGAAACGAACGCGTCGAGATACGGCAGGGCGGCGGCCATCCCGCGAGCGAGCGGTTCGTACGCCGGGTGCCGCTTGTGCGGGTTGACCCACACCACGCGCCGCGCTAGGCGACGGAGCCGCTGCATTTCAACGCCGACCAGCGCCGGATCATCACGTTCCCAGCCGTCGGAGAGGATGACGACCGTCCCGCCGCGCGCCGCACCGCGCTGCGCGTGGTGCTCGTTGAAGGCGTGCAGAGCGGCGCCGATTCGCGTTCCGCCGCCGTAATCGCGGACGGCGGAGCCGATCGCCGCCATCAAGCCGGCGTCGCCGGCGCGCCGCAGGAGCGGCGTGAGGTCCGTCAGCTGTGTAGCGAAGGCAAACGCGCGCACGCGCGGCCGGGCGATCGCGCTGACGCGCGCGTACTGAAGTAGAGCGCGCGCGAACGGCGCCATCGAACCCGAGACGTCGAGCAGGAAGACCAGCGGGCGCAGCCGCGTGCGGCGGCGGGTTGCGCGGCGGCGCACCACTTCGCCCGCGGTGCG
>JAQBPM010000045.1 GCA_028287525.1 Vulcanimicrobiota bacterium | reverse complement strand
CGCGACCAGCGGCAGGCCCACGAGCACGAGCTTGCGCAGCGCGACGAGTTTCTCGCGCCCCAACCGCCGCCTGCTCTGCACCATCGCGTCGAAGCGCGCTTTCGCCGCGCGAAACGCGGCGGTCAGCTGCTCCCCGTGCGCCGTCGCGGCAAGCGTGGGCGCCAGCTCGATCCGGCCGACCCGGGCCGCGGCGACGTACTTCGCAAGATACGCCGCCTCCGCGTCGTTGCGCCCGAGCATTTCGGCCGCCGCCTCGCGGACCGGCCCGGTCTCACCGGCCGCCGCGGCGAGCAGCGTCGCGCGGTCCTGCTCGAGCGCGTGCCGGCTCATCTCGAACGGTCCTCGGTCGGCGGTGAGCACGAACCGCCGCGCCGCGGTCTGCGCGTCCTGCAGCGCGATCAGCAGATTGTTGGACGCTTCGATTTCGACCGCCGCGGTACGTACCTCCACTTCGTTCGCCTGCGTCCGGTACGCGACGAAAGCGACGGTGACGAGCACCACGAGCAACGGCAGCAGCGGGACGCAAGCGACCGTCATGAGGCGAGTTCGAAGCGTCATTGCGGCGCCGCCGTCACGTGCTAATCTTTGGCGACGTACTCGAGCGATCCGTAACGGCCGGTCGCGAGCTTTTCGCGCTGCAGCAGCAAATCGTCGAGCAGTGCGGAGGCGCCGATGCGAAAGAGGTCGGGCGCGAGCCACGGGTCGCCGAGCGTCTCGTCGAGCAGCACCAGATACGCGATCGCCGCCTTCGTGTTGCGCACGCCGCCGGCGACCTTGAGGCCGCGCCGCTCGCCGGTCCGGTGCTGGAAATCCCGGATTGCTTCGGCCATGACGAGCGCCGTCGCCAGCGTGGCCGAGGTACCGATCTTTCCGGTCGACGTCTTGATCACGTCGGCGCCCGCTTCGAGCGCGAGGTCGGACGCGCGACGCGTCGCGTCGTACGATCCGAGTTCGCCCGTCTCGAGGATCGCCTTCAGATGAATCCGTCCGCACAGCGACTTGACCGCCGCGATCTCGGCGAAGACGCGCGCTTCGTCCCCGGCTAGGAACGCGCCGCGATCGATCACCATATCGATTTCGTCGGCCCCGGCGCTCAGCGCGGCCTCGGTGTCACGCAGCCGCACGTCGAGCGACGAGAGCCCGCTGGGGAACGCCGTGGCGACCGAGGCGACCAGCACGCCGGTACCGCGCAGCGCGTCCTTCGCCACGGCGACCAGGCTCGGATAGACGCAGACGGCGGCGACGCGGGGCGCGCCGGGCGCCGGGAAGGCGGCCTTGGCGCAGAGGGAGCGCACGCGGCCCGGCGAGTCGCGCCCTTCGAGCGTGGTGAGGTCGATGCAGCGGATCGCGAGATCGATCGCGGAGCGTTTCGCGTCGTTCTTGATCGACCGCTTACCGAAGCCGGCGGCTCGCGATTCGAGCATCGCCGCGTCGACCGTCGGGGACGCCGAGAGAAGGGGCATGGCCCTCCACGTTCGAGAAGGCCGCTTGACGTGACCTCGTACCACCGGCCGCTCGACGGCATTCGCGTCCTGGTGCTCGGCTCGTCCGTCGCGGGTCCGGGCGCCGCCGGGCACTCGGCCGGCCCGGCGGCCGAGGCCGGAACCGGAGGTCCGTCATAGCGGCGATCATCGACTTGCGCAACGTGACGAAGACGTTCGAGACCGGCTATACCGCGCTGCGCGGCGTGCAGCTCGAGATCGCCCCGCAGCGCTTCGTCGCGCTGGTCGGCCCGTCGGGCTGCGGAAAGTCGACGACGCTCGCGCTCGTCGCCGGGCTCGACGCTCCGAGCGGCGGCACCGTGAGCGTGCGCGGAAAACCGGTCGACGGGATCACCGATTCGGTCGGGTTCCTCTTCCAGCGCGACGCGCTCTTGCCGTGGAAGACCGTACGCGACAACGTGATGCTGCCGCTGCAGCTGCGCGGCGTCGCGGGCGCGCAGGCCCGCGAACGCACGGCGGACTGGATCGATCGGGTCGGCCTGCGCGGTTTCGAGGGCGCGTATCCCTACCAGCTCTCGGGCGGGATGCGCAAACGAGTCGCGCTGGCGCAGACTCTCGTGTACGACCCCGAGATCCTCTTGATGGACGAACCGTTCTCGGCGCTCGACGTGCAGACGCGAAACTTGATGGAAGCCGAAGTGCTCGGCTTGTGGCAAGGATCCGGGAAGACGGTCATGTTCGTCACGCACGATCTCGAGGAGGCGATCGCGCTCGCCGACGAGGTCGTCGTGATGACCGCCGGGCCCGGGCGCGTGAAGGCCCGCTACGACGTGCCGCTGCCGCGCCCGCGCGACATCGAGCAGGTGCGGTTCGATCCGCGCTTCACCGAACTCTACCGCGCGATGTGGGACGACATGCGCGACGAGGTTCTGGAGAGCTATGCGCGAGCGCGTCAAGCCGGTTAACCGCTGGATCGTTCGCGCGGCGCAGCTCGGGCTGAGCGCCGCATTTGTCGCCGCGTGGGAGCTCGGCGTGCGGTGGCACGCCGCCGACGCGACGAAGGGAATCGACCCGTTCTTCTTTTCGGAGCCCTCGCAGATCGCCGCGACGATCGCCGGCTGGTGGGAGCACGGCTACGTCGTGCGCGACGTGCTCGTCACGATGGAGGAGACGGTGCTCGGCTTGATCGTCGGCGGCACGATCGGCATCGTGCTGGCGGTGCTGCTCGCCTCCAGCCGCTGGCTCGGTGCGATCTTCGTTCCGTTTCTCGTGCTGTTCAACTCGCTGCCGCGCGTCACGCTGATCCCGCTGTTCATCCTGTGGTTCGGCTTCACGCTGTGGTCGAAGACGGTCAGCGCGGTCGTGCTCGTCCTCTTCGTCGTCTTCTTCGCGACCTACGACGGGATCAAGGACGTCGACCCCACCCTGATCGCAAACGTGCGCGTGCTCGGCGCGTCGCGCTGGGCGGTGATGCGCCACGTCCTGATCCCCTCGGCGCTGACCTGGATCTTCTCGTCGCTGCGCTCCGCCGTCGGCTTCGCGCTGATCGGCGCGGTGGTGGCCGAATATTTCGGCGCGCAGGCGGGGGTCGGTTATCGCATCCAGTATTCCGAATCACAGCTCAACACGAGCGGCGTGTTCGGCGGGCTGTTCATCCTGATGGTGCTGGTGTCTCTGATCAACCTGTTCCTGGAATGGCTCCAGCGGCGGTTGCTCGTCTGGAAGCCGCAAAACGCGTCATAGGAGGTTTCCCATGACCCCACTCTCTCGCCGCCGGCTGCTCGGCGGAATCGCCGCCGCGGGCGCATCGTCGACGTTCGGGGTTCCCGTGGCGTTCGCAGCCGCACCGAAGGAGAAGGTCGCGGTCGTCGTCGGCTCCGAGCACGCGCTGGTGTACCTGCCGTGGGACGTCGCCAAAGCGCTCGGCTACTTCGATGCGGAAGGTCTCGACGTCGAGATCACCTACACGAAGGGCGGCAGCGAAGCGGCGACGGCGCTGGCGTCGGGGAGCTGCGAGTACAGCGGCAACGCGATCGATCATGCTGTAGCCGCCGCCGAGCGGGGAAAGTCGCTGGTGATGATCTCCGATTTCATGAACGAACCCGGCATCGCGCTGATGGTGCGGCCCGGCGAGCACGAGAAGTACAAGACCTTCGCGGACTTCAAAGGCAAGACGATCGGCGTCACCTCGATCGGCTCCGCGACCCACGTGCTGGCGCTGTGGATGGGAAAACGCGCCGGGCTCGGCAAGGACGACCTCAAGATCGTCGGGGTCGGCGGCGGCGCGACGATGATCTCGGCACTCGCGGGCAACCAGGTCGACGCCGCCTACGGCAACGATCCCTACGCCACGACGCTGATCAAGACCGGGCGCGGCGTGCAGTGGGTCGGCCTCTACAGCGCCGCCGAAACGCGCAAGTGGCTCGGCTTCAACGAGTACTGCTTCACCGGCGCGCTCACCCGCGCCGACGTGATCGCGAAGAGTCCGGAGCGCACGCAGAAGATCGTCAACGCGCTCGTCCGCGCGCAGAAGTTCATGGCGACCCATACCTCAGCGCAGATCGCCGCGGCGCTGCCCGACGAGTTCCGCGGCGGCACGCCGGCCGGCGATTGGGCCGCGGCGTACAGTCACTCGCGTCCCGCCTACACGCAGCACGGCGAGATCGGGATCGACGGCGTTCGCGCGAACATCGAGGCCAACGGCTACTTTCTGGGCCAGCCTCCGAAGGTCGATCCGGCGAAGCTGTTCGACAACTCGTTCGTCGAGAAAGCGGCCCGCGCGGTCAAGGCCTAGCGCGTGATAGAACCGGTACGCGTCGCGCGCCTCGGTCGCAGGCACGTTCACCAGCGAAAGCTTTGCGCCACCTTCTGCCACTGATCGGCGTTGTCGGCGCCGTGCGGCGCCCACAGATGGAGCACGGCTTGCCGCGGCCCTTTGTCGAACACGTACACCTCGTCCTCGAGGTGGGCGGTCTTCCCGGTGACGGGATGGAGGCCTGAATCCGACGTGAACGTGAGGCGGGTCGCACGCCTGCCCGCGACAGAGACCGTCGCGGATTTCACGCCGGACGGGTGACCGGCAAGCGCACGCAGCACCGCTGCGGCGCTCGTGCGCGGACCCACGACGATCCGCACGCCGTCGTAGTGCGACGTGAACGTCGTGGCCGGGCCATTCACCAGTCTGCTCCAGCCCTCCGGGATTAGGACCGAGTACCCCTCGCGCGCGATGTAGCGGACGAACGCCTGCGTGTCGGGGATGTCGCCAGCGGCGTTCGGCTCGGTCTGCGCGATCGTCACGGCCCACGCCGGCGCAGCGCTCGCGGTCCCGCAGAGCAGCGCGCAGGCCAGCAGCGGCACGACGCGGAGCGGAGGGAATGCGGAGGTCATCACCCACGCAACGTACCCGAACCGCAGCCCGGTCACGAACATGTGCTTGGCATGCCGCACCGTGCTGGTGCGTTCGGCATCGGGGCCGACCATGATGCCGGCGTATCGCACAGAAACAGAGCCGCGCGCCGAACGCGTCGCACAGCTGCATAAGCGCGCCGCTTCCGTGAAGAGCGCGACCGTCGCGATCCGTGCCTCGGCGGCGGTGCGAGCGAGATCGGAAGAG
>JAQBPM010000018.1 GCA_028287525.1 Vulcanimicrobiota bacterium | reverse complement strand
CGCCCGAAAGGCGCCCGTCCATGCCCACCAATACGTTCGACACGTCGATCTTCAAGAGCTATGACGTCCGCGGGATCGTCGGATCCCAACTAACGCCCGAAGTAGCTTACCTGATCGGCCGGGCGTTCGTGCAAGCGCTGGGGCGGACGAACATCTGCATCGGCCGCGACATGCGGCCGTCCGGGGAGGAGCTGCTCGAAGCCCTGACCCGCGGCGCGGTCGACGGCGGCGCCGACGTGACGCACATCGGGCTGATCTCGACCGACGCGCTCTACTTCGCGGTGGGGCACTACGGGTTCGACGGCGGGATGATGATCACGGCTTCGCACAACCCCGCCCAGTACAACGGGCTGAAGTTCTGCCGCGAGCAGGCGCAGGCGATCTCGCTCGACACGGGCCTCGGCGACGTCCGTGATCTGGCGGTCTCCGGCGCGTTCACCGAACCGCAGCGCAAGGGCACCGTCAAGGAACGCGAGGTCCTCGACGACTTCGGCCGGCACTGCGTCTCGTTCATCCGCGACGTCACGAAGATCAAGCCGTACACGATCGCGATCGACGCCGGCAACGGAATGGCGGGCCTGACCGTCCCGTACGTCTTCAAGTACCTGCCGCAAGTGAAGGTCATTCCGCTCTTCTTCGAACTCGACGGCACCTTCCCCAACCATCCGGCGAGCCCGATCGAGGACGAGAACAAACTCGCGCTGCGCGACGCGGTCCTCGCCAATAAGGCCGACCTCGGCGCGGCGTTCGACGGCGACGCGGACCGGATGTTCATCGTGGACGAGAAGGGCGGCTTTCCCGACGGCAGCATCGTGACGGCCGCGGTCGGCGTCGCGACGCTCAAGAAGTATCCCGGCTCGAAGATTCTCTACAACTTGATCTGCTCGCGCAGCGTCCCCGAGGCCGTCACCGCCCACGGCGGTATCCCGGTCCGTTCGCAGGTCGGGCACTCGCTGATCAAGCCCGAGATGCGCGAGGGGAACATCCCCTTCGGCGGCGAGCACAGCGGGCATTTCTACTTTCGCGAAAACTGGTTCGCCGATTCCGGGATGATCGCGCTCCTGCAGTGCCTCGACCTCTTCAGCGAAGAAGGCGAGACGATCACCCAGGCGATCGCGCCGTACAACACGCGTTTCCGCTCCGGCGAGATCAACTCGACCGTCCGCGATGCGGACGCGAAGATGCGCGAGATCGAAACGCACTTCAAGATCAAGAACGCGAAGATCGACCATCTCGACGGCGTGACGGTCGAGTACCCAAACTGGTGGCTGAACGTGCGCAAATCGAACACCGAACCGCTGCTGCGGCTCAACGTCGAAGGCGACACCAAGGAGCTGATGGAGAAAGGCCGCGACGAAGCGCTGGCGCTGATCAAAGGGTGACATTCTCGTCGTTGGCTCGCGACGTCGCGCTGGCCGAGGTGGGCGTTCCCTGGCGAGCGCTGCGCTACGTGCGCGGCGGTTTTCGCGCCGCGCAGCCCGCCGGCGCGTTTGCCTACGACGACGGCGGCAATGCGCCGTTGATGCTCGGAGCTCTGGCGGTGCTCGCCGTCCCGGAAATGCTGATCCTCGACCTCGTGCTCTGGCACGCCGCAGCGTGGCGCATCGGAAGCGACGTCGTTCACGTGTACCTGATCCTGTGGGCGCTCGGGATCGCGCATGCCTTCCGCACCATGCCGCACGAACTGGGCGCAGAACGCGTGACGCTGCGGACCCTCTTCTTCGCTTCGCTGTCGGTCCCGCGAACGGCGATCGTGTCCGCCGAGGTCGTGGAACTCGACCGGCGCGCAAGTCGCCGCCGAACGCGCTTGGGGCTGGGATCGCCGCGCCGCTTGGTGCGCGTGCAGTTGCGCGAGCCGGCGATGCTCGAGCGTTGGCTCGCGCGCCCTGTTCCGGTGACGTCGGTGCTGGTCGCCGCGGACGACCCTGACGGGTTGGCCCGAGCGTTGAACGGTTAACGATGCGCGACCCGCTCGAGCGGTACCGCTCCGCGCGCGACGACGTCGCGGCCGCTCTGGACGAACTGCGCTCGCTGGTCGCCGAGACGGCGCGCTGGCACGATGCGCCGCAGGACGACGCCGCGCTCGCGCGCACGATCGCGCGCCTGCGCGACGGCCGGTTCGTGCTTGCCGTCGTCGGCGAGTTCTCGAGCGGAAAGTCGTTCCTGCTCAACGCGCTGCTCGGCAAGGTCGCGTTCGAAGAACGCACCGGCGGAAAGCGCATCGCCGGCTTGCTCGCGACGGACATCAACCCGTCGACCGCGACGATCACCGAACTCGCGTATGCGCCCGAGGAGTCGGCGACCGCGATCTACGCGAACGGCCGCGAAGAACGGATTCCGCTGGGGCGCCTGGCCCGGTTCGTCGCCGTTGGCGAAGAGGGAAAGCTGCACGACGCGACCGGCGACGATACCGGCGCGCCGGTCCTGGTGCGCGTCGCCGTCGACTCGGCGTTTCTGCGCGGCGGCTTCGTCGTCGCCGACACGCCGGGCCTGGCGTCGATCAACCCGGCGCACCGGCGCGCGACGCTCTCGTATCTCCCCGGTGCCGACGCCGTGCTGTATTTGATCGACACGCAGCAGCCGTTCACCGAGGGCGATGCGTCGTTCTTGGGGATCGTGCGGCGTTACATCGAGTCGGTGTTCATCGTCCAGACGAAGATCGACCTGTGGCGGATGAAGGACGCCGCGCGCGGCGAGAGCGCTGGCGAAGGGTGGCAGGGAGCGGCCCAGCGCATCGTCGCCCAGGCCGCCGTGCACGCGCCGGGGACGCCGGTCTTCCCGCTCTCCGCTCGCGAGTACGCCGAAGGGCTGCTGACGCACGACGACGCGCTGATCGCGCAGAGCCGTTTCAACGAGTTCCTCGCCGCGCTCGACGCTTCGCTCGTCGCGACCACGGGCCGCTCGCGCCTGCGCCGCGCCGCGGCGGAGGCGCGCCGGGTCGCGACTCGCGCCGCCGATTCGCTCGCCTTCGACGCCGCCGCGCTCGAGACGCCGGCCGGGGCGCTGCGGATCCGGCGCGACGCCGTCGTTCCCGCGCTCGACGCGTTCGACGCCGCGGCCGCCGCCGCGCAAACGCGGCTGCTCGAGGCGGGCGCGACGCTGGCGAAGACGACGCGCGCGCGGGGCGACGAGTCGCGCGCGAGCCTCTCGCGCACGCTGCTGCGCGCGTTCGACACCACCGACGTCGCGAAGCTGCGCGATCGCGCGAAACTCCACATCGTCGTCGACGACGTGCTCGCGACGGCGGTCGGGCGCTTCGCCGGTGACGCGGCGGAACTCGTGGCGAAACGCCTGCGCGACGAAGCGCGCGGTGCTTCCGCGGCCGTCGTCTCGGCCGCTCGCGACGAGGACGCCGAAGGGCTGCTCGGGCCGCTGCTCGATGCGATTGCCGCGGAGCGGCTGCCGGTCACCGAAGATGCCGCGGCCGCGTTCGGCGTGGACGCGTCGAGCGGCGCGTGGAGCACCGATCTCGAGACCGGTCTGCGCTCGTCGATCGTGCTCGGCGCGCTCGGCGGTCCGGCCGTCGCGTTCGTCGACGCGATCGCGCGCCGTTTCGCCGCGGCGCCGCCCGGCGCGTACATGAAACGCGAACTGCTCGCCGACCTCGACGCCGGCGTGTACGCGGCCTTCGACGGCGAGCTCGCCGCCTACATCGACCGGATCGCCGAGCGCGTCGAGTTGATCGCGCGCGGTTTAGGCGCCCGCATCGCCGCGCTCGCGCCCCGCGTGCGGGCCGAAGCGCTGGGGCCGATCGAACGCGCGCTGACGTCGCAGACGGAGGGCGGCGATCGCAGCGCCGCCGCGCGCGCGGCGCGAGAGCGCGCCGACGCCGCCCGTGCCGTCGCGACGCGGATCGAAACGCTGACCGAAGCGTTCGCCCGCGAGAGCCGGATCGATCGCGCAGAACACGCCGATCCGACGGTGCCGCTCGATCCCGCCGCCGGCCGCGAACGCGTCGCGCCGGCCGAGACGACGCGCTTCGATCCGTCCACCTACGAACACGGCTTGCGCCCGGAGCGGTGGCGCATCGCGGTGCTGGGCGCGTTCAAGCGCGGGAAGTCCAGCCTGATCAACGCCATCGCCGGCTCGCGCGTGCTGCCGGACGAAGGCGCCGACGTCGAGATGCGCTTCCCGGTTCACGTGCGCTACGGAGCCGAACACAAAGCGTACGCGCTCGGCGACGACGCCGGGTGGAACGAAATCCCGGTCGACGACGCGCTCGCCGCAGCGTCGCGGACGCCGGTCTTGATCGAGACGCCGTGGACGCTGCCGCGCCAACTCGTGCTGGTGCACGCGCCGGCGTTCGACTCGGGGTTCCCGCTGGCGGGCGAGATCGCGACCGCGGCGGCCGCGGCGGCCAGCGAGATCGTGGCGCTCTTCTCGCGTCAGCTCTCGGATCGCGAGCTCGAACTCTACGGACGCATCGCTGAAGGCGGCAAGCCAATGACGTTCGTGCACACGATGGCCGACCACGAGGACGCCGCCGAGCGCCGCAACGTCATCATGCTCGCCGATCGGTACCTGCGCGAGCGCGCGATCGTACCGCAGCGCATCTTCACGACCTCGACGACGGAGTATCGCGAAGCCGCCGAGGCGGGTCGGGCCCCGGCCGGCTGGAACGAGCTGGTCGCGGTCCGCTCGACGCTCGAGGCGCACGCCGAAGAGCACATGGCCCGGCTGGCGCGCGCCGACCGGGAGCGGGCCGACCAGGAACGGCTCGCGCGGAATGCTCCCGCCGTACAGACAAGCGAGCGGCGCTCGTTCTTGGGCCGCTTGTTCCGGCGGAACTAGCCCCCCGGTCCGAGGGGACCACTTCTCGACCCCCGAATCGCCCCGGACGTGTCCGACACCTATATCCTCGGCCCCGCGCGGATCGCGCTCGGAGACGGCACGCTGACTCACGGTCGCATCGCCGTCGAGCGCGGGAGGATCGCCCGCATCCTTTCCGAGGACGGCCCGACCGACGTTCGCCCACCCGACGGCGCGATCGTCGCGCCGGGTCTCATCGACGTCCACACCAACGGCGCAGACGAGTTCCTCTTCAATCGCGATCAAGGCAACGCGGTCGAGGTCGCCTCGCGCGCCTACGCACGGCAAGGCGCGACCGGGTACTGCGCCGGCATCATGACCGCACCGTGGGAATCGATGATGCACGCCGCGGCCGAGATCTCCGAGGCCGCCAACGAGCTCGTCGAAAAGGGCGATCCGATCGGCGCCCGCTGTCTCGGAATCCATTTCGAGGGACCGTTCCTCAACCCGAAGTTCCGGCGCGTGCACCGCGGCGAGTGGATCGTTCCGGCGACGATGGAGCGCGCGCACGAAATGATCGAAGCGTGCCGCGGCGCGCTCGTGATCGTGACGATGGCGCCCGAGATGGACGGCGTCGACGAGGTCGCGCGCTTCTTCTACGATCAGGGTATCGTCTGTTCGGCCGGCCACACCGCCGCGCACTACCGTGAAGGGATGCTCGCGATCGGCCTGGGCTTCCGCACCGTAACCCACGCGTTCAACGCGATGCCGCCGCTCGATCATCGCGATCCCTCGATCCTGGCCGCGTTCATTCAGGAATCCCGCACGACGGTGCAGCTCATCTGCGACGGCTACCACGTCTCGCCGCCGATGGTCGATCTGCTCTACCGCACGATGCGCGATCGGCTGGTGCTGACCACCGACAACATGCCCCCGGCGGGCAGCGGCTACCGCATCGAAGGCGGGGTCGTGCGCTCGGAAGACGGCACGATCGCCGGCAGCGCGCTGCTGATGGATCAGGCGGTGCGCAACCTGATGATCTACGCCGACATCCCCTTCGAAACCGCCGTCGTCTCCGCGACGCGCAGCCCGGCGCGCCTGCTGAACCTGGACCGCGAACTCGGCACGATCGAGGCCGGTAAGCGCGCCGACCTTTCGATTTGGAGCGACGACTACGCGGTCCTCACGACGATCGTCGGCGGGCTCCCGGTCTTCGGCGGCGCGCACCTGTACCGACCCTCGCGCACCGCGAGCGCGTAGCGAACCGCATCCGTCGCGGTGCACGTCCTCTCGATCGTGCTGGCCGCGGCGACGCTGCTGGCGATTCTCGTTCGGCCGTTCCGGCGTAATCCGGCGTGGTGGGCGGCGGGCGGTGCGGTGCTGCTCGTCGCGACCGGCGCGCTCTCCGTGCCGGCGGCGCTCGGCGCGATGCAGCGCGGGGTCGACGTCTATCTCTTCCTGATCGGGATGATGGCGCTGGCGGAATTCGCGCGCGCGCACGGCATCTTCCCCTGGCTCGCCGCGCGCGCCGTGCGCGCCGCGGCCGGCTCGCGCGCGCGCCTGCTGCTCCTCGTATACGGCACCGGAATCGCGACGACAACGTTCCTCTCGAACGACGCGACGATCGTCGTCCTCACGCCGGCCGTGCTCGAGGCCCTCGCGCTGACGGACGCCGACCCGGTGCCGTACGCGATCGCCTGCGCGCTGGTCGCCAACGCCGCCAGCCTGATGCTGCCGATCGCGAACCCCTCGAACCTCGTCTTTTTCGCGGGCAGGATGCCGACGCTCGCGCACTGGTTCGGCTCGTTCGGCTGGGCCTCGGTCGCCGCCATCGTCCTCACGTTCGGCGCGCTCGCCCTCGTGTTCCGCAGGGAGGTCGCGGCGCCGCTGGTGAGCCGCGAGGAACGGGCACCGGTACCGGCGCCGAAGCCGCTGGGCGTCGTCACGCTCGCTGTGGCGCTGGTGGCGCTGGTCGTCACCTCGTCGCTGGGCGGGCAGCTCGGTTTGGTCACGTGCTGCTTGGGAGTCGCCGCGACGCTCATCACGATCGGCGTCGACCGCGGCGCGGCCCTAGCGATCGTGCGTGGGATCGCATGGCCGGTCGTGGTGCAGACCGCGGGGCTGTTCGTCGTGGTGGACGCCCTCGATCTCGCGGGCGGCGCCGCGCTGCCGCGCGAGACGTTCGCCTGGGCGTCGCACCTGAGCTGGCCGCTGGGGCAGGTCGGAGTGGCCGCCGCAACGGCGTTCGCGTCGAACGTCGCCAACAATCTCCCGGTGGGTCTCGACGTCGGCAAGTACGTCGCCGCCGCCCATCCGCCGGCGGCGCTGGACTCCGCGGCGCTGGTCGGGGTGAACGTCGGGCCGAACTTCTCGCTCGGCGGGTCGCTCGCGACGCTGCTTTGGATCGGGATCGTGCACCGCGCCGGGATCCCGATGACGGCGCTGCGTTTCGCGAAGATCGGCCTGCTCGTCACGCCGGCCGCCCTGCTCGGGGCGGCGCTGCTCGCGCGCTGAGCACGGCGGCAGGAACCGCACGACCGCAGGCGCAGAGCGACCTATGATCTCGCTTGGAGTCTCCGTCACCGATCGCGACGGCGTGCGGCACGTCGTCCTCGACCGGGCCGACAAGAAGAACGCGCTGACGGTCGCGATGTACGCAACGCTGGCCGACGCGATCGTCACCGCGTCGAAAGACGACGTGGGTGCGGTGCTGATCTCGGCCCGCGGCAGCGTGTTCACCGCGGGCAACGACCTGCGCGACTTTCTCGACCAGCCGCCGCACGGCGACGATGCGCCGGTCTTCCATTTCCTGCAGGGTCTGATGTGCACGGACGTACCGATCGTCGCGGCAGTGCGTGGTGCGGCGGTCGGCATCGGCACGACGATGCTGCTCCACTGCGACGTCGTCTACGCGGCGCCGAACGCGAACTTCCGGGTCCCGTTCGTCGATCTCGGGCTCGTCCCCGAAGCCGCCAGCAGCGTGCTGCTGCCGCGCCGCATCGGACGCGCGCGCACCGGCGCCGCGATCTTTCTGGGCGAGCCGATCGACGCGCAAACGGCGCTGACCGCGGGGCTGATCAGCGCGATCGTCGCCGACGAAGAGCTCGACGCGAAGGCCGAAGCGGCGGCGCGCGCGATCGCCGCGAAGCCGCGCGAAGCGGTGCGCGAGACCAAGCGTCTGATGAACCACGACCGCGAAGCGAACCTCGAGGCGATGCGGCGCGAAGGCGTCGCCTTCCGGGAGCGCCTCGCCTCCGACGAAGCGCGCACCGCCATGGCGTCGTTCTTCCAGCGCGCAACCCGCCCAGCGTGATCAACGCGACGAAGCCGACCCTCTTCGAGCGGTCGGTCAACGTGATCGCGCGCTGGGTCGCGTGGTTCGTCCTCGGGTATTTCGTGTACTCGGTCGTGGTCGTCGTCATCGCGGGCGCGGTCTGGCACCAACATCTCTCGTTCGGCGCCGTCGCTCGGCTGCTCGGCTACAACGTCTTCGCCTCGGTCGTCGCAGCGGGAGTCGTCATCAGCATGATCGTCGGGCCGTACGCGTACGTCGTGTGGGGCCAGCCGACCCGGAAGTTCTGGGGCGAGACGCTGCCGTGGCCGACCGCGTTGTGGCGCGGGGCGGCGGCAGGCCTGGTGCTCGGAATCGCGCTGGGCCTCGTCTGGCCGCTGATCCACTCGCACAGGTAAGGGAACCGCGAATGAACCTCGCCGGCAAGACGCTCTTCATCACCGGAGCCAGCCGCGGTATCGGCCTAGCGATCGCGCTGCGTGCCGCGCGTGACGGCGCGAACGTGGCGGTCGTCGCGAAGACGGTCGAGCCGCACCCGAAGCTGCCGGGGACGATTCACACGGCGGCGGCGGAAATCGAGGCGGCCGGCGGCCACGCGATTGCGGTACAGTGCGACGTGCGCGACGAGGCGCAGATCGCCGCAGCGGTCGACGCGACGGTGAAGCGCTTCGGCGGGATCGACGTCGTCGTCAACAACGCGAGCGCGATCCGGCTCGCCGGCACCGCGCAGGTCGACGCCAAAGGCTTCGATCTCATGCTGGGGATCGGACCGCGCGCGACGTTTCTGGTGACGCGCGCGGCGCTCCCGCACCTCGAACGCGCCGCGAACGCACACGTCCTCACCCTCTCGCCGCCGATCCGGCTGCAGTCGAAATGGGTGGGCGCCGCGCCGGCCTACACGTTCAAGAAATACGGAATGACGCTGCTCACGCTCGGCTTCGCGGCCGAGTTTCGCGAACGCGGGATCGCCGCGAACGCGCTGTGGCCGAAGACGGTGATCGCAACCGCGGCCGTGCAGAACCTGCTCGGCGGCGACGCGGTCATCAAGGCGTCGCGCAAGCCCGATATCGTCGCCGATGCGGCCTATGCGATTCTCGTGCGCGACGCGCGCGAGTGCACCGGGAACACGTTCATCGACGAAGACGTGCTGCGTGAAGCCGGCGTCACCGACCTCGACGGTTACGCGACGTCGCCCGGAACGCCGCTCGGCGAGGACATCTTTCTCGACTGATAGTGCCGGCGGGGCAACGCGCCTCAACGCCCGTCCGGGACGGTGACCAGCCCGGCGCTCGACGGGGACGTCTTCCTCGGCTAGGCGCTCATCCGGCGGCGGAAGCACGGCAAACGCCGATAAAAAATCCATTCGCGAGCGAATCGTCTTCCGCCGCCCGACGGTTCTGGTGCTTTGTGAACGGATGGACGCTTGCCGGAACGACTTTTGTCGCCTGCGCGGTCGAGGCGGTCGAAGCCATGACCATCGTGCTCGCCATGGGCGTGGCACGTTCCTGGTCGATCTCCCTGCGCGGAGCCGCCTATGCCTTGGCGGTACTGGCGCTCATCGTCGCGGTCTTCGGCCCTGCGCTGCACCTCATCCCGATCGACCAGCTCAAGCTGATCGTCGGGATCGTGCTGACGCTGTTCGGTCTCTCGTGGCTGCGCAAGGCGATCTTGCGGTACGCCGGCCGCAAAGCGCTGCGGGATGAGGAGGCGGCGTTCAAACGGGAGGTCGCGGCGATCCGCGCGGCCGACGACGCGCAGGCGGACCGTATGGCGTTCCTTACGTCGTTCAAGGCCGTGCTCATCGAAGGTCTGGAAGTAGCGATCATCGTCGTCACGTTCGGTGCCGCCTCGACCGTAGCGCTCGGATGGTCGGCAGCCGGTGCGCTCGCCGCGATCGTCCTCGTCGTCGCCGCCGGCTTCGCGCTGCGAGCGCCCGCGTCGCGCGTTCCCGAGAACACGATGAAGTTCGTCGTCGGTATCATGCTGACGTCGTTCGGCACGTTCTGGACGGGCGAAGGCCTCGGGATCGCGTGGTGGGGCGCCGACATCTCGCTGCTGTTCCTCGCGATGTTCTATCTGGCGGTCTCGGCTGTGCTGGTTGCAGCGGCGCGCGCGCCGAGAGAGGTGGCGGCATGAGCCTCGCAGCGATCTGGGAGTTCATCGCCGGGGACTCACGTCTTGCGCCGCTCGCCGTGGCGCTCGGCGTCGTGATTAGCGTTGTGCTGCTGCGCGCGTCGGTTCCGAGCGGCGTCGTCGCGATGACGTTCCCCTGCATCATCGCCCTCGGTCTGGCGGCATCGATCTTCGAACGTCGCTGACGAATCGAGGCGCTACGGGCCGACCGTCTTTGGGACCTTGTCCTTGTCATTGCGAGCTGGTCTGTGTCATTGCGAGTTGGTCCGTGTCATTGCGAGCTTGTCGAGCAACCCTCGTGTTGCCCGAGCGCAGTCGAGGGCGACGCCGTAATCGTGACCGCCGCGCCGAGGCGTCGCGCTTCGACTTCGCTCAGCGCGACACGAGGGTTGCTCGACAAGCTCGCAATGACCGGGCGACCCTGCTCGGCCGTGACGCGCCCGGCGACGCAGAGCGTGCGCTAGCGAGCGCGTTGCAATTGCCGGCGAACTGCGCCCCGACCGGTATGTTCGGCATGAGCCTCACCCCAGAGTCGGCCCTCGCGCGCGCGGCAATCCGCACCCGCCGCGAAGACGCACCGTCGCTGGTGCGAGCAGCAGCAGTCGCGCTCGCACGTCAGGCCGAACGCACGCCGCTCGACGCGGACATCGCGTTCGGCGCGCTCGCCGACGCGGCCGCCGAAGCCGGTATGGCCGATCTCGCGAAAACGATGCGCGAGCAAGCCCGCAGCCTTCGGGCGCGACGGCTCGCGCGCGGTGTGCCGATGACCCGCGCATCCTTCTCGCGGGCCGGATAGGACGGCGGGCGCGGCGAATCGCGGCGACACGATGTCGACGATGTCAGCCGGCCTTTGGATGGCAGGCGGTTTACTGTTCTTCTGTGGCCTACTTTCCGCTGGGATCGCGCAACAGCGTCGCCGTCCGCACCCTCCGTACGTAGGCCGTGTCATGCTGGCCGGCGCAACCGCGATGGCCATCTCTATCGCCGTTCGCGCGGCGGCGGCGATGCGCACGGGCGATACTGCGGATGCCATCGCGTCGACCCTCGACGGCTTCGCGATCATCGTCGTCGGCTATGCAGGTGTCGTCGTCTACTCGCGCTTCAAGAAGGAACGGTCACGCTAGTGGAGTTCATTCTCGACTGGGATGGGACGGTCACCGAGCGCGATACGCTGTTGCTGGCCTTGCAGCATTTCGTGGACCCGGCCGTGCTCGATCCGATCGAGGCAGAGCTCGACGCGGGGCTCGCTGCCGGCACGATCACGCACCGCGAGGTCATGGAGCGTGAGTTTTCGCTCCTTACCGTTCCGATGCCGGACGTCGTCGCGTTTCTGGTCGAGAAGGTTCGCGTCCGGCCCGGCTTTGCGGCGTTCGCGGAACGCTTCGATCCGCTGATCCTCTCCTCCAGCTTTCACGAGACGATCGAGCCGATTCTCGCCCGCGAGGGCGTCACCGCGCGGGTGCGCGCCAATCGCGTCGATCCGCGGCACGACGGCTGGCGGATTCGCTGGATCGCGGATTCCGACTGCGCGACGTGCGGCGAGCCGTGCAAACGTGCCTCGCTCCCGGCCGGCGCGCTCACCTACGTCGGCGACGGCTATTCGGACCGTTGCGCGGCGCTCGCCGCCGACCGCGTCTTTGCGCGCGACGGTCTGGCGCGATATCTCGACGCCGAGCAGCGCCGCTACGAGCCGTTCACCGACTTCTCGCAGCTCACGGCTGCGCTGGCGTCGCGAGAGGTCTAGCTCGCAAGCTCGAGCTGGGCCTCGAGCTGCGGCGACTCCAGGGAAGGACGGATCGCGAGCCAGCCGACGGCGCACAGCGAGATCACGGAACCGACCGCGATGGTGACGCTCGTCCCGGCCACGTTGGCGACGGCACCGCCAACGAACGAGCCGATTGGGAGCGCCGCCCACACGATCGTCCGCATCGCCGCGTTCATGCGTCCGAGCATGTGGTCGGGGACGCGCGCGGTCTGCAGCGCCTGCTGTGTGGTCGAGCTGATCGGTCCCGTGAACGAGAGAAGCAGCCGTCCGACGAACACCGCGGCGAGCGGCGCCGCATGGCAGAGAAAGATGAACTTTCCGATCGCGGAGAGGACGGTAGCACCGGCGAGCGTGCGACGCGCGCCGAAGCGTTCGCCGGCGCGGTTCGCAACGAACGCGCCCGCCAGCCCGAGATTGGCCAGAGCCATCACGACGCCGAAGTGCATCGGGGTCATGTGCAGCTCGCGATAGCAGTAGAGCGTGAACACGGAGGTCACCATCGCACCGCCGAGGTACGCGGTCGAGGCCGAGAGCGCCACGCTGCGCAGCAGCGGATCGCGCAGCACGAGCGCAAACCCGGCGCGCGCTTCCTGCCACGTGCTGCCGCGCTCCGCCGGTTCGGGCGCGGGCGCGATGTGCGGGACGCGTATGCGCAGCAAGTTCACGGTCGAGACGACGTACGTGAAGAGGTTCAGCACGATGGCGAGCGGTGCGCCGACGAACTGCACGATCGCGCCCGCGGACCCCGTCCCCACCGCTTCCGCAACGGATCCGCTCATCGCAAGCCGCGCAACGCCGCGCTGGTAGCCGTCGCGGCCGCACAGCGCCGGCAGCAGCGCTTGATACGCGGTGTCGAAGAGCACGCCGGCCGCCGCACAGATCCCGCCGACGACGAAGAACTGCGTCAGCGTGAGCGCGTGGAGCCACCAAGCGAGCGGCAGCGAGCCGAGCGCGAGGGCGCGCACGACGTTGGCGCCGATCATCAGCGGTTTGCGCGGGTGGCGGTCGGCCAGGATGCCGGCGATGGTAGCGAGCAGGGGAACGACCGCGAACTCGAAGGCCTGGAGCGACCCGACCGCGAGCGGGCTCGCGCCGAGAGAGATGATCGCGATGGTGGGAAGGGCGAAGGCGGTAAGCTGACCGCCGAGATCCGACACGAACTGTCCGCCCCACAACAAACGAAAGTCGCGCCCGGATCGAAGATCCTGGGCCATTGGGACAATTGTCCCATAATGGTACGCTAACGTACAGCCAGTTTAGTCGCCGTCTCTCGAAAATGCCTCATGAAGACCTGCGCCTCGGCGTCGGCTCAGTCCGGCGGGCCGTTCGCCCGTTGACCGGCCACGTCGCGTTGGAGGTTCATTGAGGTGGTTAGTCGTCGCTGAAGAGAAGCAAGGACGACGCGGCCAAGGGCCTACTCGCTCGGACGACGGGAGTCCACCATCGTGCAGACGCAGATCACCGAGATCGCCGATCGCATCTATCGCCTCTCGACGTATCTTTCCGAAGCCGGCCCGACCGGTTTCACGTTCAACCAGTTTCTGATCGACGCGGAGGAACCGCTGCTCTTTCACACGGGCCTGCGCAACACGTTCCCCTCGGTCTCGGATGCGGTCGCAACGATCGTGCCCCTCAGGCGGCTGCGGTGGATCACGTTCGGACACTTCGAAGCCGACGAATGCGGTGCGATGAATCAGTTTCTCGCGGCTGCTCCGGACGGCGTCGTGGCGCACGGCGAAGTCGGCGTCATGGTGTCGATCATCGACCAGGCGGACCGGATGCCGCGCGCGCTGCGCGACGGAGAAGTGCTCGATCTCGGCGGGAAGCGCGTACGGCGCATCGACACGCCGCATGTCCCGCACGGCTGGGATGCGGGTCTGCTCTTCGAAGAGACGACCGGGACGTTGCTCGCCGGCGATCTATTCACCCGCGGCGGGACGTATCCGGCGCTCACCGAGGGTGACCTCCTCGAAGAGGCCATCGCCTTCGAGACGAACTTACCGTATTCGGCGATCACCGCGCGCACTGCGCCGACGATCGACGCGCTCGCCGCGTTGGCCCCGAAGACGCTGGGTTTGATGCACAACTCCGCGTATGCGGGCGACTGCGCGGCGGCATTACACGGTCTGGCCGCGTGGTACGGTTCGCGTCTGGAGCCGATCCCCATCGGCTGACCCCATACTTCGACGCTCCTGACACCACGCTGTCAGGAGCGCCTTGCTAGGATCGGTCCACACAACGACCCGACGCAAGGAGCATCCGAATGTCCCAGACCGCCACCGCTGCGACCGTCTCGACGGCGATCACCTGGTTCGAGATCCCGGCCGCGAACCTCGAGCGCGCGCAACGCTTCTACGAGACGATTCTCGAGACGCCGCTGAAACCCGAACTTTTCGGCGGCACGAACATCGCCATCTTCCCGTGCGAGGACGGCGGGGTTAGAGGCTGCCTGATCGAGACCGCGCACCCCTCGCCGCACGGTACCATCGTCTACCTCAACGTCAATGGTCGACTCGACCGCACCCTCGAGCTCGTGACCGCGAACGGCGGCCGGGTCGAGTTGCCCAAGACGGAACTTCCCCGCGGCATAGGCTGGATCGCGAAGATCGCGGACTCGGAAGGGAATCTGGTCGGCCTGCACGCGATGTCCTAGGGCGATGCGCCGTGCCGACCGCCTCTTCACCATCGTCCAGTACCTCCGAGGCGGCCGGCACGTCACCGCGCGCACCCTCGCCGACCGGCTCGAGGTCTCCGAACGCACGATCTATCGTGACGTCGACGAGCTCACGCTGTGCGGCGTTCCGATCGAAGGCGAACCCGGCCGCGGCTATCGCCTCCCGAAGACCTTCGAGATCCCGCCGCTGATGTTCAAGCGTCACGAGATCGAAGCGCTGGTCGTCGGCGCGCGCTTCGTCGAAGCGTGGTGCGGGCCGGGGCTCGCGGCGTCTGCGCGCTCCGCGCTGGCGCGCATCCGCGGCGTCGTCCCGCCGGACATGCTCGACGAGATCGAGGACGCGCGCGTTTATGCGCCGCGCTTCGGCCGGGACACGACGAAAGAGCACTTCGAAATCGTCCACCGGGCGATCGGCGAGCACCGCCGGATCGTGATGGACTATGCCGGTGAGGACGGGCCGGCAACGACGGCGCGCGCGGTCCGGCCGCTGGGCCTCTACTTCTGGGGAAAGGTCTGGACGCTCGCCGCCTGGTGCGAGTTGCGCGACGACTTCCGCAATTTTCGCATCGACCGCATCAGCGCACCACGCCTCGGCGAGCCGTTCGCAGACGATCCGGAAAAGACGCTCGAAGTCTTCCTCACGCGTATGCGCGCGAGAGAATCCAGCCGCTGACGCAATGACTCAAAACACATTCGGAGCGACGTGATACATATCGCACATTCCGCGCGCCGTAGAGTTCTCATACTTCTGGGATAGCTCTTATACTGCCGGAAGGATGACATGATCCAACGCCTCTCCCTCCTCGCAATGACCGGACTGCTCGCCGGCGCAAGCGTTTTCGGACTGACTCAAAGGTCGGCTTCGGCCGACAGCCTCTCGATTTACATCGGCCCCCCAATCTACGTGCACTACGACGACTGGCGTTATCACCACGACCGGGAATATCACTACGGTTACGATCGCTGGCGTCACGAACACGACCGCGGCCACCACTACGGACACGACGAGCGCGGCGACGGCTACCGTCACGAGGATCGCGGCTACCGCGAAGATCATCACGGCGACCACGGCGACCACGGCGACCGATACCGCTGAGCCGAGCGGAGCCGAACGAACGAAAGCGACCCCGCGCACCAGCGCGGGGTCGCTCGCATCCGCCCCAATGGCTAAGGAACCTGCAAGACGCGGGCAACCTCGCGGACGGGCAGTTCACCGTCTTGGGGAACCTCGAGCTTGTGTGCCGGTGCGAGGTCCTTCGGCGCAAGCCACATGTACATGACGGGGACCAGGACGAGCGTCAGCACCAGCGAGCTCAGAATGCCGCCGATGACGACGATGCCAAGGCTGGCGCGGACGCTGGAACCAGGCTCGAGCGCAAGGGCGAGGGGGACGTTTCCCGCCACGATCGAGATACTGGTCATCATGATCGGACGGAAACGGGTGAACGCGCTGTCCTTGATCGCGTCGAGCCTGCCGCGGCCGCGCTCTCGCAGCGTGTTGGCGTAGTCAACGAGCAGGATTCCGTTCTTGCTCGCGATCCCGACCAGCAAGATCGTTCCGATGAGCGAGAACAGGTTGAGCGTATTATGCGTGATCGCCAACGCACCGAGCGCACCGCACGCCGCAACAGGGACCGCGAACATGATGATGAGCGGCGAGCGGTAGCTGTCGTAAAGTCCGACCATCAGCAGAAAGACAAAGACGACCGAAACGACCAGCGAGCCGCCAAGTCCGGCAAGCGTCTGGCCCATCAGATCTTGTTGACCGTTGGGACGCGGCCGCACGACGATCGTCGGCGGCAGGTGAAGCTGGGCCAGTCCGGCTTGGAACGCGGCCTGCACGGTCGAGAGTGACGAGCCTGGAGCGACGTTCGCGCTGATGTCGACGACGGAGTTGCGGTCGACGCGCGTGATCAACGGAGGCGCGGGTGACCAGCGCAGGCTCGCAAATTCACCGAGGTGCACGATGCTGCCGTTGTTGGCGCGCACGGGGATCACGGCAAGCACTGCGAGATTGGACTGGTCGCGCAGCGGATAGATCACCTGCACTTGCTCCAAACCGTCCGCAGTCTCGAACTGCGTCGCAATCGCGCCGCCGAACGCCGCGCGGGCGGCTGTTGCCGCCGTGCCGATCGAGACGTTGAGGGCGCGCGCATGCTCGCGATCGAAGATCATCTCGACTTGCGGTTGAAGCTGCGACGCAGCGCTGTAGACGTTCGCCGCGCCCTTGCTGCGCACCAGCAGCTGGTAGACCTGCTCCGCGTACGGTGTGGGATCGCCGCCCCGAATGTCCGTCACGAGCTCGTCGATCGGCTGCGCGTTGCCGCCGCCGGTCCCCGTCGCCGGGATGACGACCACCGTCGCGCCCGTAACCGTCCGCACTGCGAGCTTCCGATAGGCATTCACCCAGTCATTCGTCGAGCGTTTGCGGTCCTCGCGCAGCCAGACGTGGATCTGGCCGACGTTGCCCTGGAGCAGCAGCCCGCCGAAAGGCGAAGCATAGCCGCCGGCGATCGCCGTGTCGGCGTCGATGTCCGGCAGGTTGCGGATCGCGCGCTCCATCCTTAGGACGGCTGCGGAGGTCTTCGTCAGCGGCGTCCCGACCGGATAGGTGATCTGCACGAAGATCTCGCCGCGGTCCACGGCCGGAACGAACTCTTTGCCGACGATGCCCAGCGGGATGAGCGCCATCGCTACGATGAACGAGAGCGCGCACACCGCCGCGACGATGACGCGGTGGTCGAGAGCCCACGGAAGGGCCGTATGCGCGTACCACGAGCGTAGGGCCGCGAAGCCCCGCGCGAACGCGCGTACTGGTGCCGGCGGACGCCAGGTCGACCGCAGCGCCCAGTTGCCGGCCAGCGACGGCGTGATCGTGAACGAAACGAAGAGCGACGTCAAGGTCGAGATCACGACGACGATGCCGAACTCGGAGAGGTTCCGCCCGACCTGGCTCTGCAGAAACGCGATCGGCAGGAAGACGACGACGTCGACGAGGGTGATGACGATCGCAGCGAGCCCGATCTCGCTGCGGCCGCTGATCGCCGCCGCGACCGGATCCTCGCCGATCTCGTAGTGGCGTTCGATGTTCTCGAGGACGACGGTCGAATCGTCGACGAGGATCCCGACGACGAGCGTCATGCCGAGCAGCGAGATCGTGTCGATCGTCAAGTTCATCATCTTCATGACGAACAGCGCGACGCAGAGCGAGGCGGGGATCGCAATGAGGACGACGATCGCGTTGCGCCAGGAGCCGAGGAAAAACAGCATCACGACCCCGGTCAGCAGGATCCCTTCGCTCAGCGTTCGCAGCACGCCGTCGATTTGCTGCGCAGTGTATTTGGACTGAACGTTGATCACGCCGAAGGTGATGTTGGGAAACTGGGCCCGAATCCGAGGCAGCGCGGCGAGCACGTTGTCCGAAGCGGTGACCTCGGATGCCGCTGAGGCCTTTTGCACCTGAAGAAAGACGCCGTTCGAGCCGTGGATCCACGCATATTGACGGCGCGGCTCGAACCCGTCGACGACGCTCGCGACGTCGCCGATGCGCAGAACCTGCCGTGCTGAGGTCCACAGATTGAGCGCGCTCGGCGACGAGGAGGCAGTGCTCGAAGGCACGGCGACGGGGAGCCCGAGGACCGACTGCGGCGAGGTGATGTCGGCGCGAATGTCGACTTGGGTCTCGCGATTGGGCGCGTACGCGATCCCGCCCGGTGCGCGGACGTTGCTGCCGCCGACCGTGTTCACGACGTCGTTGAGCGTCAAGCCGTAGGCGTCCAGCTTGCGCGGATCGACGACGACCTCGTATGCCGGGGTCACGTTTCCGCCGACCGAGACGCCCGAGACGTCGGGGACTTGCTCGAACGCCGGCACGATCCGCCCGTTGGCGAACAGTGCCAACTGGCTCGCGCTCAACTTCGACGACGTCAGCGAGAGCGTGACGACGACCGCCTCGGAAGGGTCGCGAATCGCGATCGTCGGCGGCTGCAGATCGGTCGGCAGATTGTGCTCGGCCTGGGTGAGCGCTTTCTGCGTGTTGACCAAGTCGGTGTTCTGATCGGAGGTGATCGCGAACGTCGCCGCGATCGTCGCCTGCCCGGTCTGGATATTCGAGCTGAGCGTCTGCAGGTCGCGCGTGCCGGCGATCGCGTCTTCGATCGGTTTGACGATGCTGTCCCGCATCACCGACGTCGACGCGCTGCCGTATGAGACGTTGATGCTGATCGTCGGCTGCGAGACGTTGGGGAACTGCTGCTGCGCCAGCGTCCTGGCCGCCACGACACCCGCCAGCAACATCAGCGCCAAGAGGACGAAGACGAGGCTCGGCCGACGGACGAACAGCGCCGTCAAGCGCATCCTGCCGCTACTGTTTCGCGACCTGCTGGGTCGCGACGGGCTGTCCGTCGGAGAGGCCGAGCTGACCGTTCGCCACGATCGTCTCGCCCGGATGGAGTCCGGCGACGATCGCGTTCTTGTCGTCCTCGGCGAGCATCGTCACCGGGACGGTATGGATCACGCCGTCGCGCACGCTCAGGACGCTGGAGTTCGTCGTATCGAGAAACGCGGTGCTCGGGATTCTCATACCGCGTGCGACCGGGAGCGACGTCGTCCCGGAGACAACCATGCCGGGCCGCAGCACCTCTCCGCGATTCTCGACGAGGACCTTCACGACGAAGATCGTCGACCCGGGCTGCGCGGCGTTCAGCACGCCGACGACAGTGCCGTCCAGAGAACGCCCGGGGATGTCCGGCGCGGTGACGCGGACCCGCGCGTGGTTGCGAATACCGGTGATCTGCGAGCCCGCGCCGTTGAGCACCGCGTACACGCGATCGGTCTGCTGCACGGTGAAGAGCTGGCGCGTTCCCGGGAACTCGCCGGGGTTGAGGTTCCGGTTCACGACGACGCCGTCGATCGACGATACGATGGTCGCTTTCGCGATCTGCACGCGCACCTGGTCGGCCTGTGAAAGCGCCGTTTGCTCGTCGGCGCGCGCCCCGGCGACAGTCGCTCCTTGGAGGCCCCTCGACGTCGTGCCGTTGGCGTGCACCTGCGTCACGTCGTTCTGCAGGGCAACACGGGCTGCACGCATCGCTTGCTGGTCGTTCTTGACAAGCGTCTCCTGTGTGTCGTACTGCGACTGCGCAACATAGCCGCTGCGCAGAAGCGACGCGTCGCGAGTGAGAGTGACGCGGTCGGTCGCGAGGGTCTGCTCGGCCTGGCGGACCGCAGCAGCCGCGGCATTGATCGTGTTACTGCTTTGCGCGATCGTCAGTCCGGCTTGATCGAACGTCTGCTCCGCTTTGGCCTTGCTGCTTCGCGCGATCGAGAGATCGGAGGCGAGCTGCGCGCGCAGGTCGGCGGTATCGAGGACGGCGAGAACCTGACCGCGCCGCACGCGGTCGCCTTCCTGAACGTAGATCGCGTCGGCGGGTTCCGCGAGCGTCGACGTAATCGCGACGTTCTGCAGCGGCGCAACGATCCCGGAGAGTGTCCTGTGCGGCGCGACGACCCCGACTGCGGCGGCGACGACAGGAACGACCGCGTTGCTGGTGTTGCGCGGGGGACGCATACTGCGATGCGCGCAGCCCCCAGCGACGCTCGCGAGCACGACGAGCGCAAGAGCCCGGCGCAGGGGGAGGGTGCGCGCCGTGACCATGACCCCAGGATCGTAGCAAATTTCGGACGCGATGACTCACAACGCATTCCCAGGTTGGCAGCTGCCGAGCGCATTCTCGACTGCGCGATCCCTGTACTCCGTCGAAGCACGTCGATGTTTCGGGAGTTGGTCCGCGTCGCACCCTCCCGTGGGCGTCGATGGGTTGTAGAGGCAGTGCTCAAACTGTCGGAAGGATGACCTGATGCAACGCCTCTTTCTCATCGCCATTACCGGCGTGCTCGCCGGCGCGAGCATGCTCGGAATGACGCAGACGCCCGCTTCGGCAGGCGGTCTCTCGATTTACTTTGGTGCTCCGCCGGTCTACGTGCCGTACAACAACTGGCGCTACCATCACGACCGCTACTATCACGACGGTTATGATCGCCGGTACCACCAAGACTACGGCGGCTACCGTCGCGACTATCACGGCTACGGCGGCTACCGTCACGAGGATCGCGGCTACCACGGCGATCACGGCCGGCACCACTAAGTCGATCGAGGCGAACGTACGAGCGACCCCGCGTACCAGCACGGGGTCGCTCGCGTGCGGGCCGGCCCGCCGAGGGTCGGCCTGAAACGTCAGAGGATAAGAGTGCTCGCTTGCCTTAGAGCATGGACCTATGAAGCAATCAAGCGTTGTCCGGGTGGACCTTGGTGCCGGCGGTCCTACGCCATCTGCCTCCCCATCGACCGATGTCGACGTCGTAATCGTCGGGGCCGGCGCGGCCGGAATCGGCGCAGCGCGAACGCTGCTTTCGTACGGCCGTTCCGTCGTCGTGCTCGAAGCGCAAGGCTACGCGGGCGGTCGCGCTTGTAGCGACAACACGACCTTTTCCGAAATTCCGTTCGACCTGGGCGCGCAGCTCTTTCAACAAGTCCTCGCGGGCAACGTGCTCTATCAAACCGCGCTGGCCCGCGGGAATGCGGTCGCGGACATGACCGCGTTCCCGACGGCGTTTTTCTTCGGAAAGCGGCCTCCGAGCGATCCCGAGGTGCAAATCGCGGCCGCCGAGATGGTGAGTACCACGGCCGCGATGCTGACGGCGCTCATCGCCGCGGGAGCGAGCATTCTCACGCCCGCGCAAGACGTTGCGGTCTCAACGGTGACCGATGCGTTCGAGAACGACCCGTATTACGCCAACGCGATTTCGCTCAACGTCGAGTCGATCACCGGCGCGCCGCCGTCCGAATCGTCGCTGCTCGACCTCTTCGCGTTCCTCTCGGTCTCGCCGGCGCCGTTCGTCATCCCCGGCGACTCGTATTTCATCAAGGGCGGAATGGGGAATTTCATCGCCGGCCTCGCCGACGGGCTTCCGTTGCAGCTAAATACACCGGTGCAGCGGATCGCGTACGATAGTTCGGGCGTCACGGTGCACACGAAGAGTGCCGCGTACCGGGCGAAGGCCGTCATCGTCACGGCGTCGACCGCCGTCCTCGCCGCCGACGGCATCGACTTCGCGCCGCTGCTGCCGGCGCCGGTGCGGGAGGCGATCGCCGCGATCCCGCTCGGGCACATCTACAAAGCCGCACTCGGCTTCAAGAGCGACATCTTCGCCCAGCTCAAGACCGTAACCGAGTTCAACACGATGACGCTGACGACGCCGCTCGGCGGCCCCCCTGGTCCGACGTACTTCGCCAAGTTCTGGGATACGAACGTCGTCGAGTTCCTGGCCGATGCCGATCTCGCCGTTACGCTCGAGGGGATGACCGCCACCGGGCAGCGCGATTACCTGCTGGGGCAACTCGAGCTCAACGGCATTCCCGCCTCGAGCGCTTTTGACGGACGCATGACGGCAAGCAGCTGGGGCACGAATCAGTACACGCAAGGTGCCTACAGCCACGCGAACATCGGTTCCGTCGACGCTCGCACCGCCCTCCGTGCGGGCGTCCGCGGACAGATCTTCTTCGCCGGTGAGTCGTTCACGCTCGGCGGACTGCACAGCTCGCTGCACGGCGCGTACACGTCGGGAATCTCCGCCGCAAACGCGGCACTCCGCGCCCTCGGCGTCGCTGCCGAGCATGGGGTCTCAGCGGCAGCAGACTAAGGTCGTCGCGACCTCGATTCAGGCGATCGAGGGTCCTTGGCGGCGCGCCGCTCGGCTGCGTGCTAGTGGCGCACGACGAACACAGCCACGCTCGATTGTAGCACCGAAACAACCCCCTCACGGTCGCTGCGACGTCGAAACATGCACACGCTGCGTCTGCATTACGTATCCGCAAATTCTCTGCCGCACGTTTTACCATTCACGAGTTATGAGTACTCAGTTTTTCGTCGCGCACGCCGCCGGTTTCGGCCAGGTGTTCGCATGACCAATCGCTGGGGGATAGCGATTGCGGGCACGGTCGTGATGGTCGTCTTGGGGACAGTCTACTCGTGGAGTATTTTCACTCTGCCGCTGGTCGCCGCGTACAACTGGTCGACCCAAGACGTCTCGCTCGCGTTCGAGCTTGCAATTTTCTTTCTCGGAATCGGTGCGGTCGTCGGAGGCCGTTGGCAGGATCGCGTCGGTCCGAGGACCGTCACGATCGTCGGCATCGTGCTGTGGGGTCTAGGCGTGCTGCTCGCCGGTCTGGGCACCGGCTCGCTCGGCAGAGTGTGGCTCTACCTCACGTACAGCATCATCGGCGGCTTCGGCAACGGCATGGCGTACATCACGCCGGTCGCGATGGTGACCAAGTGGTTCCCGGACAAACGCGGCCTCGCGAGCGGGATGGTCGTGATGGGCTTCGGTCTGGGCGCGTTCTTCTACAGCTTCTTCGTGCCGAAGATCCCCGCGTTCGCGGCGACGGCGAAGGCGGCCGGTGCGTTCGCCGCAGCCAAAACCGCTGCACTCAACGCCGGCACAACGTTCAATGCCGCGCAGTACCAACTGACGCCCGAGCAGGTCGCTACGATCTGGCAGGTATTCCTGGTCTCCGGAATCGTCTTCATCATCGTCGGCGGCCTCGCGGCCATGGCGATGAAGAACCCGCCGGTTGCCGCGAAGGGCAGCGCCGCCGACTTGGCGCCGAGCTACACGCCGGCGCAAGCGTTGCGCACGCCCCAGCTCTACGGTCTGTGGGTCCTGCTCTTCCTGAACGTCGTCGCCGGAATCATGATCATCTCAAACGCGGTGCCAATCTACAGCGAACTCACCGGAGTGGCGGCCGCCGTCGCCGCGCCCGTCTACGGCCTGCTCTCGATCTTCAACGGGTTCGGCCGTTTCTTCTGGGGCTCGGTCTCCGACCGCATCGGCCGCAACCTGACGTATACGGTGATGTACCTGCTGCAGGCCCTGATGTTCGTGACCCTCATGCGGCTCCATTCGATCGCGGCGGTCAGCATCTGCATGGGAGTCGTGCTCCTGTGCTACGGCGGCGGCTTCGGCGTGATGCCGTCGTTCAACGCCGACTTCTTCGGCACGAAGTACTACGGCGAGATCTACGGCTTCATCCTCACCGCCTGGGGCGTCGGCGGAGTCGTGGGCCCGCTCATCGCCGCGCGGGTGAAGGACGCAACCGGGTCCTACCGCGGAACGCTGCTCCCGGTGGCGATCATGCTCGTCGTCGCGGCGGTCATCCCGTTCTTCGTGCACAAACCGGCGCAATCGGCCGTGCAGCGGGCGAAGGCCGCCTAACGCGCCCCGTCACTCCGAGCTTGTCGAGGAGCCCTCGTCACGTCTCGTGCCTCGCGACCGACGTCCGTCGGTAAGGCACGATTGGCGACGAGGGCTCCTCGACAAGCTCGGAGTGACGGGAGTTTTAGCTCGTCACGGCCCCCTGCGCGGCGGAGCCGACGAGCGTTGCGTACTTCCCGAAAACGCCGCTCGTGTAGTGCGGCGCACGGGGTTTCCACGCGGCGCGGCGCTTCGCGAGTTCCGCTTCGTCGACGAGCAGGTCGATGCGCCGGCCTTCGACGTCGACTTGGATCGTGTCGCCGTCGGCGACGAGCGCGATCGGGCCCCCGACGAACGCTTCGGGTGCAACGTGGCCGATCATCAGCCCGCGCGTCGCACCGCTGAAGCGGCCGTCGGTGATCAGCGCGACGCTCTCGCCGAGGCCCTGGCCCATGATGGCGCCGGTGATCCCGAGCATCTCGCGCATCCCCGGACCGCCCTTCGGCCCTTCGTAGCGGATCACGACGACGTCGCCGGCGACGATCCCGCGCCGGTCGAGCTCCGCCATCGCGTCTTCTTCGCGGTCGAACACGCGCGCGCGGCCGCGCAGCTCCGTCGGTTCGTGTCCGGCGATTTTCACCACCGCGCCGTCGGGCGCGATCGAGCCGCGCATGATGACGAGGCCGCCGTGCTCCTTGAACGGCCGCTCCGCCGTCGCGATCACCTTCTGTCCGGCCGTTTCCGTCGCGCCGGCGGTCGCTTCGGCGAGCGTTTTTCCGGTAACCGTCGCAATCCCGCCGTCGACGAGGCCGGCTTCGATCATGCGGCGCGCGATCAGCTGGATGCCGCCCGCGTCGTCGACGTCGGTCGCCATGTAATCACCGCCGGGCTTGAGGCTCGCGATGATCGGCGTGCGGCGCGAGATCGCATCGAAATCGTCGATCGTGAGCGGCACGCCCGCGTCGTGGGCGATCGAGAGCAAATGCAGCACGCTGTTCGTCGAGCCGCCGGTCCCGGCGGCGGCGGCGATCGCGTTCTCGAACGCAGCGCGCGTCGCGATCTTGCGCGGCGTCATCCCCGCGCGCAGCAGTTCCATCACGGTGACGCCGGCGCGATAGCCCTCTTTTTCCTTGCGCGGATCGTCGGCCGGCGGGCTCGCGCTCCCCGACGGAGAGAGCCCCATTATCTCGAAGCACGTCGCCATCGTGTTGGCGGTAAACTGCCCGCCGCAGGCGCCGACGCCGGGACAGGCGTGGTCTTCGATGTCCTTGAGCTGCACGTCCGTCAGCTTACCGGCCGCGTGCGCGCCGACGGCTTCGTACACGTCGCCGACGGTGACGTCGCGGCCCTGGAACTTCCCTGGCCGGATCGAGCCGCCGTACAGCATAACCGCGGGAACGTCGAGCCGCATCAGCGCCATCGCGGCGCCGGGGCCCGTCTTGTCGCATGCAAACAGCGCGACGACCGCGTCGAAGCCATATCCGCGCCCGCATAGCTCGATCGAGTCGGCGATCACCTCGCGCGAGACGAGCGAGGCCTTCATCCCCTCGGTCCCCATCGTGATCCCGTCGGAGATCGCGATCGTGTTGAACTCCATCGGCGTTCCGCCGGCGTCGCGAATCCCCGCCGCGACGTGCTTCGCGAGCTCGCGCATGTTGTAGCCGCACGGCATCGTGCCGATCCAGGTGTTCGCGATCCCGACCACCGGCTTGCGCAGGTCGTCGTCCCCGAACCCAATCGCCTTGAACATCGCGCGAGCGCCCGCGCGGTCCCGCCCGTTGGTGATGATCGCGCTATGCGCCTTCGGATCGTAGCCGTTCATGGGGGGTGCCTTCGCTCCCTTCGTCACCCCGAGCCTGTCGCGGGGCCCCCGTCGTCACGCCGAGCGAAGCCGAGGCGTGACCCGGCATCGTGGCCGCCAAGGTGACGGCTCGTCCCTCGGCTGCGCTCGGGACGAATACGGGGGTCCCTCGAGTCTTTAGCGGCCAAAGTTCGCTGAGGCGAACTTTGTCCGATAAAGACACTCGGGATGACAAGGGCGTCAGCGCCCTGCCTCGACTCGGACGGCGCTCCCGAGGTAGGCTCGGCGCATCTCTTCGCTGGCGAGGAGTTGGCGGGCGTCGCCGCTGAGGGCCACGCGGCCGGTTTCCAGAACGTAGGCGCGGCTGGCGATCTGGAGTGCGAGGTGGGCGTTCTGCTCGACCAGCAGGACGGTCGTACCGTCGCGGGCGATGCGCACGATCGTCTCCATTACGTCTTTCACGACGAGCGGCGCGAGGCCGAGCGACGGCTCGTCGAGCAGCAGCAGCCGCGGCTTCGCCATCAAGCCCCGCGCGATCGCGAGCATCTGCTGCTCGCCGCCGGAGAGCGTCCAACCCATCTTCGCGCCCAGGCTGCGCAGCTTGGGGAAGATCGCGAGCACCTCGTCGACGTCGCGCTCGATCGTCGCACGATTCGCACGGCGAGGCGTCGCGCCCAGGCGAAGGTTGTCGAGCACCGAGAGTCCGGGGAAGATCTTGCGGCCTTCGGGGACGTGCGCGATCCCGCGCGCGACGACGTCCTCCGGTTCGAGCCCGTCGAGCGACGCGCCGTCGAAGCGCACCTCGCCCGCGATCGGCGCGAGGATGCGGGAGATCGTCTTGAGCGTGGTGCTCTTGCCGGCCCCGTTCGCACCGAGCAGCGAGACGATCTCCCCTTCGGCGACGTCAAGCGAGATGCCGTGCAGCGCCTCGACCGCGCCGTAGCGCGTGACGACGTCGCGCAGCTCAAGCAGCATCGAGGGTTCCTCCCAGATACGCGGTGATGACGTCGGGATTGCGCGCTACCTCGGCCGGCCCGCCCTCCGCGATGTGCTGGCCGAAGTTCAGCACGGTGATGCGATCGCTCACCGTCATCACCAAGTTCATGTCGTGCTCGATGAGCAGGAGCGTCGTGCCGAGCTCGCGGATGCGCCGCAGCAGGACGACGAGCGCGTCGGTCTCGGCCGGATTCATCCCCGCCGCCGGCTCGTCGAGCAGCAGGAGCCGCGGCTCCGCAGCCAAGGCGCGCGCGATCTCCACGCGCCGCTGATCGCCGTACGGTAAGCTGCGCGCGGTGGGTGAACCCGCCGGGTCGAGACCGACGAAGGCCAGCAGCTCGCGCGCGCGCTCACGCGTCGCGCGCTCTTCGCGCGCCGTTGCGCCGCCGGGGATCAGCGCGCCGAGAAAGCCGGTCTTCGTGCGCACGTGGCGGCCGATCATCACGTTCTCCAGCACGCTGAGCTCGCCGAAGAGGCGGATGTTTTGAAACGTGCGGCCGATCCCGAGCGCCGCGATCGCATGTGCCGGGCGGCCGGCGAGCTCATCGCCGTCGAAGGCCACCGACCCGCCGTCGGCGCGATACAGCCCGGAGATCACGTTGAGCGTCGTCGTCTTGCCCGACCCGTTCGGCCCGATCAACGCATGGACGTCGCCCGCGCGCACCGTCATGTCGAGCGCGTTGACCGCGGTGACGCCGCCGAAGCGTTTGATCAGGCCGCGGATCTCGAGCAGGCCGCGCTCCGCGGCGGCCGCCGCGTCGGGCGTCGTCATGCCGGCTCCGCCTCGACGGCGGACGGGGCACCGAGCGCCGGCGGCGCGCCGCGCCGCGAGCGCGCGCGCAGGCTCTCGAACAAGCCGACCAGACCGCGCGGCATGAAGATGATCATGACGACGACGGCCGCTCCATACACCATGATGTACGAGCTCTTCAGCGGGCGCAGCACCTCAGGGAGAAACTCGAGCAGCACCGCGCCGAGGATCGCGCCGCCGATCGACGACGAACCACCCACGATCAGCATGACGAGGAAGACGACCGACTGGTCGAACGAGTACGAATCGGGGCTGAGGAACTTCGTCGTGTGCGCGAGCAGGCTTCCCGCCAGACCCGCATATGCGCCCGCGAACACGAACGCGATGATCTTGTACCGGGTCGCGTCGATGCCGGCGGCGCGCGCGGCGATCTCGTTCTCCCGAATCGCTTCGAGCGCGCGGCCGACTCGCGTCGTCTTGATGCGCCACGCGACGTACGCGCAGGCGAGCACCGCGACCAGGACGATGTAGAAGTACGAGTCGTAGCGTTCGAACGTCCACGGCCCGATGACCGGCGCCGGGATCCCGGTCATCCCGTCGCTGCCGTTCGTGACGTCTTTCCAATTGATGAGCACCAGCTGTGCGATGATGCCGAAACCGATCGTCGCGAGGGCGAGATAGTGGCCGGAGAGCCGGAGGCACGGGTAGCCGACGGCGAGCGCGACCAGCGCGCTCATCGCCATCGCGCAAGCCATCGCCGGCCACACGGGCCAGCCCAGATGCGTCGTCAGCCAACCCGACGTGTACGCGCCGATGCCGAAGAACGCGGCCTGCGCGAGCGACATCTGTCCGGTGAAACCGAGCAGGATGCCCAGGCCCATCACGACGATGGCGTAGATTCCGGCGGTGACGCACAGCGTGA
>JAQBPM010000016.1 GCA_028287525.1 Vulcanimicrobiota bacterium | reverse complement strand
GCGGTGCAGCAGCAGGGCGCGGCGAACGGGTTCTATGCGAACGGATGAGCGCGGCTTCACGCTGCTCGAGGTCGTGGTGTGCATGGGGCTCTTCGCGCTGGCGTCGGCGGCGACCGTCGGCGCGATTGCGGCGCTCGTCCAGAACGCGGCGCCGCGCACGACGCGCGATCTCGCGCTCATGGCGGCGGAAAACGCGCTGACTCGCGCGCGCGCCGCCGTCGCGTACGCCTCGTCGCCCGCGCAGGACGGCGCGGCGCTGCTCGGCAACCGCACGTGGGCTCTCGTCGCGGGTGCGACGTCGACGCTCGCGGGCGCGGAACTGCGTGCGCCGGCCGCGTGCGGCGGAGCGGCGCCGCGCACGCTGACCTTTCCGCTCACCACGACCTACGATGCGGCGACGGAACGGTTCACGGTCGTCGTGACGTATCCGCGCGACCCGTGCCGCGTCGCGGCCGACGGGACGATTCCGCCGGACGATGCCGCGTCGCTCTCCCTCGCAGAAACGCTCCCGCCGTCGGTCTTCCCGCCGGGCCAGGTGCTGCGCCGCGACGTCATGCCGCCGGCGCGCATGTAAGATGCTTGCGACCACGCTCTGGTTCGTTGTCGCGCTCGGCTTGACGGCTGCGCTCGTGCTCGAGTCCGCGGCGGCATTCGCGCGCTCGGGCGTGCGCGCCGCCGCGGATCACGCGATCGAGACCGTGCTGCACGACGCGGTCGCCGATTATCAGAAGCGGCTCGGCGGCGCGATCGCCTCTGCCGCGGCGCCGCTTGCGCCGCCCGAGCCGTTCGGCGGCACGCCGGCGTCGCTCGGCGCGTACGCCGGCGCGCTCGCTACGCTGCCGAACCCGCTGCACGGAACGATCGCGGCCGATCCCGCGGCCAGCGGCCCGCCGTTGACGCTCGCCTACACCGTTACCGCCACGACCGCCGCAGCGCCGGACTGCGATCGGGCAGCACCCGCGAACCGATCCGACGCCGACACCGTCGCGTGGCTGCAATGCAGCGGCTTCGTGCAGGAATCGCGGCTCTCGCTGCGCGTTGCCGTACAAGTCCGCGATGCGAACGGAGCGCCGCTCGCGCAGCGCGAGCAGTACGTCACGCTGCGGCTGTTCGCCGCGCCGCCGTACAGCGCGGTCGTCGGACGGAAGGACGGCGCCGCCGCGGATCCCGCCGGCAACGCAAACGGCGCGCCGCTGCACGAAGGCGATCTCGGCGGCGCGACGATCGCCGGTGCGTCACCGGCGCCGTCCTCGGTCCCGCCCGCCGGCGGAACGCTGATCCACGTCCGCTACGAATGCGTCGACGGCGCCGGGTCGTGCGCAAACGCCGCCCCACCCGATCCCGACGCGGACCTGCGCCAAAGCGCACACTGGACGAACGGCAACGTCCCGACGCCGTGAGCAAGGAAGCAGCCGACGCGGAGCCTTGCGCGAATATATCTGAAATGATATATTCGTGACGGGTTCCCTGAACGAACTCGTGTGGATTGGGTCCACCCGGCGCGACCTCAGCGAAGCTCCTGTGTCGGTCCGCAAGACGATGGGCGGAGCAATCCGGACCGCCCAGCAAGGCGGCACGTCCGAGCTCGCGAGGCCGATGCGCGGTGACCTCCGCGTCGTTATGGAGGTCCGTGACGACGACGAAGCCGGCACCTATCGGTTGATGTACACCGCGAAAATCGGAAACCTGATCTTCATCCTGGACTTCTTCCAAAAGAAGAGCAAGTCGGGAAACGCGACCCCCAAAGCCGACCTGGACCGAATCCGATGGCGCCTCAAGAAAGCACGGGAAATATATGAAGCCGAAACACGCCGACGATGAGGCGTCGTTTGAACGCGGGAGCGGAAACGTCTTCGCGGACCTCGGGCTCGAGAACTCGGACGAACTGCTGGCAAAAGCCGACCTTGCTCACGTCATCAACGCCGGATTCCGCGCGCGTGGCTGGACCCAGGCGCAAGCCGCAGAGCGCGCTGGACTGACGCAGCCCGAAGTCTCTCGGATCGGGCGAATGAAGACGGACGGGTTCTCGCAGGAGCGTCTGCAGAGCGTCCTTCGCCGCCTTGGCATGGACGTTGAAATCACGATCCATCGTCGTGAGAACGGCGGCATCGGAACGCTGAAAGTCCGCGAACTCGTCTGAGCGCGACAGAACGGCGAAGGAGTCTCGAACCTATACCCGGTGAAGTTTGCCCTGAGTCGCCAGGAAGGCTTCAAGAGCGTCCGCGACCGCGTCGGGTTCTTCCTCGTGCGGCAGCAGGCCGCTGTGCGCGAAGGTGGAGAGCCGTGCGTTGCGGGTGAGGCGCAAAAACTCATCGGCGTTCGAGCGCGGGTTGATCGCCGAGGCGCGTTCGCCCCATAGCACGAGGAGCGGCACGGAGAGGAACGGGAGATCGCGCGCCACGTCGCAGTCGAGCTCGCCGCCAGCGAGGGCCGCGGGAACGTGGCTCGCGCCCGGCTGATGCGCGACGGCGTAGTAGTGATCGACGACCTCGTCCGTCGCGCGCGACGGATCGGCGTAGACGCGGCGCTGCAGGAACGAACGGATCGACGCCTTCGACGCGAGCGCGTTGTACGTCGCCTCGCCGAGCACCGGCGTGCGCATGAGGCCGGCGAGCGCGGCTCGCGTACCGCGCAATCCGCCGTCGAGCGTTGCGCTCAGTCCCGCCGGAACGATGGCGGCGAGCCGGCCGATCCGGTCGCTCGCGCGGGTCGCCGCCCGGATCGCGACCGTCGCGCCGAGTGAGGACGCGACGATGGTGGCCGGCTCCGGGGCGAAGGCGTGCAGCGCAGCGACGATCTGCTCGACGAAGATATCCGGCGTATAAGGAAGCCGCGGTTTTTCCGAGAGCCCGCACCCGATCAGGTCGATCGCGATGACCCGCCGGCTGCGCGCTAAGAGCGGGAAGAGCCGGCGGAACTCGTACGACGACGCGCCGACCGAGACGCCGTGGACGAGGAGCACGAGGGGACCCTCGCCGGCTTGCGTCGCGAAGAGCTCGTGGCCGCGCCAGTTCCACGAGAGGCGGGTTCCTCCCAGGGCGTTGGTCGGGATGGGGGCGTTCCGCAAGGCGCGATTCGCCGCCGCCAGAGCTCCCGTGACGCCCGCGCCTGCGATCAGCGTTCGAGTGAGTCTCTTCACTAGTCCCTGCTACCCCCGCCGTGTCATGCGGCATTCCGAGCGTCCGTACAGCCAACGAACGTTTGCGCACGAAGGAGCGTCCCGCGAATCCGTCGCATCGCGGGACGTGGCCCGCCGCGCCCTCGGGGCAGTTGCCTTGCTCGCCGCGCTGAGCGTCCCCGCGACGGCCGCGCCGTGCGCCCAGCCTGCCGGGACGGCGATTATCCTCAAGTCGGCCGACATCGATCCTGACGTATTCGTCTGGGATTCGAAGCAGCGGGTCATCGACTACGCCGCCGGCTTTTGGGGCTCATCCCGGGACGTGCTGGTCCATTCGGTGCTCGCCAGACCGGGCACACGCGCGGTGGTGGTGCAGTGCGACCCCGGGATCGTGAAGCCGAAGTACGTCACCGAGTCGCTCGACGCGGTCGGCGTGCGGCTGACCAACGGCCCCAACAAGGGCCACTACGGCTGGGTGACCTCGCAGGATTTCCGAAGGGTGCAGCGCGGCCGCTGATTCCTTCGTCACTTTGTCCAAGCGTCGGCGCTCGCGTTTGCGCGCCGGGCCATCGCCCATCGGCAGTCCGACAAAGATCGCGGACACACGTCGTAGCCGGGTATAGAACGCTTAGTCAAATCCCCAATGGCGCCGGTCGCCCCACGGAATACAATTTCCCCTAGTCACACCGGAGTTAGGAGGAGGTTTGAAAATCCTCGCCGCGGCGTTCTTCGCCGCATGCGTCGTTTCGGCAATGCCGGTGCTCGCGCAGCCAGCACCAACACCAACACCGGCACCGGCCGCATCAGGAGTCCCGAGCGCCTCGCCCGCGCCGTCGCCCAGCCCATCACCGTCACCGACACCACGAGCGTGGGTGACGACCGGCTTCGTCGACACGTCGTGGAGCAAGGCCGGCACCTCGAGATCGTTCCAATTCGGCGACGGTACGAATTCGCGGGTCTTCGACAACATCAACGGGCAGCCGATGCTCAACAACCTCAACTTGCAGCTGATCAAAAACGGTCCGATCGGCGGGAAGGTAGAGCTGTCGTTCGGCCAAGACGCCGATATCATTGCGTCGTATCCGACCGCGAACAACAACAGCTTCGACGTCACGTACGCGTACGTGAGCGGAACGGTGGGACCGGTCACGGCGATCGTCGGCAAATTCGCGACGCTGGCCGGCGCTGAAGTCATCGAAAGCCCGAGCGACCTCAACTTCTCGCGCTCGATTCTTTTTGGGTACGCCGTGCCGTTCACCCACACGGGCGCGCGCGCGACGTGGACCGCCACGCCGACGTTTTCGGTGATCGCCGGAATCAACAACGGCTGGGACAACACGAAGGGTTCCGGCGGCCCGAAGACCGGCGAACTGGGGCTCGCCTACAACAACAAGAACCTGACGTGGACGGCGCAAGGGTATTCGGGGACCGAACGCATCAACAACCTGGCCTGGTCGAGGCCATTCTTGTTTCCGCCAGGATTCGACACGGCGAGTCATCGGTCGCTCTTCGACAGCGTCGCGACGTACAAGTTCGGCCCGGTCCTGACCGGAATTCTCAACTACGATCGCGGTACCCAAAGCGTCGCTCCGATTGCGGACTCGACCGCTGCGGTGATCGGATTCGGAAGAGCCAACTGGGCCGGCTTGGCCGGATACCTCAGCGCTGCCTTGACGGCCAAGTTCACGGTGACCGGCCGCTACGAGCAGTTCAACGACCCGCAAGGCTACCGCACGACCTACGCGCAGAGGTGGAACGAAGGGACGCTGACCTTCGCGTACGCTCCAACGTCCTCACTCCTGTTCCGCGCGGAGGTGCGTGGGGACCACTCCACCGTCATGCCCTGGCTCGACGGGAACGGGCTCCCGATCAACCATATGTCGAGTCTCGGCCTCGAGGCGATCGCCAAGTTCTAGGGCGTCACGCGGCGGTGAAACGCCAGCCCTTCGGGGCGGCGTTCCACCGCCACGTCGACGCCATAGGCCGCGGCGATCGTCGCCGACGTCAGCGCCTCCTCGGGCCTGCCGTCGGCGAGCACGCCTTCGCCGCCGAGCACGATGACGCGGTCGGCGAAGGCCGACGCTTCCTCGAGTTGATGCAGTACCGCGATCACGAGCGCACCGCCGGCGGCGAGCTCGCGAACGAGCTGCAGCGTTTCGACCGACGCCTTCAGATCGAGATGCGATGTCGGTTCGTCGAGCAGAATCACCGCCGCGCGCTGCGCGATCGCGAGCGCGATCCAGACGCGCTGGCGTTCCCCGGCCGAGAGCGTTCCGAGCTCGCGCGCGCGGAAACCGGTCAGCGCGGTTCGTTCGAGCGCGTCGTCGATCGCGCGCGTATCGTCGGCGGTCGCCTCCCATTCCCACCAGCGATGGTGCGGAAATCGTGACGATCCGACCGCGTCCGCCACGGTCAGCGCGGCGAGGACCGGTTCGGTCGGATCGACGAGCGCGATCCGCCGCGCCCGCTCGCGCGCCGGCAGCGTTCGCACCGCGACGCCGTCGAGCACGATCGTGCCGGACGAGGGTGCGAGCACGCCCGCCATCGCGCGCAGCAGCGTCGTCTTTCCGACGCCGTTCGGCCCGACCAGCGCGACGACGCCGCCGTCGAGGGTCAGCGAGACGTCGCGCAGCAGCGTGCGTCCGCCGCGCGCGACCGCGACCCGCTCGAGCGCCAGCGTCACGACGTCACTGCGAACTGGGCGACGGCGTCGGCAGAGCGCCCTGCACGAGCCCGCCTTGATAGCTCGGCGGTGCGCCGGCCGCGGTGACGACGATCGCCGCGCCGTTCGCGGCGTTCGCAGCGGGCAAGAAGAGCGTGGCGCCGTCGATGATGAACGTCGACGCGTTCAGACCCGGAGCGACGTTCAGGAACCCCGTCGGCAGGTTGTTGGCGAACGTCTGCGGCGGCTGCGGGCCGCCGAACGTAAGATGCCGGACGTTGAGCGGCGGCAGCCGCACCGACGGAACGTCGACGTTTCCACGCAGCACGACCGCGGAGGAGAACGCGTAGGGCAACTGGGCGACCGGAGAGCTCTGTGCCGAGACTGCGAGGACGAACTCTTCGTAGAGCTGCGCGAACGGCTCGCCGCCGGCGGCCGCGACGACCGGGCCGACGCCGGATGCGGTGCTCGCGTAGATCGCCTTGAGCGAAGCCGGACCGAAGCGATCGTACAGGTAGCGCGAGAACAGATACGCTTGCCCGTAACTGCCCGCGGTGTTGCTGTACCACCCGTACGGCGGATTGGTCGAGGTGTCGAGCGGGTTGGGCTGATAGCCCGTGAACGCGGTGAGCGAGAAGAGCGAGGGCTGCAGGAGATACGTGTAGCTGAAGCGCGGCGTGTCGAGATGCTGACCCGGCGCCGGATCGGTCGCGAGATCTTCCGCGAGCATCGAGCAGCCTTCGTCGATGAACGCGGCATCGAAGGCCGGCGTCGTGCCGGCGAGCTCGGCGAAGATGACCTTGTCGTGCGCGTGCAGCAGGTGCTGGAGTTCGTGCGACATGCTGCGCGGCACGTCGGTGTTGAGCCAGTAGCTCTCGTTGTGCGCGGGAACCGAGCCGCCCAGGGCGGCGTAGTTGTCCGACGTCATGACGAACATCGAGGTGTTGTTGCTCACCGGCTTGGGCACCGAAGAGCAGTTCCAGACTTCTTGCGGAAACTCGTCGACGATGTAGTAATACCCGCCCTCGCCGGTGCCGGCCAGCGCGTCGGTGACGACGACGTCGATCGACTGCCCGGTGCTGCCGCTGAAGTCGCTGGCGACCTGCGAGC
>JAQBPM010000014.1 GCA_028287525.1 Vulcanimicrobiota bacterium | reverse complement strand
AAGGTCTGGCCGTGATCATCTTGGGCGGGATGGGCAGCATCACCGGCGCCGTCATCGGCGGCTTCATCTTGGGCGCCGTCGAGACGTTCGCGGTCGCGTACGGCCTCTCGCCGTGGCGCGACGCGCTGGTGTTCGGCGTTATGTTCGTTCTGCTCGTCGCGCGGCCGACCGGGCTGTTCGGCAAACGCGCGCTGCGCCAGGCCTGACCGTGCCGGGCGCCCTCGTGGACTTCTACGCCAAACACTCGCGCCTGATCGATCAGATCGGCGTGAACGCGCTCCTGGCGCTTTCGCTCTCCGTCTCGCTCCAAGCCGGACAGCTGGCGCTGGCTCAGGCAGCGTTCATGGGGATCGCGGCGTACGTCTCCGCGATCCTCGCAATGCAGGCGCACTGGCCTCTGATCGCCACGATCCTCGCGGCGATGCTCGTCTCGACCGTCGTCGCGGCGCTGCTGGCGCTGCCCGTGCGCCGTCTGCGCGGCGTCTTTCTCGCGATCGCGACCATCGGCTTCGGCGAAATCGTGCGCGTCTTCGCCAACAACCTGCACATCACGGGCGGCGCAGAGGGTCTCAGCGGTATCCCCAACGACGCGACGACGCCCGTCATCTACGGGTCGCTTGCCATCGTGGCCATCGTGCTCTTTGCGCTTTCGCGCACGAAGTTCGCGCTGGCGGTGACGCTGGTGCGCGAGGACGAGCACGCGGCGCGCGGCGTCGGCGTCGACGTCGGCACGGTGCGCTTGCTCTCGCTCGCGCTCGGGGGCGCGATCGCGGGGCTCGGCGGCGCGCTGTACGCGCACGCCTCCTTCTTCCTTACCCCAACCGACTTCGGCTTTCCGCGGATGGAACAGATCCTGGTGTGGTGCGTGATCGGCGGCGTGACCAGCCCGCTGGGCGCGGTCATCGGCGCGGCGCTCCTCTCGATCTTGCCCGAAGCGATTCGCTTCCTCTCCGACTGGCGCGAGGTCACGAACGGCGTGATCCTGCTGCTCGTCATCCTGTTCGCTCCGGGCGGCCTCTCGTCGCTGTGGCGGCGCGGCGCGATCCGCGTCCGCTGATGAGCGCGGCACGATGAGCCTCTCGCTCGAGGGCGTCGGCGTCCGCTACGGCGGCGTGGACGCGCTCCGCGGTGTCTCGCTGACCGTCGAACCGAGCCGCGTGCTCGGGCTGATCGGTCCCAACGGCGCGGGAAAGACCACGCTCGTCAACGCGACCACCGGCCTTGCGCCGCTCGCGAGCGGGACCATCACGCTGGATGGCGCGCGCGTCGACGGCCTGCCGCCGCACCGCATCGCGCGCACCGGGATCGCACGGACGTACCAGAACATCCGGCTGTTCGGCGCCCTCGACGTGCGCGGCAACCTGGCTGCCGGCGCCTACGCGCGCCCGGGCCGGCTGAGCGCGGCGGAGCTCCAGCGTCTGCTGGAACGCGCGGGGATCGCAGGTGCCGACCTCGACGCCGCCGCCAGTTCCCTTCCGTACGGCGACCAGCGGCGGCTCGAGATCGGGCGCGCGCTGGCGGCCTCCCCGCGCGTCGTCATGCTCGACGAACCCGCCGCGGGGATGAACCCCTCGGAGACCGGACGCCTCGTCGAAACGATTCGCGCGATCGCCGCCGAGGGGATCGGCGTGCTGCTGATCGAGCACGACATGACCTTGGTGCGGGCCGCCTGCGACGACGTAGTCGTCCTGAACTTCGGCGAGGTCATCGCGCGCGGCACGCCGGCCGAAGTCGGCCGCAATCCGGTCGTCGTCGAAGCCTATCTCGGCACCGGTGCGGAGTCGCTCTCGTGACGCCGATCCTCGGGGTCTCAGGCCTGCGCGCCGGGTACGGCAATATCGAGATCCTGCACGAGGTCTCGATCGCGCTCGCCGAGGGGACGCTCTGCGCGATCGTCGGCGCCAACGGCGCCGGCAAAACCACGCTGCTGATGGCGCTGGCCGGCGCGATCCCGACCCGCGGCGGGACGGTGCACTTCGACGGCCGCGACGTCACCCGGATCCCTTCGCACGCATTGGTGAAACGCGGGCTCGTCCTCGTGCCCGAAGGGCGCCGCATGCTCCCATCGATGAGCGTCGAGGAGAATCTGCAAGTCGCGGCCGCCGTGCGCGGCGCGGCGGGCTACGCGCGGATCGCCGGACTCTTCGATCGCTTTCCGATTTTGCGGACGCGGCGCAACGTGCCGGCCGGTTCCCTCTCCGGCGGAGAACAGCAAATGCTCGCGATCGCGCGCGCGCTGGCGATCGATCCGCGCGCGCTGCTGCTCGACGAGCCGTCGATGGGCCTCGCGCCGAAACTGGTCGACGAGATCTTCGCGATCGTCGCCGACGAACGCGCGCGCGGTACGTCGATCTTGCTCGTCGAGCAGAACGCCCGGCGCGCGCTCGCGCTCGCCGACACCGCGTACGTCATGGAACGGGGACGCATCGTTCTCTCCGGCACGGGCGCCGAACTCGCCACGCATCGCGACGTCGTCGCCGCCTATCTCGGCGGCTGAGAACCGCTCGCGAAACCGGTGAATAGCGGCGAATCGCGGTGGATAACGAAACTTTCTTGTGGACAAGCGACCGAGCGATCCGGAAGGGACTTGCGCCCGACATTGGTCGCAGGTATGATGTATGCACGTCGACGGTAATACGACGACGGCGAGCAACGAGAAGCTCGGCGGTACTGAACGAACGACGAATGACGCAAGTCGTACGACGCAGAGTGAAAGCACCAAACGAAGTCCGACGCCGTAATGGCTGACGCAAGTCAGCGAGGACGCGCGCAGATCGATTCTCGTGCTGACCGAAGCCGCACAGGGAAACTTGGGCGGCTTTGTCGCGTCATCCGGTGTGGGTTTTGTGGCGGGGTGTGCGGCGGGCGACTGCGCTGCGGCCGGGACGCTCCCGGCGCGCATCCTGCGCTCTGGTCGCTCGGTTCTCCGTCGCTTCCGCCCTCCGGGCTCACGCGACTCCGAAACGTCCCGCCGCAGCGCAATCGCCCGCCGCACACCCAGGCACGATCGTGGCATGCGCGACATGGCACAGTTTGGGCGGTGCGACGATCAACACTTCGTGGTAGTCGGCAGACTCCGTCACCCTGAGCTTGTCGAAGGGCCCTCGGTGCGCCGTGAGCTCGTCGAACGGTGCGCCACGATCGCGATACTGAGAGTCGGTGGGTTGTGGATTGCGTGCATTGCTGGGGAACGGCGTGGAGAAAGCAAGTTTCTTGTGGATAGCGGCAGTTTTGCGGCAGTATGATCTTGCGGGATTCTTTCTGGTGCTTGTATGATGCGGACACGTCGGCGGTAAGACGGCGACGGGCGAGCGGCGAGATGCTCGCCGGGGCCAGACGAGAGACGAACGGTGAAAGCCGGACGCACTCAGGACGACACCGAAATGAAGTTCGACGCCGGTTTGGCTGATGAAAGTCGGCGAGGCCGAGCGCAGATCAAACTCTCGCGCTGATCGAAGCCGCGCCGGGCAACCGGAGCGGCTTCGTCGCGTTTCGCCCCGGCTGCGCGGCTACACCGCGCACCCTGAGCTCGTCGAAGGGTCGTCGAAGGGTGAGCCACGATCGTGCGGTTGTGGATTGCGCGGTTTGCTGCGAATTGCCGTGGACAACGCAAGTTTCTTGTGGAGAGGTGTTGCGCGCGTCTTGCGTCTTTGTGAGCGCGTCGATACGATGCTCGCACGTCAACGGTGATGCGGGGGCGCGCGAGCGGCGAGAAGCTCGCAGGCGAGGAGCCGAGGTCGCGCGGTGAAATGCCGGGCGGCGTCGTGCAAGGCGCCGAACAACGACGACGGCGTCATGGCTGGTGCAAGCCGGCGAGGGCGTTCGCGAAATGATTCTCGCCGATCGAAGCCGGGTGTGGAAACGCACCCGGCTTCTTCGCTTTTTCGCGCGGCGATCGACGGCTCCGGCTGTGGATTGCGTGCAATGCTGCGGAACGCCGTGGACAACGCAAGTTTCTTGTGGAGAGGGCGGCGTGGGGTATTGCCGGGAGAAAGCGCAGCGGTTACGCTACGTGCACGTCAACGATTCGTCAGCGACGGGCGAGCAGCGAGAGGCTCGCCGGCGGACGCGGATCACGGAAGGCGCAAGCCCAACGGATCTGACACCGCCGACACGAAGTTCGACGCCGCCCTGGCTTCACGGCGAGGGCGCGCGCAGATCGACTTCTCGTGCAGATCGAAGCCGTGCGGCCCGCGCCACACGGCTTCGTCGCATTCCCGCAAACGCTCGCGGTCACCGCAACCCTGCATTGCCCCCACCTCACGCGCGAATCGCAACAATCGCGCCGCGGGTCTCGTCGACGCGGCATGTCTGCGCGCGGGGTACTTGCGAACGAGCGGAGCCAGGATGGCGAGAGCGAGCGAGCACGTAGCGACCAGAGCGCAGGATGCGCGCCGGGAGCGTGCCCCGCGCACAGACATGCCGCGTCGACGAGACCCGCACGCCACCCAGCCCCGTCAAAGCGCGTGAACCTTTTTTAGTTTCCGTTCCAGGCTGTGAACGGGGTGGGCTTCGCGTACGGTGGACCGACTTCGATCGTCACGTCGAGGTGGTTCGTGAGGTCGATCTTGCGCGGGTCGCCGGTAAATGGGCGGCCGTCGACCCAGACGGCGATGCGCTCGCCCTTCTTCAGCTTCGCGCCCGCGACGCCGGCGCGCGTCAGCGGCTCACCCCACACGTCGAACAGCTCGCCGAGCGTGAACGATTTGAAGTTCGGCGATTCGATGTGAATGATGCCGTCCGGCGTGTGGGTGTGGATCCAGTACAGGCACCCGGCGATCAGCGGACGGCCGACGTCAGGCGGAATCGCGACGGCCTTGCCGTGATCGAGGATCGCGACGTGCTGATGGATGTGCAGCACCGATCCTTCCATCGCGTCGCAGCGGATGCCGTCGATCGGTTCGCCGTTCGGAGCGGCAGCGCCGGCGGCGCCGCCGTTCGATGCCGCGACGAATGCGGCCGCCGCGATCAAGAGGGCCCTTAATAGTCGCATAAACCTCGCATAATGACGCTCGCCTACTCTAACGGACGTGAAGGGCTTGTCGTTCCGGCTCACCGTGATGGTGGGCTGTATTGTGTTGCTTGCCGTCGCTGCCGTCTCCCTGGCGGGCTATCTGAGCGGACGCGCCTCGATCGAGGCGCAGATCCACGAGCGGATCGCGGCCACGACGAAGACGGCCGCGTCGGAGACGGACAAATACCTGGGGGCTCGCGTCGAAGAGATTCGTCAGATGGCGTCGTCCGCGCTCCAGGTGACGAAGCTGAGCGGGGAGGCGCGCGCGCGCATCCTCTTCGACTACGCCAACGCCTTCGGGTCGAACCGCTACGTCGACATCTCGATCGTCGATCCGCAGGGGCGCACCGCGATGGCCAGCCTTGGATCGCCGTCGTTCGCCGGCAAACCGGCGCTGCTGCGTCTGTTCGCGGCGGCGAAAAAGCCGGGAGTTTCGGACCTCGTCCGGTTCGCCGACCAGTCGCAACCGACGTTCGTCGTCTACGCGCCGCTGTTCGACGAAAACTTCAAACGCTACGGAACGCTCGCGGCCCGGCTCCAGGCGACCGAGCTCGCCGGCCTGATCCGCGATATCCCAGTCGACTCGGCGACGGCCCTCTTCCTCCTTCATGCCGGCACGCCCATCGCGGAACACCGCGGCGCAACCGCGCCGACGTTGGAGAACGCGCCGCACGCGCTCGCGGCAACGTCGACGCTGGAGAATTCGGCGCTGCAGCTTGCCGTGATCGGCGCGGTCGATCGTGCCGCGGCGCTCGGGCCGGCGACGGTTCTCGCGATGCGCTCGGCCCTCGTCGGTGCGGTCATCCTTCTGCTCGCCTGGATCGCGACGGTATTCGCGGCGCGGCGGCTCGCCGAACCGCTGCGCGCGGTCGCCGACGCCGCGACCCGGCTCACCGGCGGCGACCTCCGCGCGCACGTCGACGTCGCGACCGACGTTGCCGAGACGACGGAACTCGCCCACGCCTTCAACGCGATGTCGCGGATGCTGCGCGAACTGATCGGCGGGTTGAGCCGCGCCTCGCGCAGCGTCTCGACCGCCGCGCGCGCGACGCTCGAGGGTGCGCAGTCCGTCCGGAACGAGAGCCGGGAGCAGGCCCACGCATCGGCGCAGATCGCGGCCGCGCTCTCCGGCGTCATCAGCGGCGCCCGCACCATCCGCGACGACGCGCACACGCTCGAGCGCAGCGCGCGCGACGGCCTCACCTCGATCGACGCGCTGGTCGGCGAAGTCGACGGAACGCAGGCGGCGATCGAACAATTGCGCGCCAGCGTCGCGCGGTCCCAGGTCGCCGGCACGGCGCTCGCCGCGCACGCCGTCTCGGTCGCAGATCGCGCGCAAACGGTCGCCGCGCGGGCCGACGCGGCAGCCGAATCTGCCGACCGCGGCGGCACGGAAGTCCGCGGCTTGGTCGCCGACGTTCGTAACGTCGGCGATGCGCTCGCGCAGACGGCGGCTCGGCTCGAGCACCTTGCCGATGCGACGGCCGGCGCGATCTCGGCGCAAGTCGACGTGATCGAAGAGATCTCCAACCGCTCGAAGCTGCTCGCGCTCAACGCCGGGATCGAGGCGGCGCGCGCCGGCGAGCGCGGACGCGGCTTCACCGTGATCGCGCAGGAACTGCATCGGCTCGCGACCAGTTCGAAAGTGGCTAGCGACGAGGTCAAGGTGCTGGTCGCGAACGTCGTCGCCGAGACACAGTCTCTGGTGAGCGGAACCCGCGCCGCGAGCGGACTCGCCGGCGCGACGGTCGACCGCGCCGCCGTGACCCGCTCGACCATCGAAGCGCTGGTCGGCGAGATCGCCAGAACGCCGCGCACGCGCGCGAGATCGGCGCGACCGCGGCCGAACAAGCGCACCGCACGAGCGAGATTCAGCACGCGACCGCCGAGATGAGCCGCATGGCCGAGGCGACGAGCCGCGCGGCGACGACGGTCGGCGAACTCGCCCGGCGCGTTCGCGGCGCGATCGACGTCGCAAGCGTCGTCGCAACGGGGGTCGCCGTCGCGACCCGCGATCAGGACAACGCGTTCGCGATCATCGAGCGCAGCGCCGCGGAGATCGATCGCGCGACCGCGCAGGTCGCTGCCGCCGCGCAACGCGGCGTCGACGCGACGGAAACGTTGCGGGGTGAGATCGGCGGGCTCGCCGCACGGGTCGCCGGCTTCGTGACGGTCGATGCGAATGATCCCTCGGCTGCGATCGCTTCGGGCGACGAGCCCACCGCGCTGCCGTTCGCCGCGCAGTCCCTCGCGGTGCCGGCCTAGCCGTATCGGGCGGCGACCGCGCGGGCGACGTCGGCTGCCGCGGCCCGCACGTCGTCGGGTGCGATCACTTCGGCTTCCGCGCCCCAGCCGAGCGAGAAGCGCACGATCTCGAGCGGGTCGACGACGCGATAGGTGATCTCCACGCCGCCGTCCGGCTGTCGAACGACCCGCTGATCGCGCGCGATCGTCCGGGCCGCCGCCGCCTTCGCTACGACGGGCGAGAACCGCACGGTCACCTCTGCGACCGTGCCCGAGTGGCGCACGCCGCTGACCGAGTTCGCCCCGTACGCCTCGAGGTTGAAGTCGGCCGGGCGTTCGAACGTCTGCGGCGTCACGACGACGTCCGAGACGTTGTCGACAGCGAACACCCGCATGTCGGTGCGCGCGTGATCGAACCCCACCAGGTACACGCGGCCGGACGACACGATGAAACCGTACGGATCGACGCGCCGCTGGGTACGCGCCGCGTTCTTGTCGGTGTAGCCGAACTGCACGCGACGGCGCTCGCGCTCCGCCGCCTGCAGCTGCTCGAACACCCGCTCGACCTCGGCGTCCATCGCGATCTCACCGAACCGGATCGCCAGCGACGTGTACTCGACCGAAACCTCGGTGCGGCGGTCGCTCGAGCGCAGCAGCTTCTGCGTCGTCTCCTCGATCGCCGTGGCGAACGTGCCCCCGAGCGACGATCCCAGCCGCTTGAGGGTGACCAGGCCGAGCAGTTCGCGGTGCGAGAGGTTGAGCCGGCGGAGGCTGTAGCCCTCGGCAAAGCGATACGTGCCGGTTCCTCTGTCGAAGAACCAGGGGAAGCCCGCGTCGGAGAGGACGCTGAGGTAGCGCCGCAGCGTCCGCGTGCTAGGCGGTTTCTCCTCGCCGATCTGGTCCTTGAGCTCCTCGAAGGTGAAGCGCCCCTCGTCGATCGCGCTGAGCAGACGCACCAGGAGCACGACCTTGGGCTCGGCCCGTTCATCCGCCACCGTAACCGCTTTCGCCATTTCTGTACGGTGTCCGTGCGTTTCGCGTAGGGTGCCTGACGATGGCGAAGAATCCTTCGGCCAAACAGCTTCACACTGGTAAGGAGCACCATGGACGACCAACGCCCGGCGAATCCCGTCGATCGAAAAGAATTTCTTCGCCGGTCCGGCGCGCTCGGCATCGCCGGCGCGGCGGCACTCGGCTTCCCCCTCCTCGAAGCGCGCGCCGCCGGCGCGGCGGTCCTGCTCCCCCCGCGCGACGTGATCGCGGCCGGCGGCGGCGCGACGATCAAGATCGGCCACATCGACGGCTTCTCCGGCGTCTATGCCGCCGCGTCGCAGTCGCAGCAGCACGGACTCGAAGTCGCCGTCGCCGAGGCGATGAAGAAAAACAACCGCATCAAGTACGAGATCGTCAAAGGTGACGACGCGAGCAAACCCGCCAACGGAACGACCGAGGCGAAGCGCCTCATCTCGCAGGACAAGGTCGACGTCCTCACGGGCTGCCTGAGCTCCGCCGTCGGTCTCGCCGTCTCCGCGACCGCGGAGGAGAACAATACGTTCTTCCTCGCGATCGGAACGCACGACACGAACATCACCGGCCCGAAGGCGCACCGCGTCACGTTCCGCCAGACCTGCTCGAACGCGATGCTCGCGAACGCGATCGGCCCGGAGCTGCTCAAGCACGGCAAGAAGTGGTACTTCCTCGTCGCCGACTACGCGTTCGGCACCGACGGCGCAACGCGCCTCAAGAAGATCCTGCTGGCGCACGGCGGCACGGTCGCCGGCGAAGATCTGCATCCGCTCGGACAGACAGACTACTCGTCGTATCTCACCAAAGCGCGCAACACCGACGCCGACGTGCTGTTCTTCTCCAACTACGGCCCCGACTGCCAGAACGCGACGAAGGCCGCGGTGCAGCTCGGTCTCAACAAGAAGATGACGTTCGGCGGCATCCTCTCCGGCAACGACGTCGCGGTCGGCATGCCGGTCGACGACATCGTCGGCTCGATCTGGGGCTACGTCTGGGGTCCGGAGGCCGGCGGCGACGCGGCGAAGGTGTACGCCTCGCTCAAGCCCGGCGTGCCCGCGGTCGATTGGCGTCAGTATCTCGGCTACATGGCCGGCAAGAACATCATCAACCGGCTCAACGCCGCCGGCACGACGGAGACCGAGAAGCTCGTCCAAGCGTTCGAGAACTACCACTACGACGCCGCCAAGAAAAGCGGTGCATATTTCCGCAAGTGCGATCACCAGGCGGTCCAGCAGACCTACGCCGGCGTGATCGTTCCGAAAAACAAGCGCCGCACCGAAGGCGAGTACTTCGCGATCGCCTCGACCGTCGGCGGCGACTTCGCGGCGGAATCGTGCTCGAACCCCGACAGCGCGGCCGCCGAGAAGATCATCAGCTCGGAGAAGATCGGACCCCGCGAAGGCTACACCGTCGTAAAGGTGTAGCTGCCGTCGAGTCCCCGGGGCGGTCGCGGAGTGCGGCCGCCCTTCTTTTCCAATCAAGTTCTTAAAACATTAGTTGACAGCTTCCGGAGGGGCGTGCTAGCGTCGGCGTATGCCCCGTAAGAAGTCTCCGACCCTCACCGAGGCGGAGTACCGGCTCATGCAGGTCCTCTGGGAGCGCGAGGAATCCAGCGTTGCCGATGTGGTCGAAGCGATCGGCGATCCGCCGCTGGCGTACAACACCGTCCTGACGACGATGCGGATCCTCGAGCAAAAGGGCTACGTGCGGCACAAGGCCGTCGGCCGTGCGTTCATCTACCGGCCGATCGTCGCGCGCGACGAAGCGCAGCGCAGCGTCGTGCAGCACGTGCTCTCGCGCTTCTTCGACGGCTCGCCGCGCGAACTGGTTCTGAATCTGCTTGAGTCCGAAGCCGTGGACGACAACGAGCTCGCGCGGCTGCGCGAACTGCTGGACGGCGCGCGGGAGAAGTAACATGCTGGAGGCGATCGTCAACGTCGCGCTGCGAGCGATCCTCGCCAGCGTCTTGCTGGGCGGGGTGCTCGTGCTCGCCGTCCTCGCCGCGACCCGTTGGCTCTCCCTCACCGCATCGACCCGCCACGCGCTGTGGACGATCGCGCTCATCGCAACGGCCCTGATGCCGCTCGCCGGGGTAGGCGTCAGCCTCGCCCGCGGCATGGCGCCACCGCCCGTCGTCGCCGCGACGTCGCGTGCGCTCCTCGATCCGCTGCCCCCGCCGGTCCCGGCGGCCGGCCCGAACCTGACCGTCCGGGGCGGAGCGCCTTCATTCCAGCCGCCGCCGGCGGCGCGTTCAGCCGGCTTGCCGTTCGCGAACCTCAGCTTCAACTTCACGCCTCGGCTGTCTCGGGAACTGGCGCTCGGCGTCGTCTTCGTCTGGCTCGCCGGCGCGCTGATCGGGCTCGTCGGGCTCCTCGCGAGCATCGTGCGCGTGCGCGGCCTCAAGAAACGCTCGAGCCCGCTCGAAGGCGATTTGGCCGACGAACTGCCGTGGCTCACCGACGTCGCGGCGGGACGCGAGATCTACTTGCGGCTCTCGTTCGAAACCGAGACGCCCGTCGCGATCGGCTTCCGCCGGCCGGTCATCCTGATTCCGACCGAACTGGCGAGCGCCGCCGGACTCGCTGCGATCGAATCGCTCATCCTCCACGAGCACGCGCATCTGCGGCGTTACGACGACTGGACGAACCTCGTGCAGCGCACGATCGAACGGATCTTCTGGTTCAATCCGGTCGTGTGGCTGGTCGGGCGCCGCATCGCGCTCGAACGTGAGATCGCCTCCGACGACGCGGTCGTCGAGAAGACGGGCGCGGCGCACGAGTACGCCACGTCGCTCTGGCGGCTGGCGCGCGAGATGCGCATGCCGGAACACGCGGTGGTCGCGCCCGGCGCCCTGCTCACGCGCAAGCAGATCAGCGTGCGCATCGAGCTCCTGCTCGACAAGAACCGCGCGCGGCTGCGCCGTTCACCCGCCGCGTCGTTCGGCGTCGTTCTAGCGGGGTTGCTCGCCGTCGGATTCGTCGCGACGAGCGCGCCGGCCGTGGAACTTCCCGCCGCCGCGCCGCTCGCGATTCGCACGCCGGTCGTCCCGCCTGCCTCCGACAAACTGCGTCATCAGCAGATCGTCATCGTTCAACGGATGCGGACCGTCGCTCCGGCGGCAACCGTGCCGCCGCTGCCGCACGCGCTTATCGACGTCGCGGCGATCGTCCACGACGCGCTCGCCGATGTGCCGCCGCAGATCGCGGAGGAGGCCGGCTTGGCGCGGGGCCGCCGATCGCTCGGCGGCGCGAAGCTCACCCGCGATCTCATCGCGGCGTGCAAAGGATGCTCGATGCGCAACGCCGACATGCGCGGGCTCGACCTGCACGGTCTCGTCCTGACCGGCGACAACATGAGCGGCGCCGACCTGCGCGGCGCGAACTTGGCCGGCGCCGTGCTCAAGGGCGTGTCTCTCGCGCGCGCCAACCTCTCGACGGCCGACCTGCGCGGCGCGGTGCTGAGCGGCGTCGAACTGCGCGACGCGAACTTCGACGGCGCGCTGCTCGACGACGTTCGGCTGAACGGCGTTTCGTTCAGCGGGGTGAGCCTGCGCGGAACGGCATTGCGCAGCGTCATCGCCAACTGCAGCGGCTGCGATTTCTCCGGAATGGATCTGCGCGGCCAGGACCTGCACGGCATCACGCTGACCGGAGCCAACCTGAGCCGGGCCGACCTGCGGGACGCGAACCTGGCGAACGTGCACTTCACCGGCGTCGACTTCTCGCACGCCAACCTCACCGGTGCCGATCTGACCGGCGCGAGCTTGAGCGGGTGCGATCTGGCCGGCGTCAGCCTGCACGGCGCGAAGACCGCCGGCATGACCCTGCAGGGGACGGGGCTCGACGGCTGACGCCGAGCGCCTTTCTCATACCCGTTTCTCTTATATCGTTAGTTACAAGGAGTCCATTCGTGATACGAACTTCGGCCCTCATCGGGCTCCTCGTCCTCGCCCTCCTCGCCGCAGCGCCGAGCCCGCCCGCCGCAGCGCAAAACGATCTCTCGCGGCAGCTGATCGACGCCTGCGTCGGGTGCCGTCTGCCGCACGACTTGCACGGCCGCGACCTGCACGGGCTCCGGTTCGTCGGCAGCGATCTGCGCGAGGTCGACTTCTCGCACGCAAACTTGAGCGGGGCGCAGTTCACCGGCGTGAATCTCGACGGCACGCGCTTCGATGACGCGAACCTGCACGAGGTACGGTTCGTCGGCGTACGGCTGCGCGGAACGTCGTTCGCTCGCGCCGATGTCAGCGGCGTGCGCTTCATCGGCGCGAGCGTCTCGCAGCCGGACCTCGCCGGCGAGATGGCACACGTGATGCTGCGCGACTGCACGGGATGCTCGTTCCGCGGACTCGATCTGCACGGCGCCGACCTGCACGGCATCCGCATCGTCGGCTCCAGCCTGCGCGACGCGAAGCTCGCCGGTGCGAACCTGCGCGACGCGCGCCTGATCGGGGTTAGCGCGCACGGCGCAGACCTCTCGCGCACCGAACTGGGCGGCGCGGACCTCACCGGGGCCAGTCTGCGCGACGCACACCTGTCCGGCGCCACGATCGCCGACGCGATCCTGTGCACGGAGAATCGCGACGCGGACGCCGACGGTCAACGTACCGCGTGCGCCGATCTGCGCGGCGTCGACCTGCACGGGCTCGATCTGCGCGCGGCGCGCTGGTGCGCGTTCGCCGACGGCGAGCAGCCTCGCTCGTGCCGTTCCGTGACCCGCCGGGAATTGCTCGATTTCGCTCATGCCGATCTCACCGGCGCGCAAGCGCCTGCCTAAGGAGGTCCCGATGCCGTTCTCGATCCGTTCGATCGTCCTCGCCGCGCTCGGCGCCGCGCTCGTCACGCCCGCCGTCGCGGCCGTCCCAGCGTTAGCCCAAGACGCCCTTTCCCGCCAGCTGATCGATCAGTGCGTCGGCTGCCGGCTGCCCAAAGATCTGCACGGGCGCGACCTGCACGGGCTGCGTTTCATCGGGAGCGATCTGCGCAACGTCGATTTCTCGCGGGCGAACCTGCGCGGAGCGCGCTTCAGCGGCGCCGATCTCGACGGAGCGCGCTTCGACGACGCGGACCTGCGCGACGCCCGTTTCGAAGGCGTCAGCGTTCACGGGACGTCGTTCGCCCGCGCGAAGCTCGACGGCGTGAAGCTCAGCGGCGCCGATTTCGATGGTCACGGCCGCGTCGGTCTCCATCGCGCGGCGCACGAACGCGGCTACGTCTGGATCGAAGACGGCGAGATCGCGATCCCGCCGATCCCGCTCTCGCCGCCGCTGCGCGTCGTGCCCCCCGCTCCGCCCGGTCCGCCGCCGCCGCCGACGCCTGGGGACGAACGCGAGAGTCGTTAGTTCAGCGGCGCGCGATCATGACCGCGATGCGGCGCCGTTCGGCGGAGAAGCGCCCCAGCCACGTGTCGTGCGGGTACTTCGCACGCCAATCGGAAATCGCGTCGTCGACGAGCGCGAGCATCGAGCCTACGCTGCGGTCACCGCTCTCGACCCGCCGTTCCAAGCCGTTGAGAGCGTTGCGGATGCCGAGCACGCTCATCTTCATCCGGCCGAAATACTCATCGGCAGGAGCGAGGTCGCGAATGCTGGCCTGTGCGACCGATCCGAGACACGCAACGAAAAGGGCGACGGCAAGAAGCGTGCGGCGCATGAGAACCTCCAGGCGTACTATCGGGGCTGTAGAGCGTATTCGCTCTGCGGATACGAGGCGGCGAGCCAATCGAGTGTTTCGTCTTTGCGCGTCTGCGCGTCGTCCATGTCGAGCTTGCCGTAGAGCTCCGCCAACGCGTAGGCGTATTTGGGGATCCACGGATCGCGCGGGAAGTGCGCTTGCCAGTCGCGCAGCGCGTCCTCGACGAGGACGGCTTTGTCAAAGATGTGTTCGGCCGCTTCGGGCTGCGCGTCGGCACGCGCGGAGAGGTCGTGAAGCGAATTGCGAACGCCCAGAATGCTCATCTTGAGCCGTCCGAAATAGCGATCGGCGGGCGCCAGATTCGAGATCGGGTTCGCGAGGGCCGGAGCGGCGAACGACGTCGCGAGCAGCAATGCCAAGAAAATCCGCTTCATACAGCACGTCCTTGTCGGAGGGGTGTACGAGCGGTCCCACAACCGTCCCCTGGTCGCTGCTCGTAGTACCTACATCGGACGTTACCGGCGCGGAATTCAGTGGGCGCGAATGCGTGTGACGCGCATCCGCAGGCTGGCGCTTACTCCGGGTCGGCGAACAAGAACGCGAGATCTTCGCGGGTCAACGTCTTCGCGACCGCGCTGTCGGCCTTTACCACCGTCTTGGAGAGGGCCGTCTTGCGCTCCGCGAGCGCACGGATCTTCTCCTCGACCGAGCCTGCCGTCACCATGCGGTACGCGGTGACCGGCCGGATCTGGCCGATGCGATGCGTACGATCGATGGCCTGACGCTCGACGGCCGGATTCCACCACGGATCGTAGAGGATCACGTAGTCGGCGGCAGTGAGCGTAAGCCCGACGCCGCCCGCCTTGAGCGAGCAGAGAAACACCGGCGGCCCGTCGTCGCTCATGAACCGTTCCACCTCGGCCTGCCGGTCGCGATCCTTGGTCGAGCCGTCGAGATAGCCGTACGCGACGTTGCGCCGGTCGAGCGCGGTGCGCATGACCTTGAGCATCGATGAGAACGCGCTGAACACCAGCACCTTGTGGCCGCCGTCGAGCACTTCGTCGACCGTCTCGAGGAAGGCGTCGAACTTGCCGCTCGCCTCGGGGTCGTCCAAATATTCCGGCACGAGCAAACCAGGATGCGCGCACACCTGGCGCAGGCGCGTCAGCGCCGCGAGCACGTGCACCGTCGCCGATTCGGCGCCGTCCTCGTCGAGCTTCGCGAGCACGTCGCGCCGCGCGGCTTCGGCGATTCCGCGATACAGCCGGCGCTGCAGCGGGGTGAGCTCGCACTCGATGATCGCTTCCGTACGTTCGGGCAGTTCCTTCGCGACGTCTTCTTTCGTACGGCGCAGCAGAAACGGTTCCAGGCGCGAGCGCAGCGCGCTCGCCGCGCGCTCGTCGCCGTCCGCGATCGGCAGCTCGAACCGCCGCCGGAACGACGTTTCGGAGCCGAGCAAGCCCGGTTCGACGAACCCGAAGATCGCCCAGAGATCGCGCAGCGAGTTCTCGACCGGCGTTCCGGTCAGCGCCAGCCGATGGTCGGCCTGCAGGCCGCGCACGACCTTGGCGATCTGGGAGCTGGGGTTCTTCGCGTTCTGCGCCTCGTCGAGGACGAGCGTCCGGAAGCGGAAACGCTCCAGATGCTGCGCGTCAAGGCGCGCCAGCGCGTACGAGGTGATGATCACGTCGAACTCGTGGATCGTGTCGTACTTCGCCGCCCGATCGCTGCCCGATTGCAGGCGCAGCGTGCTCAGGCTCGGCGCGAACTTGCGAATCTCGTTTTCCCACGTGTGCGTCACCGACGTCGGCGCGATGACGAGCACGGGAGAGTTGCCTTCGTCTTCTTTACGCTTCGCGACGTGCGCGATTAATTGCGAGGTCTTCCCGGTGCCCATGTCGTCCGCGAGGATGCCGCCGAAACGGAACGACGAGAGGTACGACAAGAAATCGAGACCCCGGCGTTGGTAGTCGCGCAGCGGCAGCACGAGCGCCTCCGGCGCGTCGACCTGCTCGATGCCCTCGAAATTGCGCAGCCGTTCGCGGACGCGTTCGACTTCTTCCGGCAGCGCGACGTCGCCGAACGCCTCGTGCAGCTCGTCGCGCATCGCAACCAGCGAAGCGAGTCCGGTGCGGCGCCGGTCGTTGAGTTCCGAGAGCAGGTTCTGGCGCGAACGCAGATCGCCGACGTCGACGAGCTTGCCGCGCACTTCGGCGTAGCGGCCCTTCGCTCCGAGCAGCGCGCGGAGCTCTTCGCGGGTGAGCGGTTCGCCGCCGCCGACGAAGACCGAGACGTCGAGGTCGAACCAATCGCCGCTCTCGGTCGCCGTCGCGTGCACCGAAACGTCGACCGTCCCGCCGCCGACCAGCGTCGCGAGCGAGTCGTCGAGCCGCACTTCGGCGTCGTCCCACTCCGGCCACAGGGTGCGCACCACATCCGCCGCGCGATCGGCGTCGTGCAGCGCGAAGCCGTCGGCTCCGCGCGGGACGAAGCCCGCTTCGAGGAAGCGGCGCGAGAACGCGCGCGCGACCTCAGGTGCGAAGCGCACGAAGCGCCCGTCGCTCGGCGTGACCGCACCGTGAGGATTGAATGCGACGTACGCGCCGCCGGCGAGGTCGACGAAACCCAAGCGCGCGAGCAGCGCGCCGTCGCGCCACGCCGCGCGAATCACCATTCCCGGGCGCTGCGCGTCGATGACCCCGAGCGCCTTGCGCTCGTCCGCGGTGAGGAACGGCGCGACGCGCGCGATCGCGCGCATCGAGGGCGCGCCGTCTTGCGCCGCGGCGGCCTCGGCGATCTTCGCGGCCGCGATGATCTTGCGCGGATCGAACGCGCCGTCGAGCAGATAGGCGATGCGGTCGGCGACCAGCCACGCCGGCGGACCGTCGAGGACGAACGCGCCGGCCGGCGAGACGCGCACGTCTTCGGCCGCTTCGAGCACCGGCACGAAGGCGGCACCTTGGCGCTGCGCGCGCAGCCGCACGCCGCGGGTCTCGATCGCGAACGGCGGCAGTTCCGCCGGATGCCGGTTGTCGCCGGGAGCGTCGTCGAACCGCAGCCGCGGATGGCGCGCCAAACGGAAGAACGCGCGCGCCAGAGCCTTGGTAGATGCGCGCGCGCCGAACGCCTCCTGCACCGCGTCGTCGCGCAGCAGCGCGCGATCGACTTCGTCCCAGTCGTCGGCCGGTGTCTGGTCCATCATCGCGAGGATCGCGTCGGCATCGCGAATGACGCCGCGCAGCCGCGGCGTGTCGAGATAGAGCGCCCCGCCGATCGCACCGGCGGAACTGAGGGTCACGACCGGCCAGACGGCGCGGGCGCGCGAGCGCACGGCGTCCGCCTCGGCATCGGGGAGCCACGAGAGGTCGGGTTCCAACGGATCGGGCGAGGGCATCGGCAACGCCGCGTCCTCGGCGGTGCGCACGATCTCCAGCGTCGCCACGACGTGTTCGCACACTCCCGTCGCGCCGCAGGTGCACACCGAACGCAGCGCCTGCGGCCCCGTTCCGGACGCCCACTCGACGGCCGTCTGCACCGCTACGCGGTCCTTGACCGCCGCTTCGATACGAGCGGCCTCGACGGAACGCAAGGCGACCCGGCCGTCGTCGACGAGGGCGAGTGCGTTGCGCGTCAGGTCACGGGCGAACCACGTGCCGATCTGGGCCGGAAGCCGGGATCGCCACAATGCGTACGGGGTCAACCTTTCGGTATTCGTCACAAACCCGTCGGTTTCCCGACGGGTTTGTGAGGCTTCGGCGAAGCCGCCCGCACTAGACGGGCTGGACTTCGGGCTGGCTCGGCGCCGGCGGCTCTATGAAGGGGATTTTCGAGAAGCGGAGCTTCTCAGGGTTGTCCGCGCTGACTTCGGCGAGGATGCGGTCGCCGGTCGAGAAGTTGCCCTTGAGCATCTCTTCGGCCAGCTCGTCTTCGACCTCGCGTTGGATCGCACGACGCAGCGGACGGGCGCCGAACTGCGGGTCCCAGCCCTTCTTCGCGAGCAGCTGCTTGGCGTCTTCGGTCACTTCGAGGTGCATGTCCTGAGCCTTCACCTCGCGGATGACCTTCTCCAGTTCGAGCCCGACGATCTCGGCGATCTGCTCGCGGCTGAGCTGATGGAAGACGACGATCTCGTCGACGCGGTTGAGGAACTCCGGCCGGAAGGCGTGCTTCACCTCGTCGAGCACCTTGTTCTTCATGCGCTCGTACGCCTGATCGTCCGGCGTCCCGTCCTGCTTGCGCGGGCGGAAGCCGATGTCGGTCGACGTCTGCATCCCGGTGGCGCCGACGTTCGAGGTCATGATGATCACGGTGTTCTTGAAGTCGACGACGCGGCCCTGAGAGTCGGTCAGCCGGCCGTCTTCGAGTACCTGCAGCAGCAGGTTGAACACGTCCGGATGCGCTTTCTCGATCTCGTCGAGCAGCACGACGGAGTAGGGACGGCGGCGCACCGCTTCGGTGAGCTGTCCGCCCTCTTCGTAGCCGACGTATCCCGGAGGTGCGCCGACCAGCCGCGAGACCGCGTACTTCTCCATGTACTCCGACATGTCGATGCGGATCATCGACTCGGCGTCGTCGAACATGAACTCGGCGAGCGAACGCGCGACCTCGGTTTTCCCGACGCCCGTCGGGCCGAGGAAGATGAACGAGCCGATCGGGCGCTTCGGGTTCTTGAGGCCCGCGCGCGAACGGCGGATCGCCCGGGTGACGGTCGAAACCGCCTGGTTCTGGCCGATCACGCGCTTGTGGAGCTGATCTTCCATCCCGAGCAGCTTCGCCGTCTCGGCCTGCGCGAGGCGCGAGACCGGGATCTTCGTCCACGACGAGACGATGTGGGCGATGTCGTCCTCGGTGACTTTGAGGGTCTTGTCCTGGAGCGCGCGCTTGTCGGCCCACTCGGATTCGAGGCGCTGCTTCTCGAGGCGCAGCTTCTCCTCACGGTCGCGGATTGCAGCGGCTTTTTCGAACTCTTGCGATTTGACGACCGATTCTTTTTCTTGCTTGACCTGGCGGATCTGGTTTTCGATCTCGCGGATCTCGGGCGGCGGCAGGGTGGCCTGCAGGCGCACGCGCGACGCGGCTTCGTCGATCAAGTCGACGGCCTTGTCGGGCAGGAAGCGATCCGCGATGTAGCGATCGCCGAGCTTGGCGGCCGCGACCAGCGCTTCGTCGGTGATGGTGACCTTGTGATGCGCTTCGTAGCGATCGCGCAGGCCCTTGAGGATCTCGACGGTCTCGTCGACCGACGGCTCCCCGACCATGACCGGCTGGAAGCGGCGCTCGAGCGCCGAGTCCTTCTCGATGTGCTTGCGGAACTCTTTGAGCGTGGTCGCACCGATGCATTGCAGCTCGCCGCGCGCGAGCGCGGGCTTGATGATGTTCGACGCGTCGATCGCGCCCTCGGCGGCACCGGCACCGACCAGCGTGTGCAGCTCGT
>JAQBPM010000008.1 GCA_028287525.1 Vulcanimicrobiota bacterium | reverse complement strand
AGCCTCAGCCAAGGACATCCGGAGATCTCGCTGATCCTCGCGGCGCTGGTGGGCGGGGCGCTCGGCTTTCTGCCCTACAACTACAACCCGGCGAAGATCATCCTCGGCGATTCGGGCGCGCTGTTCATCGGCTACGTGTTCGCGACGGTGTCGATCGTGGGCGCGAGCAAGGTCGCGTTCACGATCTCGCTGTTGGTTCCGCTCATCGTGCTCGGGCTGCCGGTCATCGACACGGCCGCCGCGATCGTCCGCCGCACGCGCGCCGGCAAGAAGATCTACGAAGCCGACCGCGGCCACTTCCACCATCAGCTGATCTTCCGCTTCGGGCTGAACGTGCGGCAGGCAGTGCTGTTGATTTACGGTTTGTGCATCGCGCTCGGCCTCGTCGCACTGTACCTTTCGGGCGGCGTCGGCGCGCTGAAATTCGCGTGAGCCAAGCGCCTCTCAAAATCATGGCCGTCATGGGGACGCGGCCGGATACGATCAAGATGGCGCCGGTCGTGCACGCATTGCGCGCGGCGCGGCCCGACGTGGAACCGATCGTGTGCGTTACCGCGCAGCACCGCGAGATGCTCGACGAAGTGCTGCGCCTCTTCGAGATCACGCCCGACGTCGATCTCGACATCATGACGAAGACGCAGTCGCTGACCGACATCACGACCCGCGTGCTGAGCGGGATGGAACGTGTGCTGGCCGAGCGGCGGCCCGACGTCGTGCTGGTCCACGGCGACACGACGACGTCGACCGCCGCCGCGCTCGCCGCCTTCTATCAGAAGATCCCAGTCGGCCACGTGGAGGCGGGGCTGCGCACGTCCTCGATCGCCGAGCCGTATCCGGAAGAGGCGAACCGGCGGCTCACCGGCGTGCTCACCTCGTTCCACTTCGCGCCGACCTCGCGCGCCAAATCGAACCTGCTCGCCGAGCGGACTCAGCACGCGCACATCGCGGTCACCGGCAACACGGTGATCGATGCGTTCCTCGCGACCGAGCGGCGGATACGCGAACGGGGCATCGCGACGCCGTCGCTCGATGGCCTCGACCCGGCCCGGCCGCTGATCTTCGTGACGGCGCACCGGCGCGAGAACCACGGCCAGATCGGCGAGATCGCGCGGGCCATCGCCACGATCGCGGCCTTTCCGGAACGGCCGCAGATCCTGTGGCCGGTCCACCCGTCGCCGCAGGTCGCCCCGATCGTCCATGCCGTGCTCGACGGCAACCCGCACGTCCGGCTGGTCGACCCGCTCAACTACGCCGAGACGGTCGCGGCCGTCGCCGCCTCGCATTTCGTCCTCACCGACTCGGGCGGGCTTCAAGAGGAAGCGCCGACGCTGGGGAAACCGGTTCTCGTCATGCGGCGCGAGACCGAGCGCCCCGAGGGGCTCGAGGCGGGGACCCTCCGCCTGATCGGCGCCGAGTACGCCGACGTCGTGGCGGAGACGCACCGCCTCCTGACCGACGAGGCCCTTTACGCCCGCATGGCCCGGGCGTCGAATCCCTACGGCGACGGGCACGCCTCGGAGCGGATCGTAGCCGGCCTGCTGGCCGTCCTGCGGGGCGGGCCGGCGCCGGACGAGTTCGCCCCGCTCCCGGCCGCGGTATGATCCGGCTGGTCGCCGCCGCGGGCGCCTTCAGCGCGACCGTGGTCGGCGGTTTCTTCGTCGGCCTGCTGGTCGCTCGGCTCACCGGGGCCGGCGTCTGGATGCCCGTCGGGCTCTTCGCCGGGCTGGTGCTCGGCATCGTGGCGATCGTGCTCGCCCTGCGGCCCCTCCTGAGGCAGAATTGACGCCTTCTGCGAGAAACGTCGAGGAGGGGACGCCCTACGGTGGGCACAATGGAAGCGGCGCCGACCCGACAGCTGAATTGCGCGCGTATCACGCCCGCAAGAAGCTGATCTCCGTGCGGACGTTGTTGTTCCTCGTCCCGCTCGTCGCTCTCGCGGCGCTGCGGAATCCGGTCGCCGGTCTCGAACTGGCGCTGGGCGGGGTGCTCGGCGTCCTGAATATGTTGGCGACGATGCGTGAGAACGAACGGCTGCTGGAAGGCCGGCGCTCCCGCGGAATCTTCGCCCTCAGCGCTCAGATCCGCATTTTCGCGGTCGGCATCCTCCCGGTGGCAGTCGCCTTCCGCCTCGATCAGGTCTGGACGATCGGACTGTACTTCGCCGGGTTCTTCACGCCGCTCACGCTATACGCGATCGAGCTCCGCAGATCGATTCGACGGGGAAACTAGTGCACGAGACAATCGGCGAACACGCGACCTGGAATTGGCCGGTCCTTGGGTCCGTTCACGCCGACACCATCCTCACGACGTGGGTAGCGATGCTGCTCGCGCTCGGGTTCTTTTGGTGGCTCGGTCGCGAGTACCGGACCGGCAACCGCGTCCGCAAGACGCAGGCGACGTTCGAGGCGATCATCCAGTTTCTCTCGGACCTGGCCGTCGGCACGATCGGCCCCAAGGGCGAGATGTACGTCCCGATCTTCGTCGGGATCTTCCTCTTCATTTGGATCCTCAACGAGTTCGGCGTTCTCTTCCTCAAGGCGCTGGGTCTGCCGTTCGGCGGCTCGCCGACCGCAGACCTGAACACGACGGCGGCCTTCGCGCTCACGGTGTTCTTCGGCATTCAATTCTTGGCGATCCGCAAGAGTGGCATCAAGGCCTACGCGCACCTGTTCAAGCCGTACGTCTTCCTGTTCCCGATCAACCTCATCGAAGAGATCGCGCGCCCCGTCGTCCTGGCGATGCGCCTCGCGTTCAACATCCTTGCCGGCGAGCTGCTGCTCTTCGTCGTCGCGACGATCATCGTGTCGAACGTGACGGTCGGCTCGGTCAACATCTCCGTCCTCGCCGCCGTCGCTCCGATCGGGATCGAGTTCTTCAACTTCCTGATCGGCACGATCCAAGCGTTCGTCTTCACCCTCCTGAGCATCGTGTATCTCTCGCTGGCTACGGCCGACGACCACTAAGCAAATCCTGAAAGGCACATCGTGACTCCTGAAACCGTACTCGCCGCCGTCCTGATCTTCGGCTTCGCGCTGATTGTCGCGGCCGTCGCCCTGGGCTCCGCCGTCGGTGACGGTATCGTCGCCTCGAAGGCCGTCGAAGCGATCGCGCGTCAGCCTGAAGCTCGCGGCAACATCTTCACGTTCTTCTTCCTCGGCGTCGGTATTCTGGAAGCGTTCCCGATCATCGGCCTGGTGCTTGGCTTCTATCTTTTCTTCGCGACCGGCGGCGGCGTGGCCACCCTGATCACGAAGGCCCTCGGGGGCCACTAGAACCCACGTGACTTCCTGCATGCCTGCGAGCGGAGACCACCACTAAGCCATGCTCTCTCTCGACGGGACGCTCATCGTCCAGCTCGTCAACTTCATCGTCTTCCTGGTGATCCTCAACGAGATCTTCATGAAGCCGGTCGGTGCTGCCATCGCGCGGCGCCGCGCGTACATCGACGGGCTGATGCACGACATGGAGCAGCTGCAGCGCGACGCGAAAGAGCTTCGCGGTCAAGCGGAGTCGCGGCGTTTGGCCGCGCGGCGCGAGGCCGAAGAGGCGATCGCCCGCGCCCGCGTTGCGGCGGCGCAGGAAGCCGATGCGCTCGTCGTCGCCGCGCAGTCGCGCGCCGGCGAAGTCACAAAACTTGCCCACGCAGAGGTGGCGAAGGAAGTCGCCGCCGCCCGCAGTCAGGAAGGCCGCGTCGTCGGCCTGCTGGCGAACGAGATGCTCAACCGCGCGCTCGGAGACGTCGCATGAACCTCCAGCTTCTCGCGCAATGGTCGCAGATCGTCGGCGCGATCGTCTTCTTCGTCGCCGTGGTGGCGATTTGGAACAAGTGGATCGCCCCGGGCGTGAAGGCGTACCAGGCGGCAAAGAACGCGGAGATCGCCGAAGCGGAGAGCCGCCGCGAGCGCATGCGCGCCGCCGTTGCCGAAGCGCGCGCCGAGGTCGAGCGGGCCGACGCCGACGCCCGCACGATCCAGTTGCGCATCGTGAGCACGGTCGAGGCCGAGCGAGCGCGGATTCTCGCCGATGCCAAAGCCGAGGCGGAGCGCATCGTGCGTAACGCCGACGGCGAGCTCGATCGCGCACGGCTCGCCGCGCGCGACCGGCTGCGCATCGAATTCATCGAGAAAGCGCTCGCCCGGGCGCGCGGCGATGCAGTCAGCCGGATCGACGCCAAGCTCGACGAGCGGCTCGTGATCAAGACCGTCGAAGATCTCACGCGAGGACGGGCCTAATGGCGAACGAGACGCTTGCCCGCCGCTACGCGACCGCGGTCTTCCAGCTCGCGCAGGAAGCCTCGAACACGAGCGGCGTCCAGCACGATCTGCATACCTTCGTCGAGTCGCTTGCGGCCGATGAGGA
>JAQBPM010000499.1 GCA_028287525.1 Vulcanimicrobiota bacterium | reverse complement strand
TAGCGTACGGAGGGCGGCTGTGAGCAGAATAGGCAGAACCTACGAGGGCGGTAACCGGCTGCTCGACGCCCTCCCCAGCGCCGAGCGCGCCGACATCGTGCCGTCGCTCGAAGTCGTCGACATTGCCGCCGGGATCACGACGCACGCGCCCGACGCATCGTACGATTGGGTCGTCTTCCCGATCGACGCCGTCCTCTCGGTGATCACCACGCTGGAAGACGGCGAGACCGCGGAGGTCGGGACGGTCGGCAACGAGGGCGCCTCGGGCGTCGAGATCGCGTTCGGCGCGCCCATGCTGCGGACGACGATCTGCCAAGTCGAGGGGAGCGTCGCGCGGATGCGCACGACGGCGTTCCTCGATGCGATTGACCGCCACGCCGGCCTCGACGCGCTCGTCCATTCCACCGAAAAAGGCCGCATGTTCTTCGTCGAGCAGATGATCGTCTGCAACACCGTTCATTCACTGCAGCAGCGGTGCGCGCGATGGCTGCTGCTGGTAGCGGACCGCGCCTCGCGTGAGGAGTACCAGCTCACGCACGAGTTTCTCTCGATCATGCTCGGCGTGCGCCGCGCGACCGTCAGCGAGGCGGCGAAACACCTCCACGACGCGGGCGCGATCGAGTACACCCGCGGACACGTGCGAATCGTGAACCGGCCGGTGCTCGAATCGCTCGCGTGCGAGTGCTACCAAGCCACCGTGCGCGTCTTCGACGACGCGCTGGAGAGCTGGGGTCAGGCCGTGAGCACGCGCAAGCGCATCGCGCGCGTGTAGCTCCTAGACTCGGGCCTGCGCGCGCCGGGCGTGCCCGCCGTGTTCCGAGACGCCGAGCGCGCCGAGAATCGCGGCGCGGGTCGCGTCCTCGCCGACGGTGCCGGTGAAGACCACTTCGGCCGGTGCGCCGGCCAGCACGATCACCCGGTCGGCGAGCGCGAGCGCGTCTTCGACGTCGTGCGTCACCAGGATCGCGGACGCTTTGGTGAACTCGAGGATCTCGCGGACGGCAGCGCGCAGCTCGATCCGCCGCAGCGCGTCCAGCGCGCCGAAGGGTTCGTCGAGCAAGAGCAGGTGCGGATCGCGCACCAGCGCGCGGGCGAGCGCGGCGCGTTGCGCCATCCCGCCCGAGAGCTGCTTCGGCAGCCGTTTCGCAGCGTGCGCCAAGCCGACGAGGCCGAGGACGCCGTCGACCCGCGCGCGCTCGTTCGCATTGCGCGCGGGAAACGCGACGTTGCGTTCCACGTCGAGCCACGGAAAGAGCCGCGGCTCCTGAAAGACGACGCCGATCTCGCCCGAGGTCGCGATCGTACCGGCATCGGGCCGTTCGAGTCCGGCGATGCAGCGCAGCAGCGTCGACTTGCCGCAGCCGCTCGCACCGAGGACGGCGATGCGCTCACCGCGCTCGACGTCCAGATCGAGCCCGTCGAAAACGAGATGCGTTCCGTATGCCTTCTGCAGATGACGGATGCGCGCCGCGCTCATGCCGGCACCGTGTCGGTCCAGCCGACGAGGCGCTTCTCGAGCCAGCGCATCCCGCTCTCGGAGAGTTTCCCGCACGCCGCGAACAGAAGGATCGCGACGAGGATCTCATCGGTGCGCGTGGTCTGCTGTCCGTCGGTGAGCAGGAAACCGATTCCGCTCGTCGCGGCGAGCAATTCCGCGGCAACGAGGAACAGCCAGGCCTGCGTAAGCCCGATGCGCGCGCCGACGAGCAGCTGCGGTAGGGTTGCCGGGATCAGTACGCGCACGATCAGCGCCGATCGCGAGAGCCCGAACGTCGTGCCGACCTCGACCAGCTTCCGGTCCACACCGCGGATGCCGGCCACGAGCGCGACGTAGATGGGGAAGAACGCGCCGATCGCGACCAGCGCGATCTTCGCGGTCTCCCCGATGCCCAGTCCCATCAGGATCAGCGGCACCCACGCCAGCGACGGCACGGCGCGGATCGCCTGCAGCGTGGGGTCGAGCGCGCGCTCGATGCCGCGCGAACCGCCGACCAGCGAGCCGAGAACGATCGCGAGCAGCAGCGCGATCCCGAAACCCGCTGCGACGCGCGCCACGCTCACGCTCACGTCGTGCCACAACACGCCGGTGAGAGCGAGCTGCTGCAGCTCGCTCGCGACGTCGTGCGGCGAGGCGAACTGGTACGACTTCACCCAGCCGAGCGACGTCGCGATCCACCAGAGCGCGACCAGCCCGGCCGGAACGGCGAACCTAACCACGCAAGGCGAGCTCGCCCGGATGCGTATCGGGCAGCGACGACGCAGCCGCGTCGAGATCGGCACCGGGTTTCGCCAAGTTCTCGCTGCGCACGAAGGCGACGACGCCGCTCACCGCGTCGCGGAACGCCTTGTCGGGGATGCCGTTGCCCGGATACTTGGTGCGCTCGCGCAGCTGCAGCTGGGCGACGCGAAGTTCGACCTTCGACGCTTCGGCGAGCAAAGCGGCCGTCTCGTCGACATGCGCGGCCGCATATTGGCGCACGCGGACGTACTGCTTGAGCACGATCTCGACGACGTCCGGATGGTCCTTGAGAAAGTCTTCGCGCGCGTTGAGCGACCCGTACGTGTTGAACGCGACGTTGCGGTAGAGCAGGCGCGAACCGGCGTCGAGCTGCGAGGCCGCCATGTGCGGATCGAGACCGGCCCAGGCGTCGACTTGACCGCGTTCGAGCGCGACCCGTCCGTCCGGATGCTGGAGCGGCACGATCTCGACGTCGCTCTGCGTCAAGCCGACCGTCGCGAGCGAGCGCAGCAGGAAGAACCACGGGTCGGTACCGCGCGTCGCGGCGATCTTCTTCCCTTTGAGGTCGCGCAGCGATTTGAGCGGCGAGTCCTTCGCGACGACGATAGCGGTCCACTCGGGCTGCGAGTACAGGAAGACGCTGTGCAGCGGCGTGCCGTTCGCACGCGCCAGAAACGCCGCGCTTCCCGCCGTCGAGCCGAACGCAACGGTCCCCGCTTCGACGAACTGGTTGCCCTTGTTCGAACCCAGCGAGAGCACCCACTCGACCGAGGTCTTGTTCTTGGCGAGCGCTTCTTCGAGCCAGCCCTTCGATTTGAGCACGAGGCTCGGCGGGTTGTAGTACGCGTAGTCGATCCCGAGGTGGTCGAGGCCCGCGGCCTGTGCCGTGCGCGGCAGCGCCGCGGCGAGCGACGCGCCGCCCGCAAGCGTGAGAAAGGACGATCGAGAGAGTGAAGCCATGTCCTGTCGCCTCCTGATGCGATGGGAAAGCGGATGAAAACGAAAGAGCCCCCGCCGGGTCGGCGAGGGCTCTGCATTTGCGTCGCGCGCTGCGCGATCAGCTCATGCCGATCCTAGCCGACCCCCGCGAGAGGAGACAGCACATCGACATCGCCACGAACGAGCCGGCGGTCAGCATGAGTGGGCCGACTTTATCACGGGGCCGGGGCGTCGTCAACCGCTTTAGGGCGAAAGCCTGACGGGTCGCCAGCCTTCGGCAGCCGGCTCGTAGGCGATGCGGTCGTGAACGCGGTTCGGCCGGCCTTGCCAGAACTCGAAGCGCTCCGGCACGACCCGAAGTCCGCCCCAGTGGGGCGGACGCGGGACGTCGTCCGGAAATCGGTCTTCTGCTTCCGCCATCGCCAGCTCGAGGGCGGCCTTTCCGGCGACCTGCTCGCTCTGTTGCGACGCCCACGCGCTTAGCCGGTGGCCGCGCGGGCGGGTTGCGAAATAGGCGTCGCTTTCCGCCGGCGCGACTCGTTCCATCGTCCCTTCGATCCGAATCTGCCGCTCCAGCGCACCCCACCAGAACAGCAGCGCGGCGAACGGGTTCGCCGCCGCTTCCTTCCCTTTGCGGCTCTCGTAGTTGGTGTAGAAGACGAAGCCGCGCGCATCCCAGCCGCGCAGCAGCACGACGCGCGACGACGGCTTCCCGTCGCTTCCGACCGTCGCAACGCTCATCGCGTTGGGTTCGATGATGCCAGGCGTCGCCAGCGCTTCACCGAACCAATGACCGAACTGCACGAACGGATCCGCCGCCACCGACGCCTCGTCGAGCACTTCGCGCGCATACGTCATCCGCCGCGTCAAAATGTCGTCGTTCACCCCTAACGACTACGCAGTCCCGTCACCCTGAGCCTCTACCATGTCACCCTGAGCCTCTACCATGTCACCCTGAGCTTGTCGAAGGGGAGGCGACGTCACGGGAAGCGGCCGGCGAGGAGGCCTGCGGCGAGGGCGAGGAGGGTGATGAGACCGCCGGATATCGCGAGCGGGAGCGAGGCGTCGATGCGCTTCTTCTCGTTGGTCGTGCTGTTGGCGAGGGCGGCGAGGCGGCTTCGCAGCGAGTTCGCATCGTTCGCGCGGGCGTAGGCGCCGTGCGCGGAGGCGGCGATCGTGCGCAAGGCGTCTTCGTCCATCCCCGCTTCGAGGGCGGTACCGGGGATCAGCTGTCCGCTGCCGTTGGTCCCGATGCCGATCGTGTCGATCTCGATGCCCCCCGCGCCGATCTGCGGTGCGACCGCGAGCGGATCGGCGCCGAGATTGTTCACGCCGTCGGTGACCAGCACGATCGCGCGTTTTCCCGACGCCGGAAGGACGCGCCCAGCGATCGCGAGCGCATCGCCGATCGCCGTGCCGCCGTTCGGGGGCGGGATGCGACCGATAGCGTCGCGCAGCGCATCCTT
>JAQBPM010000497.1 GCA_028287525.1 Vulcanimicrobiota bacterium | reverse complement strand
TGGCGGGGCGTTTGCGGAGTCGCGGAGCGCTGGAGGCGCGGGAGCGACGCAGCAACCGAGCGACCAGAGGCGCACGATGCGCCGTCGGGAGCGTCCCCGCCACACCATCGTCCCGCCCCCCGACCGAGCCGCCCTATCGCGCGTACATCGAGCGCAGTTCCCGCTTGAGGAGTTTGCCGGCGGTGTTGCGAGGGAGCGACTCGGTGAAGACCACACGCTTCGGAATCTTGAACGGCGCGAGCGTAGCGCGCGCGTGCTCGATCAGATCGTCCTCGTTCGCTTCAACGCCCGGGCGGAGGACGACCACGGCGGTGACGGCTTCGATCCATTTCGGGTCCGGGAGCGCGATCACCGCGACTTCGTAGACGGCTGGGTGGGTGAAGAGGGCTTCCTCGACCTCTCGGCTCGATACCGTGACGCCGCCGGTGTTGATGATGTCTTTGGTGCGGTCGACCACGAAGAGGTAGCCTTCGTCGTCGCGCCAGGCCACGTCGCCGGAATGGAACCAGCCGCCGCGGAATGCTTCCGCCGTTTCGTCCGGCTTGTCCCAATAGCGCAGGAGCAGCTGCGGCGAGCGATGCACGATTTCGCCGGGCACGCCGGGTTCGACGTCGCGCATCTCCTCGTCGACGACGCGCGTCTCGACGTTGAGCACCGGACGCCCGGCGGAGGCCGGCCGCGCGTCGTGTTCTTCCGGGCGGAGCACCGTTGCCAGCGGGCCGATCTCGCTTTGTCCGTACAGGTTGTACGGCTTCGCGCCCGGGATGCGCCGGCGCAGCTCTTCGAGCACCGGCACCGGCATGATCGAGGCGCCGTAATAGATCTTCTCCAAGCTGGAGAGATCGCGGCGGTCGAAATCGTCGTGGCGCAGCAGGCTGATCCAGACCGTGGGCGGCGCGAAGAAGGCGGTGATGCGGTGTTCTTCGATCAGCCGCAGGACCAGCGCGGGCTCGGGCGCCTCGATCAGCACCGACTCCGCGCCCAGCAAGATATGCGGGTTGAGGAAGACGTGCATCTGTGCCGAGTGATAGAGCGGGAGCGCGTCGAGCGAGCGGTCCGCCGCGGAGAGATCGGCGCTGACGATGCAGCTCGCGTAGTGGGCCATGAAGGCCGCGTGCGTGAGGACAGCGCCTTTCGGATCGGCGGTCGTCCCTGACGTGTAGAGGATCTGCGCGATCCCTTCGTCGTTCGAGAGGTCGATCGGCGCGGCGTCGAGCGATTCGTCGTGCGCGGCCGCGAGGATGTCGAGCGCCGCGCCCGGTCCGGCGAAGCGGGCGGCGATCGGCGTCGCGGACGCCTCCGGGCTCGCCGCGACGTTCGCCGCGAGCGCCGCGTCGCACACGAGTGCCGAGGCGCCGGACTGGCGCACGATGTAGCCGAGCTCGTCGGGCTTGAGCGCGTAGTTCACCGGTACGTGGATCACGCCGGCCCGCGTGCAGCCGAGCCAGGTCAAGAGGTAGGCATCGGAGTTGCGGCCGTAGGCGGCGCATCGGTCGCCCGGCGCGAGCCCAGCGTCGAGGAGCCGGCGGGCGACGCGGTTCGCAGCACGGTCGAGCGCCGCGAAGGTCCAGGAGCGCTCGCCGAAGCGGAGGGCCGCGCGCAGCGGATCGCGGAGTGCGGCACGGCGGAGCCCGGCGCCGATGCTCTCGGCGCGGGCGGCCGCGAGATCGGCCGGCAAATCGATCGTCATCCTTCACCTCCGGGGGTGGGACCGTCTCGCTCTCCCGGGCCGCGCTCTCCTCTTAGGCGCTTGCCTTGCGCCGCCCGGCTGTTTTCTTGCGGCCGGTACGTGGTGCGACCGATGTGCCGGCCTTTCTCGCCTTGGAGGTCAGCTCTTCGACGACGGCTGCGCCGGCGACCAGCATGTCGCCCGCCGTTTCGAGCGCGCGCCCGACGGTGCGAGCTCCCCGCGCGGCCTTCTTCGCCGTCTTCCGTGCACCCGTGACCGTCTTCTTCGCACCGGTTACGGCCTTCTTCGTGCCCGCAACGGCCTTCTTTGCGGTCTTCTTCACGCCGGCGGCGGCTTTCTTTGCGGTCTTCTTCGCGCCGCTCGCGACGCGCTTCGCGACTTTGCGAACACCGGTGCTCTTCTTTGCGCTCTTGCGCGCAGTCGTCTTCCGGGCCGCGGTCTTGCGGGTCGCCTTCTTGCGACCGCTGGTGGTGGCCATCGTACGAACATCCTCCATCGTCTCGAAGCGAGACGGATTATAAAGAAACGTTCCCGCTTCAAGGGCCGTACTAACGGACGCTTGAACCGCAGACCAGCTTCCGGCTACGCTCCGGGACCGGTAGTCCGCAGGAGTCGGAGCCTCCGGCGCGCGAGTATCCGCGGTTCTCACTTCTCCAACCCGGGGACCCGACTCGATGGCGAAGACCACCACCGCGCATGGGCACGAGCTCGATCGCGCGGGCCTGAGCGACGATCAGCTCGTCGCGATGCTCCGCAACATGCTCCTTCAGCGTCAGCTCGACAACCGCGGCTTTCAGCTGAACCGGCAGGGCAAGATCCCGTTTGCCCTCGGTTCCGAGGGTCACGAAGCCGTACAGGCCGGTGCGGCGATGGCGTTTGCCCGCGGCCGCGACGTGCTGGTCCCCTACTATCGTGACTTGGGCCTGGCGCTCGGGGTGGGGATGACCCCCTTCGAAATCCTCTCCTCCCTCTTCGCGCGCGACACCGACCGCAACGGCGGCCGGCAGTTTCCCAACCACTATACGAACAAAGATCTCGGCGTCGCCTCGATCTCCTCGATCATCGCGGGCCACTGCACGCATGCCGTCGGGATCGCCGCCGCGTTCAAGTACCGCCGGGAGAGCGGGCGGGCCGTGATCAGCCCGACCGGTGAAGGTGCGACCTCGCAAGGCGAGTGGCACGAGTCGGTCAACTATGCCGCCGTCCACGAGCTGCCGGTCGTTTTTTTGGTCGAGAACAACGAATGGGCGATCTCGACCCCGCAGTCGATGCAGATGAAGGTCGCCAACGTCGCGGACAAGGCCGCGGGCTACGGCATCCCCGGCGTTGTGTGCGACGGGTTCAGCCCGATCGCCACCTACCGCGCGATGCACGAAGCGCTCGAGCGCGCTCGCTCGGGCGGCGGTCCGTCGATCGTCGAGGCCAAATGCTATCGGTATCTCTCGCACTCGACCGATGACGACGACCGCACGTATCGTTCGCGCGACGACATCGAGGCGCATCGCAAGCTCGATCCGGTGCCGCGTTTCGAAGCGGTGCTGATCGACGCCGGCGTGCTGGACGCGGCCGCCGCGAAAGCGCTGCGCCAGGACGTTCTGCGCGAGACGAACGAGGCGACCGACGCGGCCGAAGCGCAGGCGTATCCGACGCCCCAGAGCCTCTACACCAACGTCGTTGCAGGCGATTATCGCCCGTGGCAGGAGTTCGATTCGTGATGACCGCGACTGCGCAGCAGACCGGGGCGACGGTGATGACCAACGTCGAGGCGGTGCGCTCGACCCTGCACGACGCGCTGGTGCGCGACGATCGGGTCCTCATCATGGGTGAGGACGTCGGCGCGCGTGGCAACGTCTTCCTCATCACCAAGGGCTTCCTCGAGGAGTTCGGCGCCGAGCGGATCATCGACACGCCGCTCGCCGAAGCGTCGATCGTCGGCGTCGCCATCGGGATGGCGATGGAAGGTCTGCGGCCGATCGCCGAGATCCAGTTCGCCGACTTCATCTATCCCGCGTTCAATCAGATCGTCGGTGAAGCGGCGAAGACGCGATACCGCAGCAACGGCGACTACACGTGCCCGATGGTGATCCGCACGCCGTACGGCGGCGGCGTGCGCGGCGCGCTCTCGCACTCGGTCTCGATCGAGGCGCTGTTCTATCACGTGCCCGGACTGACGATCCTCGCCCCCTCGACCCCGGCCGACATCAAGGGCTTGCTGAACGCGGCGATCGAGTGCCCTGACCCCGTGCTGTTCCTCGAACACAAGAAGACGTATCGGAGCGTCAAAGGCGAGGTACCCTCGGGGTATTACACGATTCCGATCGGCAAGGCCGACGTCAAGAAGACCGGCACGCAAGTCACCGTCGTTTCGTACGGGTACAACCTGCACCAGGCGCTCGACGCCGCGAACCGGCTCGAAGCCGAGGGCATCTCGGTCGAAGTGATCGATTTGCGATCGATCCGGCCGATGGACAAGACGACGATCCTCGCGTCCGTGCGCAAGACGCGCAAACTGCTGATCATCCACGAAGACAACAAGTTCGGCGGGATCGGCGCGGAGATCAGCGCGATGGTCGCCGAAGAGGCCCTCTTCGACCTCGATGCGCCGATCCGCCGCCTGTGCGGACCCGACGTCCCGGCGATGGGCTACGCGCTGACGCTCGAGGAAGAATTCATGACGTCGACCGAGCAGATGGTCGACGCGATGCGCGACCTGGCGAGATTCTGATGGCCACAACGATTACGATGCCTCAGCTGGGCGAGACCGTCACCGAAGGGACGGTAGCGCAGTGGCTGAAAAAAATTGGGGACTCGGTCGAGAAGTACGAGGCGTTCGTCGAGGTTTCGACCGATAAGGTCAACGCCGAAGTGCCGTCGCCGGTGACGGGCGTCATTCGGGAACTGATCGTCAAAGAAGGCGAGACCGTTGCGACGGGCGCGCCGATTGCGATCATCGATGAAGTCAGTGTGCACGCGGGGCCCAACGGGAGCGCGTCTCCCTCGGAGCAGGTTGCGGCGCAGGGCGCGGTTGATACGGGGGCCCTTCGACAAGCTCAGGGTGACACGGTTGGTGCTCAGGGTGACACGGTTGGTGCTCAGGGTGACACGGTTGGTGCCCACCGCGACGCGCGTGACGCGGTTGCGACGGGGTCGAATGGTTCTTCGGGTGGGTCGAATGGGAACGGGCCGGGCGGGGTGCGGGTTTCGCCGGCAGTGCGGCGGTTGGCGCGCGAGCATCAGGTCGACGTGGGCCGAGTACGCGGCACCGGCGACCACGGGCGGGTCACCGCGAACGACATCATCGCGGCAGCCAAGGCCGGACCCAGCGCCGGCGTCGCGGCGACGATCACGGCCGACAACCCGGAGTACGTGGCGACGACCAGCGCGCCGTCCAAAGCACCGGCGGCGCCGGGCCGTACGACCTACGCCGGCGCACGGCCGGGAGATCTGATCCCGCTCACCCAGGCGCGCAAGATCATCGCGCAGCGCATGGTCGAATCGAAGCACACGGCGCCTCACGCGTGGACGATGGTCGAAGTCGACGTCACCAACGTGTGGAAATGGCGCGCGCGCGAGAAGGATGCGTTCGAGAAGACGCACGGCGTCAAGCTCACCCTGCTGCCGTTCTTCATCCGGGCGGCGGTCGAATCGCTGGCGGTTTTTCCGCTGATGAACGCCTCATATACGAATGAGGGCATTCGCGTCCACCGCGAGGTGAACGTCGGTTTGGCGATTGCGGCCGACGGCAACTTGGTCGTGCCGGTGATTCGCGGCGCCGATCAGCTGACCATCAAGGGTCTCGCCCTCGCGGCCGGCGCGTTGATCGACAAAGCCCGGCGCGGGAAACTCGGCGCCGACGATCTCGCCGGCGGGACGTTCACCGTGAACAACACCGGCGCGAACGGATCGATCCTCTCGGCGCCGATCCTCGTCCCCGGCCAAACCGGAATCGTCACGACCGAAGCCGTCGTGAAGCGTCCGGTCGTGCGCGACGACGACGCCATCGCGATCCGTTCGATGATGAACGTCTGTCTGTCGCTCGACCACCGCGTCGTCGACGGCGCCGTCGCCAGCGGGTTCCTGTTCGACCTCAAGAAACGCCTCGAAGCCATGGGACCCGGGGGATCGCTCTAAGCGGAATGGCACGGCGGGGAGCAGCGCTCCTCGCCGTGCTCGCTCTCACCGGTGGTCAAGCGTTCGCGGCGATCGACGACGAGCCCGGCGGCCTCATCGCTTCGAGCGCGACGCTCGCGCGCGTTCGCGCGCTCTTCGATCACGCGCATCCGCACGAACACTCCCGGGCCGCGACGATCCAGGAAGACTGGCGGCTCTTTCAGGACGGCACGGTCGGCTCGTACAAAGTGAACCGGCTCGGCCGAGACTTCCGTGAAACGACCTCGCTCGGACCACTGACCTACGAGCGCGGCGTGCTGCACGGAATGCACTGGGAACAGAACCGCAACGGGATCGCCTTCACCTTTCCCGGCGTGCACGACCAGCGCGACGTAGCGAGCGAGCACGCGTTTCGCGATCCCGGCGACGAACGTGACGTGCGGCTCGTCGGCGACTCGGCGCAGTTCGGCGCGTACGTCGTCGAGGTGAACCCGCCCGCCGGCCGCCACCAATGGCTCTACATCGACAAGCGCACCGGCTACCTCGTGCGCAAGGAATGGGTGCAGCGCAGGCGCCGCTACGCGGCCAGCTTCGACGACTATCGTCTGGTCGACGGCGTGCCGGAACCGTCGCGCGTGCGCACCGTCGACTCGGTCGGCAACGAACGAGAGCAGATCCTCTCGACCCGCACGCTCGATCCCACGCCCGATCGGTCCGACCTCGACATGCCGGCGAGCCGGCACATCGTCGAGTTCCCCGAGCGGCAGACGACGGTCCGCCTCCCGGTCCGTTTCGTCAACGGTCTCGCCGTCGTGCGCGTGATCGTCGGACGCGGCGCGTACGACTTTCTGCTCGACTCCGGCGCCGCCGGAATCGTGGTCGATCCGAGTCTCGTCGACCAGCAAGGATTCGAGCGCCTCGGGCAACACATTGGCTCGACGCTCGGGACGTTTCCCGAATCGACGACGATCGTGCCGCAGATGACGATCGGCGGCTTGCGGATGCGCAACGTGATCGCGCGCGTCGTGGCGATCCCGTTCCACCTCGACGATCGCACGCGCATCGCCGGGTTGCTGGGATTCGACTTCTTCGCCGACACGGTGGTCCACCTGAACTTCGCCAAGAACGTCGCGGAAGCGATCGCGCCCGACCGCTTCGCACGGCCGCCGGATACCGGCACGGTCGCGCTCGGACTCGACGACAAGACGCCCGCCGTCCGGATGCGCGCGGGAACGGGCGTCGCGCGCGTCGTGCTCGACACCGGCGCGAATCGAACCGTCTTCGAGACGTCGTTCGCCGACCGCGCGGATTTCGCGCCGGAACGCACGGGAACGACGATCCACTTGCGTGGGATGGGCGGCTTCGCGAACGCGGAATTGACGCGCGTCCCCGCCTTCGAACTCGCCGGACTCTGGACGCGCGACGCGATGGCCGACGTCTCGAACGCCGATCTCGGAACCGACGATACCGACGGCGTCATGGGCACCGATCTGCTGCGGACGTATGAGCTCTGGTTCGACTACCGCACCAGCGCCGCGTACGTGCGCAAATCCAAACGCTAGCCGCCGCGGCGCAGCTTGCGGCGGGTCCCTTCGCGGACGTCGAGGAGCACCGCCGTGATGAACGGGGTCTTGCCTTCGACGTAGCTGTCGCGGTCGTCGCGGTAGCGTTCGGCGAGCTCGCGCTTGAGGGCGCCGTACGCCGCGACGAGTTCGGGATCGCTGCGCAGCGCGTCGCGCAGCGTCAGGTGTGCGCGCAGGGCGGCGGCGCCGGCCGCGCAGACGTAGAGGTGATGGCTCGGCAGGCCCGGCGCGGCGCGGAACGCCTCGCGGCCCGCGATGCCGAGATCGCCCAAGTGCGCGTAGCCGATCGCCGCCAGCAGGCGGATCGCTTCGGGGACGTCCTCATCGCGGCGCACTACGACGTCGACGTCGACGATCGGCTTCGCGTCGAGCCCCGGTACCGCGGTGCTGCCGACGTGCTCGATCCCGACCGCCACCTCGCCCAAGTGCGACGCGATGCGCGCGCGGACCGCTTCGAACGTGCGCGGCCATGCGGCGTCGTACGGCACGACGACGACCGGCTCGGCCCGTTCCGCCGGCGAAATGGGATCGGACGGCACGCTCAACGCAGTTCCAAGATCGTCGCGAGGTTCGCCGCGTCGTCGAGCACCGGTTCGATCGCGCCGGACGCCGTGGTCAAGAGCGTCGTCACGCCGGGTCCGTGACCGGCGAGGTTCGACGCACCGTGCGCGACCACGCCGATCGTCACCGCGCCGGTCCGGAAGACGCGCCCATGGGTATTGTCCGCGTCGACGATCGCTACCACGTCGCCCAAACGGAGCGTGTCCAGGCGGTATTCGCGCACGGTCATCTCATCGAAGCACTGGATGTCGTAGTCGCCGCGCACGACCGTTTGCCGGCCCAGCCCCGAACCCATCACCCGGGCCGGGACGATGCACGCGACCGGCACCGTGAAACGGCCCTCGCCGCGCTGCTTGAGGCCGAGCTTGTCGAACAGGCCGGGATCGCAGTTGAACACCCGCACGTCGCCGGCGCCGACCAAGGCGAGGCCCGCGCCGACGGCGCGCACGCTGATCCGATCGCCGATCTGCATCCGCTCCATGACGTCGACCGGAAAGTCGATCATGACGTGGTCGACGCCGCCGTGCTTGCCGGTGACGACGCCGCGCGCGCCTTTCGCCTCGCCGTTGGTCACGGTGGCGACGTTGCCGATGCACGAGAACGTCGTGAAGCCGCGATTGACGGCGTCGTCGGGGTGCCGCGCGCTCACGCACGGCTCGATGTGATCGGCTTCGTACGCGAACGCGGAATCGCCGACCCGAACGTTCAGCGTGATGCCGCCCACCTCGGGCAGGATGCGCGGCACGCCGTCGGCCCCGACGTCGTAGAGCGACGAGGCGAGCAGGGCCGGGGCGACTTCTCCGCTGACGATCTGGACCACGAGGCGTTCACGGTTGGTCTGCACGGGACTCCGATTCCGCAAGGTGAGGCGACGTCCCGTTCGGCGGCGAAGCGTCCGGACGGTGCAAATCCGCAAATCGTTCACGTTCGAGGCCGCCCACGTACTGCCGCATCACCCCGGGAAGTGCTCCCGGCTGCACGGGCACTCGTACCGGCTCGACGTCGCGCTGGAAGGTCCCCTGCAGGCCGACGGCCCGGCCGCCGGGATGATCCAGGACTTCGACCTGGTGTCGCGAGTCGTCAAGGAAGCGGTCGTCAGCCAGCTGGACCACCAGTCGCTCAACGACGCGATCGACAACCCCACGGCTGAAAACATTGTCGTATGGATCTGGCACCGGCTCAATTCGGCGCTGCCCCAGTTGACGGAACTCACTCTGTGGGAGACTCGTAAGGCGTGTGTCGTTCTCAAAAAGGGCGACCCTCTTACCCGAACTGGGTAAAGCTCGGTAGGACCTCAACCAACCGAAGGAGCTTTTCAGACAACATGATGCGCAAACTCTCTAGCCTGGCCGTCGCGGCGGCCCTCGCCTTTATCCCGCTCGCGGCCTCCGCCGCCATCACCGCCGGGACCATGCTCACGGGCAACATGGATCAAAGCATCGATTCGAAGGGCGCGCAAATCGGCCAGCGCTTCACGATGTCCAACGTCCACTCTCAGGACAACAACATCAACGGCGCCAAGATCTACGGCCACGTCTGCGACGTGCAGACCGCCGGTCAGGGCAGAGCGGGCAAAATCCAACTCTGCTTCGACAAATTGGTCACCTCGTCGGGCAACTCGTACACCCTCGACGGACGCGCGACGAACGTCCAGGAGAACACCAAGAGCAACGTCGTGAACGAAGCCGGCGGCGCGGTCGCCGGGATGATCCTCGGCAACATCGTCGGCAAAAAGCTCGGCACGAACATGGGCGGCCTGCTCGGCGCGGCCGGCGGGTACATCTACGGCAAGAACGCCAAGCAGCAAGTGACGATCCCGCAGAACGCGGTGGTCACCGTCCAAGTGCTGCGTGCATACCGTCAGGCCTCCCACGGCTAAACGGACTCGCGTGCTGCAGCTGGCTGAGATCTTCTACAGCGTCCAAGGCGAGGGGACGTGGACCGGGACACCCGCGGTCTTCGTCCGCCTCGCCGGCTGCAATCTCAGCTGCGCGTTCTGCGACACGGATTACTCGCTGAAATTCATGGCATCGGTCGAGGAGGTCGTCGCACGCGTGCGCGCGGAGGGCGGTGACTGCCCGATGGTGATCCTCACCGGCGGCGAACCGCTCGCGCAGGCCGGCACACCCGCGCTGATCGAGGCGTTGCGCGCCGACGGACGGCGCGTGCACATCGAGTCGAACGGGACGATGCCGACCGAGCTCCCCGACGACGTGTGGCTGACCGTCTCACCGAAAGAACGCCTCGCCCCGATGATGGCGCAGCGCGCGAACGAGGCGAAGCTGATCGTCGACGGCCGCGTTCCGGAGGAATGGGTGGCGGAGTTCCCGCAAACCACCCGCATCTTTCTACAGCCCGAGGGCAACAAGCCGGCCAACGTGGCGCTCGCGGTCGACGCCGCGAAACGCGCGCCGTCCCGCTTGCGGCTCTCTCTGCAAACGCACAAGTTCATCGGGGTAAGATAGATCCGGATTCTCGTCGTCTGCGCCGTCGCGCGCGAAGTCGCGGCGTTACGGCAGCGGGCGGAGGTGGAGGTCGTCTCCGTCGGCGTCGGGCCGGTCGAAGCAGCCCTCGGGACCGCCCGCGCGCTCGCCGCGGGGAGCTACGATGCGGTGATCAACGCCGGAATCGCCGGCGGTTTTCGCGACCGCTGCACGGTCGGCGACGTCGTCGTGTGCGCGCGCGAAGACTACGCCGACCTCGGCCTCGAGGACGGTTCGACGTTTCCGCTGCCCGGCGGCGCCGAGCTCGCGCGTACGGTAGAAGCGGACCGCAGCCTCGTCCAGCCGTTCCTCGACGGCCGCATCCCGGTGATCCTCGGGCGCGGCGTGACCTCCGCAGCCGTGACGACCACCGACGAACGCGCGCTCGTCCTGGCTCACCGTTTCCGCGCCGACGTCGAGTCGATGGAGGGCTTCGCGGTGCTGCGCGCCGCGCAGGTCGCGGGGGTCCCGGCGATCGAGATCCGCGGCGTGTCGAACATCGTCGGCAATCGGGCGAACAACGGCTGGAACTTCGACGCCGGCGCCGAAGCCGCGGTCGCAACGACCGACGCCTTGATCGACGTTCTCTTGCAAGGATGATGCCCGCGCACTATTCGCTCGCCTACTCGCCGTGTCCGAACGACACGTACATCTTCGCCGCTCTGACCAACGGCTTGCTGCCCGGCGCACCGCACGTCGACGTCGTGCTCGACGACGTCGAAGCGCTCAACCGGGCCGCGCTCGAGGGACGGCACGCGCTGACCAAGGTGAGCTACGGCGCCATTCCGTACTTGCTGGGCCGCTACCGCATCCTGCGCGCCGGCGGCGCGCTGGGACGCGGGTGCGGGCCGCTCGTCGTCGCGCAGCCCGGCGTCGACGGCAAAGCCCCGCTGCTGACCGACTTCGCCGAGGACGCCGAGTTCGCGATCCCCGGCCGAATGACGACGGCATTCGCGCTGCTCCGTCTGGCGCTCGGGCGCGCGCCGCGCGTCCGCGAGATGCGCTTCGACCGAATCGTCGACGCGGTCGCGAACAACGAGGTCGCGGGCGGGCTCATCATCCACGAGTCGCGCTTCACCTACCGCAACGCCGGCCTCGTCGAGTCGATCGATCTGGGCGACTGGTGGGAACGCGAGACGGGCAACCCGATCCCGCTCGGCGCGATCCTCGTGCGCCGCGACGTCCCGGACGCCGACGCGCGCGCGCTCGACGACGCGATCCGCCGCAGCCTGACGTTCGCGCGCGAACGGGAAGGCGAGATCATCGACTACGTGCGCGCCCACGCCTTCGAGATGGACGACGCGGTGATGCGCGCGCACATCGGCCTCTACGTCAACGCCTTCAGCGACGACGTCGGCGACGAGGGCATCGCCGCGGTCGCCGATTTCTTCGCCCGTGAAGAAGCGAGCGGGTTGATCCCGCCCGGCACGCGGCCGGAGTTCGTCGCCGCATGAACCGCCGCACACTTCTCGCCGGCGGCGCCGCCGCGCTCGCCGCACCGTCCGCCGCTCGCGCGGCGCAGCAGCTCACCCCGAATACGACGACGCGCATCGCGCTCGGCGACGACGTCTTCGTCCGCGACGCATGGCGCGAGCTCCGCGGCCGCACGGTCGGCATCGTCACGAACGCCACCGGCGCGCTCTCGACCGGCGAGCCGCTCATCGACGCGATCCACCGCAACGGCCAGATCGCGGTGAAGGCGCTCTTCGGGCCGGAACACGGCATTCGCGGGACCGCCGGCGCCGGCGAGACGGTCGGCTCGTCCGTCGACGAACGAACCGGCCTCCCGGTCTTCAGCCTCTACGGCCCGACGCGTCATCCCACGGCGGCGATGCTTGACGGCATCGACGTGCTGCTCTTCGACATTCAAGACGTCGGCGCGCGCCCGTACACCTACGTCTCGACGATGGCCTACATCATGGAATCGGCGGCGCAGCACGGCAAGGACGTGTGGGTGCTCGACCGGCCGAACCCGATCGGCGGCATCGCGATGGACGGACCGATCCTCGACCCGAAATACAAGTCGTTCGTCGGCCTCTATCCGATCCCCGAACGCCACGGCATGACCGTCGGCGAACTCGCGCGGCTGTTCAACGACCGTTTCGGCATCGGCTGTTCGCTGCGCGTGATCCCCATGCAAGGCTGGACGCGCGGCATGCTGTGGCCGGACACCGGCCTGACGTGGATCCCAACGTCACCCAACATTCCTTACGCGCGCACGACGCTGGTCTACCTCGCGACCGGCCTCGTCGACGAAGCCGGCGTCAACAACGGCGTCGGCACCGCGCGCCCGTTCGAATACGCCGGCGGCTACCGTTACGATGCCGCGGCGATGCGCGACGTCCTCGCCGCGCGCAAGATCCCCGGGGTCGAATTCGAGCCCACGGAATGGGTGCCGATCCGGGGGTTCTGGAAAGACAAAACCCTCGCCGGCGTCACCCTCAACGTGACCGATCCGCGGGTGTTCCCTTGCGTGCGCACCGCGGTTGAGTTGATCGCCGCGGCTCGGGCGCAAGGCAAGTATCATGTGGTGCATGAGAAGATCATGGATCGGGACTGGGGCACCGACGCGGTCCGCCTCGCTCTTGACTCCGGGGCCTCGCCTGATGCGATCGTCGGTTCGTGGCGTCCGCAACTCTCGGCGTTCGCGGCGTTGCGCGCGAAGTATCTGTTGTATTGATTGTGGCGGTCGGTCGGGGGGCGGGACGATGGTGTGGCGGGGACGCTCCCGACGGCGCATCGTGCGCCTCTGGTCGCTCGGTTGCTGCGTCGCTCCCGCGCCTCCAGCGCTCCGCGACTCCGCAAACGCCCCGCCA
>JAQBPM010000450.1 GCA_028287525.1 Vulcanimicrobiota bacterium | reverse complement strand
GGCGCAGGTCTTCGTCGGCTTGGTGTTCGGGTTCGTCGCGTTTCTGCTGTTCACCGGGATTCAGTTCGCCGGCGAGATCATCGACATTCAGATCGGCTTCGCGGTCGTCAACATCGTCAACCCGCTGACCTCGCAGAGCGTGACCGTCATCGGCGAGTTCCAGCTGGCGCTGGCGACGCTGCTGTACCTGGCCGTCGACGCGCACCACGCGCTGCTGGCGGGAGTCGCCGGATCGTTCAACCTCGTGCCGCTGCCGTACGCCGGCGCGCCGGAGATCGTCGCGGGCGACGTCGTGCGGTTCTTTTCACAGTGCCTGTTCATCGTGTTCGAGATCGCCGCGCCGGTGGCGATCGCGCTGTTCCTGGTCAACGTTATGCTGGGGCTCATGGCGCGGGTCGCGCCGCAGATGAACGTGTTCGTAGTCGGGTTCCCGATCCAGATCGCGGTCGGGCTCATCATGCTGATCGTCACGATGCCGCTGGTCGGCGCCGTGTTTCCGTCGCTCGTGGACCAGTCCTCGCACGAACTCGACACGGTGCTGCGCGCGATGGGACCCCAACCCGCGAGCGCGACGCCGCTCCCGCGCGCGGGTCCGTAGGGCGCTCGCATGGCGAAGCCGGAACAAACCGAAAAGGCCACTCCGAAACGCAAACGCGAGGCGCGCCAGCGCGGTCAGGTTCCGCGCTCGCAGGACATCGGCGGCTCGGTCATCTTCCTCGCGATCGTGTTCGCGCTCCACGCCGGCTTCATGACCACGCTCGGCGCGGCGGCGCAGGCGTTCAGGATTGCGCTGGCGCAGGCCGGCACGCACGAACCGGTCACGATCAGCTCGGCGATGGGACTCTTCGTGCGCGCCGCCCTGCCGTATTCCAGCTTCATGCTGCTGGCGTTCACCTCGGCGCTGGGCTTGGCGATCGTCGCCAACCTGCTGCAGTTCGGTTTCCTGTTCGCCCCGTCGCTCGTCGTGCCGAAGTTTTCGAAGCTCAACCCGATGAGCGGGCTCAAGCGGTTGTTCTTCTCGCCGCAGACGCTGGTGCAGCTGGCGAAGCAGTCGCTGAAGCTCGCCATCGTCATCCTGATCTGCTGGATGAGCGTTCGCGGCAACCTGACGTCGTTCTACGCCCTCGCGCACGCCTCGCCGCACGACATCGTGCTGTTCGTCGAAGGAGTCGTCTACGGGATCGGCGTGCGCGTCGGGCTGCTGCTGCTGGTGCTCGGCATCGTGGATTACGTCTGGGAACGCCGGCGCCTCGAGCAGTCTCTGAAGATGACCAAGACCGAAGTGAAGGACGAGCATCGCCAATCGGAGGGGAACCCCGAGTCGCGGCAGGCCGTCCGCAACCGCCAGCGCTCGATGGCCCGAAAGCGGATGATGGCTGCCGTCCCCAAGGCGACGGTCGTCGTGACGAACCCAACCCACTACGCCGTGGCCCTGCAGTGGGACGAGATCAAGATGGACGCCCCAATCCTCACCGCCAAGGGCGCCGACCTGATCGCCAAGCGGATCCGCGATCTCGCCAAAGAGCACGGCGTCCCGATCCTCGAGAACCCGCCGCTCGCCCGCACGCTCTACGCCAAGGTCGAACTCGACTCGCCCGTCCCGCCCGACCTCTACGCCGCGGTGGCCCAGGTCATCGCCTTCGTCTATAAGCTCAAAGGCCTCAAGGTCAGTTCTTAACGTGCGGCTGACGTGTGTGCGGCCTTCGGCCTCACGGGGCGACCTGCTTTCGCCGATGATCCAACCAGTGGAGACCGTCACCTAGTGGCAACGGCCGCCCCAGCGCGCCCAAGCGTCATCGACCGGATTGCGTCAACATCGCACGTCTGGGTAGCGGCGTCTTCGGTTTTGCTGGTCGTCCTGATGATCGTCCCGATCCCGCCCTGGGTGCTGGACGTGCTCCTTTCGGTGAACATCAGCCTGGCGCTGGTGATCCTGCTGGTCACGCTCTACACCGAGAACGCGCTCGAGTTCAGCGTGTTCCCGACGCTGCTGCTGATCGTGACCCTGTTCCGGCTCTCGCTGAATATCACGGGCACCCGTTCGATTCTGCTCCACGGCTATGCCGGACAGATCATCGAGTCGTTCGGGAACGTGGTCGTCGGCGGCAACTACGCGGTCGGCATCGTGATCTTCGCGATCCTGATCGTCATCCAGTTCGTCGTCATCACCAACGGTGCGGGCCGCGTGGCGGAAGTCGCCGCCCGGTTCACCCTCGACGCGATGCCCGGCAAACAACTCGCGGTCGACGCCGACCTCAACGCCGGGCTGATCACCGAGGCTGAGGCGCGCCAGCGCCGCAAGGACATCCAACGCGCGGCCGATTTCTACGGCGCGATGGACGGTGCCTCGAAGTTCGTTCGCGGCGACGCGGTCGCGGCGATCATCATCGTCTTCGTCAACATTCTGGCCGGCTTCTTCATCGGCGTCTTCCAGCAGCACATCCCGTTCTTGCAGGCGCTCCAGCGCTTCACGCTCCTGACCATCGGCGAAGGGATCGTCACGCAGATCCCGGCCCTCTTGATCTCGACTGCGACCGGCATCATCGTGACCCGGGCCGCGTCCGAAGGTTCGTTCGGCAAGGACCTCTCTCGCCAGATCGTCCAAGTGCCGACGGCGCTGCTGATCACGAGCGTCCTGCTCTTCGTGTTCGGCATGTTCGGATTGCCGACGTGGCCGATGTGGATGATGTCCGCGGCCGCGTTCTTCCTCTACATGCGGCGGCGCCGCGAGATCGCCAAGAGCGCGACCGGCACCGGCGCCGGCGCGATCGCCGGGCGGCCGGGCGCCCCGGGCGTCACCGGTTCGACCGCCCAGCCGCAGGTCAAGCCGGCCGAATCCGTCGTGCCGCTGCTTTCGTACGATCCGATGGAGCTCGAGATCGGCTTCGGCTTGATCCCGCTCGTCGACGTCTCGCAAGGCGGCGATCTGCTCGAGCGGATCACGATGATCCGCCGCCATGCGGCGCGCGAGCTCGGGATCGTCGTTCCGCCGATTCGCGTGCGCGACAACCTGCAGCTCAAGCCCTCGACCTACGTCGTGAAAATCTACGGCCTCGAGGTCAACCGCGCCGAAGTCATGGTCTCGCGCCTGCTGGCGATGAACCCCGGGACCGCGACCAACGGTATCGATGGGATCCCGACGACCGAACCGGCCTTCGGATTGCCCGCGCTGTGGATCGCCGAGAGTGCGCGCGGCGACGCGGAGATGGCGGGCTACACCGTCATCGACCCGACCTCGGTCATCGCGACCCATCTCACCGAGATCATCAAGACCCACGCGCCCGACCTGCTCGGACGCCAAGAGACCTCGGCGCTGCTCGACAACGTGAAGCAGCACTATCCCGTCGTGGTTGACGAGCTCGTTCCGAACTTGCTGACGGTCGGCGAGATCCAGCGCGTCCTGCAGAACCTGCTGCGCGAGCGGATCCCGATCCGCAACCTGCTGCTGATCCTCGAGAACCTCGCCGACGGCGCGCGCGCCTCCAAAGACATCGACTACCTGACCGAAAAGGTCCGCGCGGCGATGGCGCGCCACATCTGCGCCGAGTACGCGGAGAACGGCGTCCTCTCGGTGATCACGGTCGATCCGCGGCTCGAAACGCTGCTCGGCGAGGCCGTCCGCCGCGGCGAGGACGCGTACGCGCTGCTCGACCCCTCGACGGTCGGCAAGATCTACGCCTCGCTCACCCGGATGATCCAGCTCGCGCAATCCAGCGGGATGCAGCCGATCGTCCTCACCGCCCCGTCGACGCGCCTCGCCCTCAAGCGGCTCACCGAACGGGCCGCGCCGTCGTTGGTCGTCCTCTCCTATAGCGAGATCGCGCCGGGCCTCAAGGTCGAATCGATCGGCCAAGTCTCGACGACCGAAGAGTCCCTCGAACACGCGGGGGCACCGGCATGAGCGCCATGCTCCGGCTCTTGGGGATCGGTCCGCGTTTGCTCTCCGCCCAGCAGAAGCTGAAGCTGCCCGTCGCCAACGCCTTCGTCGACCTGGCCATGACCGGAAACGGTCCGCGCGGCTCGGTCTGCGTCGAGGCGATAACCGAGAAGGGGCTGAGCGTCACGCTCCTGCCGGGGACCAACCTCGGCAGCACCGGGGTTTTTACCTATACGAACGCGCACGGCAGGTTCCGCTTCTCGACGAAGTGCCTCGCCGTCCGCGGAACGCAAGCGGTCTTCGCCGTGCCCGAGCGAATCGAAACGCTGCAAATCTTCGGCGGCGCGCAAAAACGCGCCGCGGTGCGCCTCGACGCGACCGTCCCCTCCCAATGGCGCTATGCGCCCGGGGGCAAGGGAGCCGGCGAGTACGTGCGCGCCTCACTCACGGACATCAGCCGCTCGGGAGCATCGCTGATCGTCGATCGTGAGGTGAAGAAGGGAACCTACGTCGAGACCCGCTTCTCGGTCAGCACGTCGGCATCGCCCCTCGTGCTGCTCGGTGAAGTCATGCGGACCGTCAACATCGAAGCAACGAAAAAGATCTCGCTCGGTCTGCGGTTCCACGGGCTCAAACCCGAGGAGGATAGAGCGATCATGGAGTTCATCAACAAGCGGCAAGCCGAACGGCGAAACCGCGGGCTGGCCTGAGGGAGTGCACGCAGCAGTGTCGGGGAAGCGAGTCCTCATCGTCGATGACGCAGTCGTCATGCGCATGATGATCAAAGGAATCCTGAGCAAAAACGGCTACGAGGTCGTCGGTGAGGCGCAGAACGGCGTGGAAGCGGTCGAAAAATACCGCGCCCTCAGCCCGGATCTGGTCACGATGGACATGGTGATGCCCGAGATGGACGGCATCACCGCGGTCAAGCAAATCGTGGCCGGCGATCCGAACGCGCGGATCATCATGTGCACGTCGATGGGCCAGCAGGCCCTCGTCGTCGAGGCGATCCAGGCCGGAGCGAAATCGTTCATCACGAAGCCGTTCCAGCCGCCGAAGATCTTGGAAACCATCCAAAAGGTGCTGGCATGACGCCGTCACTCACGCTGAGCGAGATTCAGCGCGACGCCCTCAAAGAGGTCGGCAACATCGGTGCCGGCCACGCGGCGACCGCGCTCTCGCAGCTCTTGAACACGACGGTCAAGCTCAGCGAGCCGACGATCGACGTGCTCAAGTTCCGCGATCTCTCGACGCGCGTCGGCTCGGGCGACCGGACCGTCGCCGCCTTGCACATGTACGTGCGCGGCGAGGCGCCGGGGCAAATGGTCGTGCTGTTCGACCGCGATCAAGCACTGGAATTCGTCAACGTCTTCATCAAGCGGATCATCGGCGACATCCAGATCTTCGACTCGATCGTCGACTCGACGCTCAAGGAGCTCGGCAACATCATCGCCGGGTCGTACCTCACGGCGCTGATCTCGCTGACCGGGATCAACCTGCTGCCGTCCGTGCCGACGCTCTCGTACGGCACGATCCAGGCCGCGTTCCGAACGCTGATGTCGATCCTGCCCGATCAGGACGTCTTCCTGATCGAATCGCAGTTCCTCGACAAGGACCGCGCGGTCTCGGGGCAGTTCATCCTGATCCCGGAAACCGGATCGCTGCAGCCGCTGCTTTCGGTCTTCGGCGTCGACGACTGACGCGCGGCCGGCCTTGAGCCGAATGCCTTCCAACGAACGCCTGGGCGAAATGCCCGGGCGTTCGTTTTACGCAACCGAGGCGAGTTCTTAACAGGGACGTTACCGCACGACGTGTGTCGTCCCGTTCTCTATGACGAACGTACTGGGAGAGTAGGCCGCCCCGCGGTGTCCTACGCGCATGACGGCGACGGCTCGTGTCGACGAAGCCGGTTTTGCCCATCCCTTGGAAGTGAGTCGTTCCAGTGAAGATCCTTTGTTCCGCGGCGTTGGCTGCAACATTGCTCGTGGGCCCGGCGAGTGCGATTGCAGCCGACAAAACGGTCGTCGTCGTGCTGGCCGCGTCGTCGACCAGAGCCGTGATGGACGAGATGGCGCTGACGTTCGAAAAAACGCATCCGGACGTCACGATCCAAACCTCGTACGCCGGGAGCAAGGTGATCGCCGCCCAAATCCAGCAAGGCGCCGCCGTCGACCTGGTGCTGATCTCCGAGACCGTCGTGAACGACCTCGGCGGTGCGCTCACCGACCTCACGCCGATCGACAAGAACCACACCGCGATCGTCATCTCGATCGCTGCCGCGGCGAAGATTCACAGCGCCGCCGACTTGGTGAAGCCCGGCGTGCGCCTTGGCAGCGGTACGCCGGGCTCGGTCATCGGCCGCACCGGCGCGCAAACGGTCGAGAAGATCGCGAAGCGGCTCGGCGGGGACTACGCGGCGAAGTTCGCCGCGAACGTGACGACGACGAAGACGGACAACGCCAAGCTCTCCGCAGCGGTCGAGGCGGGCGCCGTGGACGCCGCGATCCTGTACTCCTCCGATGCCGTCGCCGGGAAAACCGTGGCGATCGAGCTGCCGGAGAGCGATCGCATGTACGAGAAGCACGACGCGGCGATCGCGAAGGCCTCGGCACACCAAGCCGCTGCGCGTGCCTACCTCACGCTGTTGACGTCAGCCGACGGGGCCGCGATCTTCCTTCGCCATCACCACGAGCCGGTTCGCTAACGTGACCCTGCGGTTTCCGATCGCGGCGAAGCTCGGTGCCGGGTTCGGCATCTGCCTCGTGCTCGTTATCACGCAATGCGCGCTCGCAACGTTGGCGATGAGAGCCTCGCAAGATCGCACCGACGCAATCGTGAAGGCGATTCCCAGCACGCGCGAAGTGCGCGATACCATCCTCCAGGTCGCGGAACTCGAATCGGCCATCCGCGGCTATGCCGCGACCGGCGACAAGTCGTTCGCCGCCCGTACGGGCGACGCGCGCAATTCGCTCGACGAGGACGTCACCGCGCTCAAGATCTACAGCCTGGGCCGTCCCGCGTTCACCAAGTTCATCACGACGGCGGAACCCAAGCTCGATGAAATAAACGCTGTCGTCGACAAGGAGCTCGCGCTCCTCTCGCGCGGGGACCGCGCCGCCGCGTCCGCCGGCCTCCCGGCGCTGCGCGCGCTCGTCGATGCCTATCGAACACTGGGCACCGACATCGACGACGGTTCGATAAAGACGCCCGCCATCTACAAAGCGCTCTTAGCCGACCTGGGCTCGGTCCAGCAAGACGCGACCCGTTCGTTCATCGCGCTCGGAATCGCCGCCGCGCTGGTGTGCGCGGCGTTCGCGATCGGTCTGAGCGCCATGCTCTCGCGCCGCGTGAGACGGGTCTCCGGCGCGATCGGCGCGCTCGTCGAAACCGACTTCGTGCGCCTCGGCGAGGCGTTCCGCGATCTTGCGGCCGGCAATCTCGGCCACACGCTGCACGTCTCGCCTGCGCCGCTGCACGAACGCGGGCGCGACGAGATCGGCGACTTAGCGGAGGCGTATCGCCGCATGGCGCACGGCTTCGTCGCGATCGCGGCCGAGTACGAGACGGCGACGACCCGCCTGCGTTCCGTCCTCTCCGTCGTGGCGACCACCGCCGGCGACATGATGCGCGCGTCCAACGAAGTGGCGACCGCGACCGCCCAATCGAGCGTCGCCGTCGAGCAAATCTCCCGCGCCGTCGGCCAGGTCGCCGAAGGCGCGCGGCAGCAAGCCCATGCGGGACGCGAAACGGCCGGCTCTGCCACCGAACTGAGCGCCGCCGCCGACCTCATCGCCGACGGCGCCGTGTCGCAATCCGAGGCGGTCGCCGTCTCGGCGCGGGCGGTCCGGGAGCTGAACGAAGAATTCGGGCAACTGGCCACCGTGGGCGGCTCTCTAGCCGCGGCAGCGGCCGGGGCCGACGGCGAAGCAGCCGCCGGCGTCGAGGCGGTCCGGCAGACCGAAACGGCGATGACCCGGGTGCGGGCCGAAGCGGCCAACGCGTCCCGCGCCGTGGAGACCCTCGAGGAGCGCTCGGGCGCGGTCGAAAGAATCGTCGACGCGATCGGCGGGATCGCCGATCAGACGAACCTGCTCGCGCTCAACGCCGCGATCGAAGCGGCGCGCGCGGGCGATCACGGGCGGGGCTTCGCGGTGGTCGCCGACGAGATTCGTAAGCTCGCCGACGCCTCCGCATCGCAGACGCGCGAGATCGCCCAGATCCTTGGCGCCATCCGGCGCGAGACGACCAACGTGTCCTCGGCGATGACCGCTTCGACCGCGGCGACGATCGACGGGCTCGGCCTCGCCGGGCGCGCGAGCACGGCATTGGAGGAACTGCGGTCGTCGATCGTGCGCACCCGTGCGGTCGCCGACGACGTGGCGGCGCGCGCCGAGCGGATGCGCGCGACCAGCGACCAGCTCACGGGTTCGGTAGCGGGCGTCTCCGCCGTCGTCGGCCAGAATGCGGTCGGGGCCGACGGCATGCGGGCGACCGTGGTCCGCATGGTCAGCAACCTCGAACCGATCGCGGCCTCGGCCGAAGAACAGTCGACGACCTCGGAAGAGGTCGCGGCGTCCACCTTCGAGCTTGCCGCGCAGGTCCAGGAGATCGATTCCACCGTCGGCGCCATGCGCGACCAGGCCCAACGCCTGGCCGCCGCTGTTGGGGTCTTCCGCTTCGCCGATGAGCCGTCGCCCGCGTCCGGGCCGCCGGCCCTCGCCGGCTCACCGCTCATAAGTCCGGTCCGAATCGCCGAACTCGTATAAGAAATTATGTCGGCCGACGATTTCTTTGACCGCTCCGAGTTCATCCAGTATTTTCGGGATGAAACGGACGAACTGCTCCAGTCCATCGACGCGGATCTCCTGCGGCTCGAGCAGTTCGTCGATTCGGGGTCGATCGACAACGAGATCGTCGCCTCGCTCTTCCGCGCGCTCCACACGATCAAGGGCAGCGCGGGGATGCTCGAGTTCGCCGAGGTCCAGCAGGTCGCGCACAAGCTCGAAAACGTCTTCGACCTCCTGCGCAAAGATCGCATGCCGCTCACGGAGAGCGGCGTCAACCTCCTCTTCGAAGGGCGCGACGTCCTCACCGCGCTCGTGCGGACGGCGGTCTCCGGTGCGGAAGCCCCCGCCGGCGTCGACGCGTACGTCGAGCGTCTCGACGATTTTGCGGCCGTGTACGACAGCACCGCGCAGGCGATCGAGGGCCCGCGCGTCCAGGACCACGACGAGGAACACCTCGTCACCGTCGACGACGAGCAGATTGCGGCCTTCGAGGCCGAGGTCGCGCGGCTGCTCGCGCAAGTCCAGGCCGGCGAGGCCGCGGGCGACGTCGCCGTCGTCCCTGCCCAGCAGCCGGTCGCCGCGCCCGCGCCGCCGCCGCTCATCGCCGAGGACGCCGACGTCGACGTTGCCGCCGCGCAGGCCGCGGTCGACGACCTCTTCGCCGCCGCGTCGGCCGTCCCCAAAGCTGTCCCCAAAGCCGCTCCCGTGAAGCCTGCCGCGCCCGCCGCGCCGGCCGCTGCCCCGAAGTCCTGGGCCCCGGCCGCGACTCCGGCCGCAGCCGCGCCGGCGGCCTCGAACGCGCCCGATGCTCGCCGCACGGCTGCCACCAAGAATCAGACGATCCGGGTCGACATCGAGCGGCTGGACTTGCTGCTGAACCTCGTCGGCGAACTGGTCATCAACCGCACCCGCATCTCGGACATCGCGCTGACCCTCGGTCGCGAACTCGGCACGCAGGGCCGCACCGAGAGCCGTGCCGAGAGCAGCCTCTCGACGCTGGCCAAGGATCTCGCCGATTCATCGGCCCTGCTCGCGCGCACGACCAACGAGATCCAAGAGAGCATCATGAAGGTCCGCATGGTGCCGATCGGACAGGTCTTCGACCGCTTTCCGCGGATGGTACGCGACCTCGCGAAGGCGCGCAGCAAGGAGATCCACCTCGAGATCGCCGGCGCCGAAACCGACCTCGACAAGACGATCGTCGACGAAGTCGGCGAGCCGCTGATGCACTTGGTGCGGAACTGCGTCGATCACGGGATCGAGCCGCCGGACGTCCGCGAGGCGCGCGGAAAACCGCGTCACGGCACGATCAAGCTGAACGCGTACCACGAAGGCAACCAAGTCATCATCGAGATATCCGACGACGGCGGCGGGATCGACCTCGGGCGGGTGCGTGAAAAAGCGATTCGCATGGGCGTCATCACCGAAGCCGACCGGCTCAACGATCGCGAGATCATCGAGCTGATCTTCACGCCGGGCTTCTCGACCGCCGATCAGGTCACCGACGTCTCGGGCCGCGGCGTCGGCATGGACGTGGTGAAGAAGAACATTCTGCGGCTCAAGGGCGTCTTCGACGTCGACTCCGTGCTCGGCGAAGGCACGAAGTTCACCATGAAGCTGCCGCTGACGCTCGCCATCATCCAGGCGCTGCTGGTGCGCGTCTCCGACGAGCTCTACTCGATCCCGCTCGATTCGGTGATCGAATCCCAGCGCATCGAGACCAGCGACGTTCGCACGGTGCACGGCGGCGAGGTGATCACGCTGCGCGGTCAAGTCGTGCCGCTGATCCGCGTCGGCGAGTTCTTTCGGCTCGAGGCGCCGCGCGATCCGGACAAGGTAATGATCGTCATCGTCGGCCTGCAGGGCCGCCAGGTCGGGCTCGTCGTCGACTCGTTCCAGGGCGAACAGGAGATCGTGATCAAGCCGCTCTCCGACGTGATCGGCCGCATCGCCGGAATCTCCGGCGCGACGATCCTCGGCAACGGTTCGATCTCGCTCATCATCGACGTCCACTCCCTCGTCGCCACCGCCTACGGCGGCGGCAAAGCCACCCGCGCCGAATTCTCCGGAGTATAAGATCATGGCTGAAACTATCCAGGTCGTTTCGTTCACGCTCGGTTCGGAAGAGTACGGCGTCGATATCGCGCAGGTTCAGGAGATCAACCGGATGGTGGCGGTGACGCACGTTCCGCGCGCGCCGGTGTTCATGGAAGGCGTCATCAACCTGCGCGGTCAGCTGATCCCGATCATCGACCTGCGGACCCGTTTCGGTATGCCGCGCGTCGAGCACACGAAAAACACCCGCATCGTCGTCACCGAGATCGGTGCGAAGCGCGTCGGAATGGTCGTCGACTCCGTCTCCGAGGTTCTGCGCCTCCCGGTCGAGCAGATCGAAGACGCGCCCGACATGATCACCGGCGTCGATACCGAGTACATCAAAGGCGTCGGCAAGATCGAGGACCGCCTCATCATCCTGCTCGACTTGGCCAAGATCATCTCAACCAGCGAACGCCGCGAACTCGAAACCTCCGACGCCGAAGCCGTAGCCGTCGCCTAGGAGGCCTGTCACGGCGAGCTTGTCGCCCTGTCATGGCGAGCTTGTCGAGCCACCCTCGTTTCGCGCCGAGCGCAGCCGAGGTGCGAGCCCCGCACGTGATTGCCGAGATGGCGGCGTCGCTCGGCACGACACGAGGGTTCCTCGACGAGCTCGGAATGACGGGGGTGCTTCGTTGACGAAAAACGTCTTGTGACCGATCAGACGACCATCCCCAGCGTCGACAAGGCCCCTGAGGCCGCAACCGGCCGGCCGACCGCGCCGCTCGGGCGGACCCTTGTTTGGCTGGGCATCGCCGGCGCGTCGGCCGCGCTCACGTTCATGATCCTCCGCGCAACGATGCGGCCGCAGCCGGCCGGCGACGAGACGACGGAGCGAATCCAAGCGCTCATCGACGAGGCCAACCGCCTCATCAAGACGCTGGACGAGAAAAAGCCGACCTAGCATGGGGGCTCGATCCCCAATGCCGGCGGCGGGCCTGGGCCTGGGCACCGTCGGTACGGTACGTTTCACCGACCTTCTCGCCAACGGGCAAGCAGTGGGCCGGATGAATGGCATGGTCGTGTTCGTCTCGGGACCGCTGCCGGGCGAACGCGCGCGCGTGCGCATCACCCAGGTCAAGCCGAAATACGCCGTCGGCGAAGTGGTGGAGTACGAGTCGCAGTCCGAGTACCGCGCGAAGCCGTTCTGCGGAGTCTTCGGCGTGTGCGGCGGCTGTCAGGTGCAGCATCTCATGTACGCCGCGCAGCTGGCCTGGAAAGAACAGATCGTGCGCAACGCGCTGCGCCGGATCGGCGGCTTCACCGACGTCGACGTGCGGCGCCCGGTCGGCATGACCAACCCGCGCGCGTATCGCAACAAGATGGCGCTGGTCGTCGACCACTCCACCGGCGAGCCGTCGTTCGGGTTCTATCAAGCGCGATCGCACGCGATCGTGCAGATCGACTCGTGTCCGGTCGTGCTGCCGCAGCTCGACGCGGCGATCGGGGGCTTGTACGCCGCGGCGCGCTCGCCGCAGTCGAAAGCCGCGTTCGCCGGCGCGAAGCACGTGATCATCCGCGCCGGAGCCGCGTCGGGCCAAGCGGTCCTCTCGATCACCACCGATCGCCAGTCGCCGGAGATCAGGGCGGAAGCGCCGGCGATCGCGCGCCGGATCCGCGGCGTCGTCGGGATATCCAACTCGTTCGAACCGCGCACCGCCAACGCCGTGCTCGGCCGCAAGATGCTCTACGTGTGGGGCAAGCGCGAGATGGAGGAGACGATCGAAGGCGTGCGCTACCGCGTTTCGCCGGCGTCGTTCTTTCAAGTCAACAGTGAGATGGTCGGGCGCATCTTCCGGTTTCTCGCGCCCGGGGTGGAGAAGGACCGCACGGTCGTCGACCTCTACTGCGGCGCCGGGACGTTCGCGATCTTTTTCGCCTCGCGCGGCGCGACGGTCGTCGGCATCGAGGAGAACCCCGCCGCCGTACGCGAGGCGCGCGAGAACGCCGCGCTCAACGGGGTCGAAGATCGCGTGCGCTTCGTCGAGGGCCGCGTCGAAGGCGCGGTCGCGAACAAAGACGGGAAGGCCGCGCTCGAGTCGGCCGCGATCGTCTTCCTGGACCCGCCCCGCAAAGGCAGCGACGAAGCGACGCTCGAGGCGATCGCGAACGCGAAGGTTCCCAACGTCTGGTACCTCTCGTGCAATCCGGCGACGCTGGCGCGCGATCTCGCGCATCTGGCGAAGCGCGGATACGCGCTGGGCGTCGTGCAGCCGTTCGACATGTTCCCGCAGACCGGGCACGTCGAGACGCTGGCGACGCTGCATCTGGTGGACACGCCGGTCGAGGTGACGCTGCCGGAGCGCGAAGCGACGCCGTGGGACGACCAAATCCCCAGTTGGCCGCCGGAAGACCCGTACGCCAAGCATGAGTATCCGGATTTCGTGGAGCAGACCGCGGCTGACTAACGTCCGCCCCTGACACAACCTTTACACGCTTGGTAGGGATGCTTCCTTACCACGACGTATCCGGCGCTCTAGGACCTTGAGTCTTTTCTCTAGGTCCGAAGAACTATTTGCGGGGCGTATGGTACCACCCGGATCGGTCCATGTTCGCTGGGCGTCATGTAATGGCGCTTTTCAGCATGCGCCCGGGTCTGTATCTGCCCTAGTTGAGGTCCCTTCGTGAGACGTCTCGTTTCGGCACCACTAGCCTTGTTCGCCGCGGCGGCGAGCCTCGTCGCGTGTGGGGGCGGCTCACCCAGCGTGGCGACGGTCGACGCTCCATCGGCGTTCTGGACCGTCACGCAAAGCACGAGCGCCGTGACGCTGACGCCGGGCGGTCCCGCGGTTTCACCCGCACTGCCGTCCTCGCATGGCGTCAGCGGGACGGTCACGTTCCCGGCACCGACCGCCGCGACCACGGCGACGCTGACCGAGACGGTCCAGAACTTTGCGCCGCCTGCGGAGGACGGCGTTCCCGCGCTGTCGAGCGCGCGTGTGCCCGCGGGGACGCGATATGCGCTCGCGCAGCCGCCGCACGCCTCGATCCTCTACATCCGGCTGATCTCCGATCAGGTCATCCAACTGCCGAACAGCCCGACCTTCTCGTTGACGGTCCCGTCGGAACTCCTGGTTCCGGGCGCGAGCTACTACATCGCGTTCTTCAACGATGCGAAGGCTCCCAATGATTGGGATTTGTTCTGGGAGGGTCCGGCGACGGTCAGCGGTACGACCCTGACGTTCTCGACCAACGGTTTGAACTTCACGTTCAAAGCCGGCGTGAAATATTGGTTCGCGCTCGTCGCCACCGGCGGACCGGTTCCGACGGCAACGCCGACGCCGACCGCGACGCCGCACGGGTCCCCGACGCCGACGCCGACGGCGACCCCGGCGGGCTGGACCCCGACGCCCACGCCGACGGCGACCCCGACCGCGACGCCGACGCCGACGGCGACCCCGGCCGGCTGGACCCCGACGCCGACGCCCACGGCGACACCCGTCGTGACCGCGACGCCGACTCCCACGGCGACACCGGCCGTGACCGCGACGCCGACGCCGACGCCGACTCCCACACCGACGCCGAGCCCGACGCCCTCGCCGTTCGTACTGACGGTGAGCCCGAACCCGGTCAACGTGTTCGGCACGGGTGCCGCAAGCGCCCAAACGATCACGCTCCATGAGACCGCCTACTCGGGGTCCTTCACCGAGTCGGATGACTGCGCGGGCAAGGCCAGCTTCTCGCCCATCACCTCAACGGGGCCGAACGCGAGCGTTCAGGTGACGGGCAATGCCGCCGTCACCTGCACGGCGACGTTCACCGACGCTTTCAGTCAGCACTCGACCACTCAAGTCATCGTCACCACCAGCGGCTGGGTCATCAACGGAAAGCTCCGTAAATGACGCAGCTAGCATCACAAGGAGCGAAAGTCCAGATGCGTAAGATCCTCTCCCTTTTTGCCGTCTTGGCCCTCGCAGCTTGCGGCGGCGGTGGCGGCGGCACGACATCGAATGCGCCTGCCCCTCCGGCGCCGACATTGGCGCCGCAAGGTCAGCTCGTCACGCCGCAGTTCACGCTCGTCGTTCCGCAAAAAGGCGCGTCGAGTGGGACACGGAAGCCGTCGTACATTTCGCCTTCGACGTTGTCGGTGACGATCACGCTCAATAACCCGCCCGCAGGCCTGACGAACACCTCGGTGACGACGAGTGTCAACGGTACCAGCGGAAATTCGTGCACCACGGGCTGCACCGTGTCAGGGCCGCCATCACCGCCTGGAAACGACAGCTTCACGGTCACGACGTATGATGCCCCCGGGGGCGCCGGGGCCGGCTCGCACGCGCTCTCGACCGCCACGAAAACGTTCGTGATCGTCGCCGGATCGGCCAACGCCAACCTGACCATCACGCTAAACGGCATCGTCGCCGCGCTCGCGATCAGCGGCGTGCCGGCGGCGACGGCGAACACCTCCGTAGCGAATACACAACTGACCGTCACCCCGACCGATGCGGCGGGCGCCGCGATCACCGGCACGTACGGCGATTCGACCGGCGCCGCAAACCCCGTGACCGTGTCGATAAACGAGACCGACTCGAACGGCGCGACGCTGCTCGCGGGCGGCGCGGCAACGCAAAATTCGTCGACCAGCGTGACGCTCCACACCGACGCCGACATGGTCTTGTTTCATTACGGCGGTGTCGCCGAGAACACCAAGACGCTGACGGTTGCCGCGAGCGGCGTGACGAGCGCCACGACATCCTTCCAGCCGACCCTCTTGGCGATCACGCCTGCGTCCGGTACGGAAGTCGATCTCTTCGTCCCCGGCGATGTCGGCGGTACCGGAGCGAGCGGCGGCCAGACGTTCACGGAGCTCGGGTTCACGAACTCGCCGTACTCGAAGAGCTTCAGCTTCACGTTCACCCCGACGAGCACGTTCACGACGCCGTGCGCCAACATCGCGACGAACGTCCAGAGCACTCCCGGCGTCTTCGCGATCACTGCGGCAACGGTAGCGAACTCGCCGACCGCCGGCAGCTGCGATCTCACCGTCAACGACGGCCTGACGCAGGCCTTGCATACGTCGACGGCCACCGTTGCGGTGACGTACACGACCTCCGGCGTTCACGCGACCGGCAAGCACCGCCGCAACTGATCCCAGCGATGGGGTCGCCGCCCGTTCGTTCCCGGGGGACGACGGGCGGCGTTTCTTTGACCTCGGATTTTTCTCGATCGGCCCGGTAGGGGCTGAGGAATGGTGTCCATGAATCGGCTCGTGAACAAATTCGTCTCTTCGGTCCTCGCGATTGCCGCCTCCGCGTCCGTGGCGGCGTGCGGCGCAGGGTCGCATAGCGCGGCGCTGCCGCAGTCGCTGCCAACGGCGACTGCTGCGCCGCAGTACAACGGGCCGCTCTCCGACGCGACGCTGACGATCACGGTCCCGGTGCCGACGACCAGCAGCAGCAAGCGCAGTCCGGCGTACGTGTCGTCGTCGACGTCGAAGATCGTGTTCACGTTGAACACCGCGAGCCAACTCACCGCGGCGCAGATCACCGCGGTCAACGCCAGCCAACTCGGCGCGAAGCCCGTCACGCTGGGCAGCGCGACATGTCCGGGGACCGGCCCGTGGACGTGCACGCTGACGATCAGGATCCCGCCCGGCAGCGACAACATCAAGGTCTCCGCCCAGGACGCGTCGAGCAACATCCTCTCCCAGCAGATCAAAACGTTAACCGTGGCGGCGGGGGTGGCCAATAGCTTCAACCTCACCCTTGACGCGAACGTCAGCGTCATGACCGTCAACGGCAGCGGGAGCTGTCAGGCCGGTCCGGTTGGGGCGGCATTCGGGGCGGTCGGAACGACGCCTGTCACGTTTACCGTCTCGAACACCGACCTCGCCGGCAAAACGATCGTAGGACCGGGTCTGCCGACGCTCGAGGTTCAGGACAATACGGCCACGTATCAGCCGGCCTCGGGCACGATAAACGGCACCGGAGGTACCGTCGGGTTCACCATCAACCAGGCGGCCCAGACCATCACCCTGACGCCGAGCAACACCGGCATTACCAACGCGTCGGTCAACGTCAAGGCGATTCCGCCGAACACGAGCGGCGGCAGTGACGGCCTGGCCTTCGCCCCGACAAAGTCGTTCACGTTCTCGGCCGGCACCGCGCCGCCGACGCACAACTTCCTCGCCGCGGTCGAGCAGACGGGGACCAACACCGGCAGGGTCGACTTCTACAACCTCTCGACGGATGCCGGCGGTCCGAACGGATTCTCCGCGTTCTCGCCCGCGAGCCTCGCGGTTACGCCGTCGACGAATCAGGCCGGCCAGAACGACGTCGACAATCCGGTGAGCCTGCTGTGGGACAACTCGGGCGATCTGATCATCGGCAACGGCGGCACGACCGGCGGAAACATGGCGTGCGTCCCGGTCGGCGCCATCTCGACGGGTGCCAATTCGGCGACGACGGTCACGACGAACGTCGACGATCCGGTCGGCCTCGCGTACGAGCCGCGCAACGGAACCGTAGCGGTCGGCAACAGCGCCCTGGGGAGCCCCCCCGTTCCGGAGCTCGCCGAGTACGTCCTTACCGGCAACTACACGCCCTCGACCAACAACCTCGCCGGGACGCTCCGCACCGGCAACGGAACGATCGGCCAAAGTCTCATCAACATGCCGTCGCTGGCGGCGGGAACGTTCGCCATCACGCTGGCCGACGGTTGCGAGGTCGATGCAGCGCATCGAGGTGTCTGCGGCACCGGCGCCAACGGGACGTCGGA
>JAQBPM010000448.1 GCA_028287525.1 Vulcanimicrobiota bacterium | reverse complement strand
GCTCATCAAACGACGCGCCGCGAACCGCCGCGGCTGCGTGAGCGGTCGCTACGGTCGGCACGTCGACCGGCGTCGCGCTTCGACTGCGCTCAGCGCGACCACGGGGGTTGCTCGACAAGCTCGCAATGACAAGGACGCCGGTCGCAATGACATGGACACGCTCGCAATGATATTGGGCGAGACCGCAATGACGGGGCGCTCAGCCGCTGCTTGAGCGGGCCATGGATTCGCGGCGGGCGCGATCCCAGATTGCGCGTGCGACGGAGAACAGCAGCACGTCGACGTGACGGCCGCGGATGACCGCGCCGCTGCGCAGGAGCCGCTCTTCGCGAAAGCCGGTCCGGTCGAGCACGCGGCGGGAGGCGGCGTTCTCAGGGACGATGCAGGCTTGCACTTCGTCGAGCTCGCCTTCGATGAACGCTTCGTCGATCACCGCCTGCAGCGCTTCGCTGGCGTACCCTTTGCCGCGCGCGTCCAGCACGAGGCTGTAGCCGACCTCGCCGACGCGCGGTGAACGATCGTTGACGCGCAGCGAGATCCAGCCGATCGTCGTCTGGGGCGTCCCCGCGCGCAGCACCCACTCGAATCGCCCGGACGAGTTGGCGCGCAGTTCCTTGGGCCGGGCGCGGACCTGGCGCTCGAACTCCTCAGCGCGCACGCGCGGGATGTCCTGGAACTTGCGCAGGTCGGGCGCGTTGAGCACTTCCCACAGTTCGCGCGCGTTGCGCACGTCGACCGGAACCAGCGCGATACGCGCGCTGTGCAGGGTTCTCATCGCGCGAGCGACCCGTCGGCGAAGTCGCGCACCTGCTGCGCGCCGGCTTCGTCCGGGCTCACGCGAAACCGCACCCGGTCGCCCGCGCGCGCCAGCAGCACGTCGGGCCCGTTCGGGTCGACGATCGTGAAGATCCCGCGGCGCTCGCGCAACGTGAACCACACGCGGCCGCCCGCAAACGCGAAGCGGTCAAGCGTCCCGGCGATCGTCGTGCCGTTCGTGCCGGGCGAGCGGTCACCGAGGTACGCCTGGAACGAGGCGAACGCATCCTGGGCGGGCGACGCGGAGCCGCTGTTTCCCACCACGACATGACCGCCGGCGGCTTGCACGAGCGCGAGGGTCTGGAATTTTCCGTTATCGGCCACAGCCGGAATTACCCACGTATTCTGTCCGAACAACGTATACAGCACCGGTTGAGTGGGGATCAAGCGACCTTGCTTGACGATCGGATTCCCCGCCACCGCCTGCTGTGCGCCGAACGAGTTGTACTCGCCTCCGCTCGAGGTGTAGTAGACCATCGCGCCGGTCCGGCTGTCGCCGTAGGTGAAGCCGGTCATCGACGCGTCGGTTGCATTGGGGGACGTATGATCGACAAACCACACGAACCGGCCGTCGGCGAGGAGGATGCCGAAGACGTCGGCGCGGGCCGGAAGGTGTACGTCGCGTTTCGCGATCTCCGCGTTCCACCAACCGTGGACATAGCGCCCGAACCAATCGTTATATTTGATGACGAGATCGGGCGGATACACGCGGCTGACCCACGCCGGAAGCCTGCCGAAATCCGCGCGCACGATGCGCTCCATCGCCCCGGTCGCCGGGTCGACGATCACGACCGCCGTCACCGCCTCGCCGCTCCACCCGAGCGTCGGCCGGCCTAGCGTCACGAGGTAGCGTGGGTTCCCCTGCGCATCGAGCTGCAGCGTCTCCTCGAGCAGCAGCTCGGTGCCGTACCGCAGCCACACGTGCCGCCGCAAGTTGTCGTTGAGCAACGCTGAGGGGATGTACCGCAGCCCGGCGCGCTGGCGCAGTTCGGCAGGCGCGTCGGGATTCTCCGCGTTGACGATCACGACGCCGGGCGACGTGTGCCGAACCAGCCACTGCACCCCGCCCTGGAAATTCAGCGGCGCCACCCAGACGAGCCGCCCGTTCTCGGACTGCACGTTGTACGTTCCGACCCGATAGTACGCGCCGAGCTGGCCGACGACTTTCTCGCCGGCGAAGATCGCCGATTCTTCCGGGACGACCCGCACGTGGCGCGGATCGGCGGCGGGTGCCTTCGCCGAGGAGATCGTCGCGCCGGTGAGGTCGCGCAAGCCGCTCGCGTCGACGACCGGAATGACGGCGAGGACGAGGGCGAACAGTGCGACCGCGCCGACCGCCGCGAAGAGCGGCCACAGCGGCGTCCGTCGCAGGGAGACGATGCGGCGCGTGATCACGATGCGGCGCGCGGTGCCGAACGCGGTGACGACGACGTTCGGGACCAGCGTCAGCAGCAGCAGCGCGAACGCCTGCGGGAAGACCAGCGGCGGGAGCGTGACGTAGCAGAACACCGCCGCCGCGGGAACGCCGACGGCCAGCCGCTGGAGCTGCCCTTGCCACCAGCTGCGCGAGAAGTCGAGGTTGACGAGGCCCAGCGAGAGGAACGCCGTGGCGAGGAGCCAGATCACGCTCGGTCGCCCTACGGCGCCCCCTTGCCGCGCGCCTTCCGGCGCGTGACGGAAGCGCGGAGGGGCCGATGGAAATTACGCTCAACGGGACGGTGCTCGCGCCGCCCAGTTTCTTTCAGGGGAAGCACTCGCGCTTCGTGCACGAGCAATTCGACTGCCGGGGCGACGACGGCAAGACGTTTCGGGTGATCGACAACGTTTCGATCGGGCCGCGGGTCCCGGTGAGCCCTGGCGATCGGGTCACCGTCAAAGGCGAGCTCGTCCACGACCGCGGCCGGCCGCCGATCGTGCACTTCACGCATCACGATCCGTGGGGCACGCACGAGGGCGGGTTCATCGAGCTGGGCGGACGCATCTACGCCTGAAGTCCGAGAAAGTCGGCGGCGTGCCGCGCGACGTCCGAGAGCGCACCGGGTGCGAACGGCGACCACAACCCCGCCGACTCGACGAGCTGCAGAAACGGACCGTCGCCGCCGCGTTTGCACAGCGCAATATACGCTGCGAGCGCGGCGGCGCGGTCGTGCCGTGCGGCCGTCCAGAACTGCAGAGCGCAGCACATCGCGAGCCCATAGTCGATGTAATAAAACGGGAAGCCGTACACGTGGCGCTGGCGTTGCCACAAACCACCTCGCAGGACGTGCGGGATCTCGCCCGAGTTCCGGTGCGGCAGGTACCGCGCTTCCACCCATCGCCACATCGCATGGCGATCGTCGGCGGAGGCGTCCGGCTGCGCGTACACCAGCTCCTGGAAATGATCGATCGCCGCGACGTACGGCAGCATCAGCAGCATCGAGCGCAGATGCTGCGCGCGGTAGCGGTCCGCGTCATCGCCGGCGAACCGCTCGTACTCGGGCCACATCAGAAATTCCATCGCCATCGAGTGTATCTCGCCGGCTTCGGCCGTCGGGAGGACGTATTCCACGAGCGCTTTGTCGCGCGCCGAATAGTCCTGGAAGGCGTGTCCCATCTCGTGCACGAGGGTCAGCGCATCGCTCGACGTGCCGGTTGGGCAGACGAATACGTACGGCATCCGCGCGTCGGGGAAGAACGTGCAGAACGCTCCGACGGCCTTGCTGGGACGGGCTTCGAGATCGAGCAGGTCGCGCTCGAACATCAAGCGCGCAAACGCGCCGAGCTCCGGATCCAGCGACGCGAACCCCGCGGCGCACGCGCGCGACACTTCGCCGTCACCGGCGGGCATCGTGATCGGCGGCAAGCGGTCGAAGACGGCCTCGTCCCACGGCATCACGGCGTCGACGCCGAGCGCGGTGCCCTGCGCATCGACGATCCGCTGCGCGAGCGGCCCGATGTCGGACCGGATCGCGTCGCGGAACCGCGCGACGTCGCCGGGCCCGTATTCGGTCCGCCCGAGCTTCTTGTACGCGAGATCCATGAACGAGCCGTAGCCGAGCTTGGCCGCCATCTGCGCGCGGCATCGCACGAGCTCGTCGAAGATGCGATCCAGCGCCGGCGCATGCGCTTCATAGACGCTCCAGCGCGCCGTGAGCGCGGCGCGCCGGACGTCCCGGTCGGGATCCTCCGCAAACCCATTGAGGCTCTTGAGGCTGTGCGTCTCACCTTCGAAGGTCGTGGTGACGCCGGCGAGGAGTTGGGTGTATTCGTTGAAGAGCGCGGATTCGCGCACGACGTCGTCTTCGAGCGCCGGCTCGAACGCGAGCGCGTCGCTTTGCCACAGCGCGAAAACGTGCGATCCGAAGACCCGCTCGAGCGCCGCGCGGCCGGGATGCGCGAGGAGCCGGCGCTTGATGGCGAGATCGCGGCTCTGGGCGGCGGCGGCGAGCGCCGCGGCCGCCGCGGCGTCCGACCCGACGCCCGCGTCC
>JAQBPM010000422.1 GCA_028287525.1 Vulcanimicrobiota bacterium | reverse complement strand
TCTCCAGATTTCCTCTGAACGCCGGACTATACTGCGGATAGTACAGTGCATCGAGGCTCAGACATGATTCCGTTTCCTAAACTCTTTCCGCTGCTGTCCGCGGCGGCGCTCGCAAGCGTCGCTTTGATTTCTCCGCTGACGGCGAACGCCCAGGACCAACCGTCGTACGCACGACCGGCCCCAGGCAGCGACAATTCCATCAAAGGACGCATCCAGTCGATCAACGGAGCGTACAACCTTACCGTTCTGGACGACCGCGGCTCAGTCGACTCCGTACAGCTGCATCAAGGCACGATCATCAATCCGACGGGCCTGACCCTTGCAAGCGGTATGAGCGTCACGATCACCGGCTACAACGCAGGTTCAACGTTCGACGCGAACGAGATCGACACACCGTACGCGTACGACGGTCCGGTCTACTACGGGGGGTATCCGGACTATAACTACGGATTCTTCTTCGGCGACCGGTTCCACGGTGGATTCCACGGCGACCGGTTCCACGGCGGAGGGTTCCACGGCGGTGGATTCCACGGCGGCGGGTTCCACGGTGGCGGGTTCCACGGCGGTGGATTCCACGGCGGCGGCGGACACCGCTGATTCCCTAGTGCAACGTCGGCGAGGAACGCGTTCTTCGCCGGCGCTGCGCGCGGATCTTCAAGACTGCGGCGAGCTCTGGTGGTACGCTGATAGCGAGGTGGACCAAGCGAGGTTCGCACATGAGGAAGCATCCTAACGTCTCGCCGCTGCTGCTCGCGGCGGTGCTCGCAATCGCCGGCCTGGTTTCTCCGCTGAGGGCGCATGCGCAGGAGCTGCCCTCGTACGCTCGGCCGCCGGACGGCAGCTACGATCAGACGATCCGCGGCCGCATCCAGTCGATCGACGGAACGTTCCACATCACGGTTCTCGACGAGCGCGGCTTCGTCGACTCCGTGCAGCTGCATCAGGGCACGGTAATCAATCCGACCGGGCTGAGTTTGACGCCCGGGATGAGCGTCACCATAACGGGTTACAACGCAGGCTCATCGTTCGACGCGAACGAGATCGACGCGCCGTATACGTACACCGGTTCGTACCCGGCGCCGGTCTACTACGGCCCCGGCTGGTGGTATCCCAACTTCGGATACGGCTACGGCCCGGCGTTCAGTCTCGGACTCGTTTTCGGCAACGGCGGCTATTCCTACGTTCACCGGCCTTTTTACGGGCGGCCATTCTTTGGTCGACCCTTTTACGGACGGCCTTTCTTTGGTCGGCCATTTTACGGCCGGCCATTCTACGGTCGTCCCTTCGCTGGATATGGTTGGCGCGGTGGTGGATTCCGCGGCGGACACCGCTGACGCAATTTCGCGTTCGTCATCGCGACGTTCACGTAGTCAAACGTCGGAGTTCATCGCGCATCGCGCTGGATCCGACATACGTGATACCGACGACGAGATACGCGATTCGCAACCGGGAACAGCCGCATTGTGTCATTGAGTGCGGCTACATCGGCTGAGTGTTCCTCCGCCGCGCCGGAAGAAACTTGGGATTGCGACGAACCAGCCGAAAAGGCTCGGCGTTGCGAGCGGATCGACTCTCAAGATTGCGGCGAGCGCTGGTGCGATGTCGTTCGCCGTTTCGTAAAGTTATCCGAGGCCCCCCACATGATTCCGTTCCCTAAGATCTCCCCATTGCTGTCCGCATCGGCGCTCGCCGTCGTCGCGTTGATGTCTCCGCTCACGGCGCACGCGCAGGACCTGGCGACGAACGCTCCTCCGGCCGCAGGCAGCAATGACCAGTCTGTCGTTGGACGCATCCAGTCAATCGACGGAAAATACCATCTCACCGTTCTCGACCAGCGCGGACTCGTCGACTCCGTAGACCTGCATCAAGGCACCGTCATCAATCCGACGGGCCTGAGTCTCGCGACCGGGATGAGCGTCACGATCAGCGGCTACCCCGCCGGCTCATCGTTCAGCGCGAACGAAGTCGACACGCCGTACACGTACGACGGTCCCGACTACTACGGTCCAGGCTCCGCCTACGACTTCGGATTCTCCTACGGGAACCGGCCCTTCTTCCACGGTCACGAAGGCGGGTTCCACGGTGGTGGGTTCCACGGCGGCGGCGGTCACCGCTGATTCCCTAGCGCAACTCGGCTGTTGCGCGAGCGATCGCCGCCGCGGCGACGGCGACCGCATCGCGGACCGCGGCGTCCTCTCCGCTCGCGTACGCGGCCGCGACGGCCGGAAACGCGACGCTTTCGTAGTCGTGTACACCATAGGCTACGCGGTCGATCTCTTGCACGGCCGCTAGCGTGCGCGCCGCGTCCGGGCCCGCGCCGCGCGCGATCGCGTCGTCCGTGCCGCGTGCAGCTGCTGCGAAGGCAGCGATCGCGGTGCGCAGCGGGGCGACGTCGATGGTGCGCCCGTCCCTTTGGGCGCGCGCCTGCACCCGCGCGATTCCGGAGTTGAGAACCGGGAGCAGCGCCGAGAAAACATACGTAATCGCATCCGCATCCGCGAGGCGCATCGCGACGATGCCGTAGAGCTGCGCGTTCGTGCGGTGCAGCACGAAGCCGGGATCGCTGAACGTCCACGCGTAGCGCAGCGTGTCGTAGCTCGAATGATACGGCCCGAACGGTCCGGCGAAGCCCATCTCCGCCATCGGCGTGCCGAACCGGAAGAGAAACGCTTCGTGGTCGCTGCCGTCGCCCGGATTGCCCACCGTGATGCCGCGCGGCTGCGCGCTCCAGCGGTCGTACAAATTCGAGCGTTCGTGCGCGGGATCGGGGACGGCCAAGGTCGCCGCGACGATCGCCGGCGTCAGCGCCCCGACGGCCGAGGCGCCGAACGTCGTGCCGGTCAAGTTTTGACCCCCGTTGAGATACGCGACGCAGCCTTGCTGCAGCTCGGGATGCGTTCGGGCGAACGACGCGGACCCAAGCAGCCCCAGCTCTTCACCGTCAAAGAGCGCGATAACCAGCGAGCGCCTCGGGCGCCACCCGCTGCGCGCGAGGTAGCCGAGTCCGCGCGCGGTTTCAAGGATCGCGATCGTCCCTGCACCGTTGTCGCTGACGCCGTACACCCACGCATCACGATGCGCGCCGAGCACGACGCTCTGCGAGGGCTCCGTGCCGCGCAGCGTTCCGACGGTATTCCAGAGCGTTCGCGTTTCGTGGTTCATGCGCACGACGAGATGCACGGCCGCGGGACCTCGGCCGAGCGGATACGGTGCGTCGAGCGCACCGGCCCAGCCGGCCGGGCCGCTCGGCCCGCGCAACGCGCGCAGCAGCGTGCGTGCGTTCTCGGCGCTGATCGGCAGCGTCGGGATGCGGATCCCGGCGCCGAGCGAACCGCGCTGGGTCGACTTCAACGGCCGCCAGGGGCCGCTCGGATACGTCGCGCCGCGCGCCGCGCCGTCGTCGGCGGGATCGTTGTAGAGGATCGCGCCGATCGCGCCGGCCGCTTGCGCGTTCTGTACGAGCTGCCCGCGGAACGCGCCGCCGTAGCGGATCAGCACGATCGCACCGCGCAGGTCGACGCCGGCCCGGCGCAGCGTCGCGAAATCTTCCGGCATCCCGCGACGCGCGTAGACCAGCGGCGCGGTAACGTCCCCGTCCGCGGATCCGGCGTTGAAGGGCAGGCCGACGGCGTCCACGAGGGTGTCCGGATCGTTCGGTTCTCCGTCTTCGCGCAGGTCGAAGCCGAGCGGCGGCGTGCCGCGCTGCTTGTGAAAGCCGTCGCGCGGCGTGAACGGGCGCCCGTCGGCGAACAGCTCGACCGCCAGCTTGCGCGGCGTGTCGACCCGGGCCGTGAAGGCCTCGATGCGGGTATCGAACCCGTATTCCCGCAGACGGTCGGCAGTATAGACGGCAAGCGCGCGATCGGCCCGCGTGCCCGCGTAGTGCGGCCGGGCGCCGATTGCGCCGGCGTGTTCGAGCGCACCGTGCGCGCTCGGCAGATCGATGAACCGCCCCTCCTCGAACCGCTCGCGGGCGCCGGAGGCCGCCGTGAAGCCGAGGATCGCAGGCGCAACCGGCCCAAGCGCGAGCAGGGCGAGCATGGCGAGGGCCAGGGCCGGAAGACGCATCATCGCTTTAGTGATCGGCGGCTTGCTCGACCGGCGCCAGCGTGGCCGTCGTTCGAACGATGTGCCATGAATTTCCGCTAAATGTCCTAAGGACCACGGCGGCTCATGCCGAAACGAAAGGGACCATGACTACCGGCGCCGCGCTCAATACGTACGTCTTTGTATTCGCTTTCGCTTCGATGTTCTTACTCGGCGCCAAGCGCCCGCTGCTCGCGCTTTCGACGCGCTTGCTGCTGGTGGTGCTGCTCGGGCTCGGGCTCACCTACATGATGGAACCGAATGCGTGGTTCCACGGCTACATCGGCGTCGCGACGCTGATCGCAAACGCATTGTTCGTCGGGTTCGCCGCGATCGACTTTCTCAACTGGCAGAAGAAACGCGCCGCCGAAGGCGGCTAGCGCCGCCGCACGTCAGCCGAGCGCGTTGAGCACAGCCGCGCTCTGGCGGTCGAGACTTTGTTCGAACACTTTGGGATGCGTCAGGTAGAAGACGCACATCGCCTGCACCAAGAAGCGGTGGCGGGCGGCGTCCGCTAGCGTGCGCACGAGCACGAGCGTACCGCGGACGAGCCGGGTCAGGCCCGCCGTCGCGTCGGCCGTCGATGCGTAGCACGCGACGAAGTTGAGCTCGCCGTGCTCGCGGTCCTCGGCTTGATCGATGAAGTAGTCCAGCAGAATGTGGATCGCCGAGACGCCGGGGAAGTACGCGCGCGTCGTCGCGTCGACCGCGTCCGGCTCGAGCCGTTTGCGCGCGCCGAGTTCGATCAAGGCGAAGATGGGGAGCGACGATCCGCATGCCGCCGCGAATTCCCACCACGACAGTCCCGGAAACGCTTCGCGATTGCGCTCGTACCACGCGCCGCAGGCAAACTCGCGCGCGCCGGCCGGGCCGTGCTTGAGCACTTGCAGTTCGGCGTAGAACGTCGCCACCTCCACCAGCCGGTCGCGCACGGCGGCGTAATTGGGGAGTTCGCGCAAACCGCTGCGCGCCGCGTCGACCAGCGAACGCAGGTAGCCGCCGTCGTCGCCTGCCGGGCCGTCGCGATAGTAGTCGATCGGGACGCGGCGGTCGTCCAACGCGTCGAGCAGCGCCTCGTGCAGCGTCGCGAACGCCTGCTGCGAGACGCCCGGCAGGCGGTCGCACAAGTTGTCGAGATAGTCGTAGATCGTCTCGAGCGAAGCGACGATACCGACGTAGCGGCGCGCCGCCGCACCGTGCATGAACGTCGCGAGGATCGCTCCACCTTGGACGTGATACGCCTTGCCGTCGATCGAGGCCAAGGCCTGTTCGCGCAGCGCCGCGTCCGGAATCCGTTCCGCGCGACGGCGGATGAGGGCGAGCTCGCGGCTGGCGCGCGGGATCACCGTCCCGACGAAGCGCGCGGTCGCAATCCAGCCGCGCGGGCCGAGCGCGAGAAAACGGCGCACGCGCGAAGGCCGGCTGAAGACGATGCCGATCGTTCGCCGCACGTCGCGCAGCAGCGCGGCGGGAACGGCGATCTTAGATGGCACCGACGAAGCGCCCCGGTGCCAGCACGTTCTGCGGATCGAAGCGTTCTTTGAGCGCCCGCATCGTGGCGATGGTAGACGGCGTCTCGCCCCACGCATCGACGTGCGGCACCGCCGCATCGTGCGCCGCGATGAGCTGCGCGCGGCCGATCGCGGAACGGACGGCCGCCCCTGCGGCGGCCAGCGTTTGCGCGTCGAGCGCCGCCGGGGCGCGAACGCGCGCGACGACGTCGCCGGTGAGCAGATTCGCGATCGTCTCGACGGAAACTCCGCGCTCGCCGCCGGAGGGGAACGCCGTGCGCGCCCGCTCCGAGCGGAGCGGCGCGTCGGCCGGCAGACCGCGTCCCAGCAGGGTGAACGAGACCGCGCCGGCGAGCGCGACGTACTCGTCGAGCACGTCCTGGAAGCCGTTGCTCGCCGCGGCGCCGGTCAAGATGCGCGTCTCGGCGACGCCGGCCGCGCCGAGCGCCGAGCGGTATTCGCGCATCGCGCGGTCGACCGTGCTCTCCGAACCTTCGAAGAGCGCGACGATCTGCGGCCGGAAGTCGATGTCCTCCGGGCGCGGCGCGTCGCGCAGCGCGAGAAAGCCGTCGCGAATCAGCAGCGCGACCGGAGGCACCGTCATGCCGCCGACGTGGGCGACGACCCGCTCGCGGTTGTCGTCCTCGAAGGTCGAAATGGCCAGCCGCTGCTCGGGCGGCGCCGGAAGCACTTTGAAGTTCGCGCGCACGATCGCGCCGAGCGTGCCCTGCGAGCCGACGTACAGCTTGCCGAGGTCGTAGCCGGTGACGTTCTTGACGACCATTCCGCCGCAGACCGCTAGCGTACCGTCCGTCAGGGCGACCGTCGCGCCGATCAGCAGATCGCGCGAGCGGCCGTAGGTCGCGCGCCGCGGACCGGCCCAACCGCTCGCCAATGTTCCGCCGATCGTGGCCCGTGCGGGGAACGGCGCGTCGAGCGGAAGAACTTGGTGGTGTTCCGCGAGCATGCGCCGCAGCGTCGCGAGCGTCATGCCGGCGCCGATGCCGATCGTGAGATCGCGCGGCTCGTATTCGTGCACGGCGACGAGCCGCGTCGTCAGCACGGCCGAGTCGTACCGCACGGGCGGGTTGGCGCTGTGCTGCAGCGTGCCGCCGCCGTGCAGCACGACGCTCTCACCGGCGGCCGCCGCCGCGGCGAGCGCGGCGGCCAGCTCGACGCCGTCGGCCGGCTCCAGCACGCGCGCCGGCGAGAGCGTCCCCAAGCGCAGCGCGTCGTTGCGTTTTGCGATCACGCCGTCGCGGTCCCAAGCGCCGCCGGCGTTTTCACCTCGCCGCACATGGCGCCGCTCGGAAAGATCTTGTCGGGGTTGAAAGCGCGCATCGGATCGAAGACGTCGCGCACGCGGCCCATCGCCGCGAGGTCGTCCGGCGAGAAGACGAGCGAGAGCGTCTCCCGCTTTTCGTAGCCGATCCCGTGCTCGCCGCTGATCGTGCCGCCCATCGCGATGCACGTGCGCAAGATCTCGGTGCCGGCGGCGACGACGGCTTCGACCTGACGGCGTTCGCGGCGGTCGAAGATCAGCAGCGGGTGCAGGTTGCCGTCGCCGGCGTGGAAGACGTTGCCGACCGGGAGCTTATGGTCGCGCGCGATCGCGTCGATCGCGTGCATCACTTCGGGCAGCCGGGTGCGCGGCACGCAGGCGTCCTGGATGTAGTAGTTGGGCGCGATGCGCCCGATCGCGCCCGCCGCTCCCTTGCGCGCGGCCCACAGCGCGTCACGTTCGCGCTGGTCGCGCGCCGCGCGCCACGAAAGCGCACCGTGTTCGCGCGCGATCGCCGCGAGCGCGGCCTCGCCGGCCGCGGCGTCGTCGTGCGTGCCGGCGATCTCGACCAGCAGCACGGCGCCGGCGTTCTCCGGATAGCCCGCGTGATAGTGCGCTTCGACCGCGCGCGTGATCAGCGCGTCCATGATCTCGAGCGCGGTCGGCACGATCCCGGCACCGATGATCGCCGAGACGGCCTCCGACGCCGATTCGACGTCGGTGAACGCCGCGACGCACACGCGGACGGCTTCGGGCAGCTTCATGAGCCGTACGTCGACCTCGGTGACGATGCCGAGCGTTCCTTCGGAGCCGACGAGCAAGCCGGTGAGGTCGTAACCGGAATCGTCGATCGACGTGTGATGCAGGGCGCCGTTCCCGTCGACGTATTCGATCCCGAGCACGTGATTGGTGGTGGTGCCATAGCTCAAGCAATGCGGCCCGCCGGCGTTCGTGCCGACGTTGCCGCCGATGGTCGAGATCTTCTGGCTCGACGGATCCGGGGCGTAGAAGATCCCGGCTCCCGCGATCGCCGCGGAGAGGTCGAGGTTGATGAGGCCGGGTTGGACGCGGGCCCGCCGGTTGCGCACGTCGAGTTCGACGATGCGGTTCATGCGCGCGAACGAGATGACCAGCCCGCCGCGCGACGGGACCGCGCCCCCGCAGAGTCCGGTCCCCGCGCCGCGCGGTACGATCGGCTCACCGCACTCGCGTGCGATCCGGACCGCGATCGCGACTTCGCGCGCGTCGTGCGGCACGATCGCCGCCGAGGGCAGCTTGTCCTCGCTGTACGCGTCGAACGCGTAGACCGCCAGGTCCTCGGGCGCCGCTCGCACGACGTCGGGCCCCAGTGCGTCGAGAAGCCGCGACGCGAACGAGGAAAGCATAACCCGCGCTACGGAGGGTCGACCGGAAGTTCCTGGAATCCGCTTGCCTGGTGTTCTTCTGGAGGAAGCCCAAGGGGCCGAAGCCGCCGGTGCGCGCGACGATCACCGAACAGCAGCGGCGCGACTACCGTGCGTCGGTCGAATTCCCCATGCTCTACGTCGTGGCTGGCCGCCCCGGAACGCGCACCGCCATCGCCAACGATCTCTCGGCCGGCGGCCTCCGCCTGGTCGGCGACGAGGACTTGGAAGACGGCGCCCTGATCGACCTGCGCTTCACGCTCCCGAACGACCTGATCCGCGGCGTTCAGCTCGAAAAGGAGATCGTCGAGATCACTCGGCGCGGGAAGCTAAAGAAGAAGATCATGGTCCCGCCCGACCCGTTTCGCGAGATGTCCCTGCGCGCGAAGGTCGTCATCGCGTTCCTCAACGTCAAGCGCCGGAAGTTCGCGCATGGCGTACAGTTCGTCGATATCGACGAACGCAGCAAAGAAGAAGTCCAGCGGTTCATCCACGTGTGGCAGATACGGTTGCTTCGGGAACGCGCGCATATGCGCGGGGAGTGACTTTTTGGGTTGTGGCTTGGGGTGCGGGGCGGGGATGTGCTGCGGCGGGGACGCTCCCGACGGCGCATCGTGCGCCTCTGGTCGCTCGGTTGCTGCGTCGCTCCCGGCCCTCCAGGCCTCCGCGACTTCGCAAACGCCCCGCCGCAGCACACCCCCGCCCCGCACCCCCGGCACGATCGTCGCACGCGACTCCGTGCGGCACGATCGTGGCTGTTCGTGCACATCCAAAAAAAATAAGCAAACTCCGGAGTTGCCGCACGCGCGACGCGCGTGACGACACGCGCGAACGTGTTGCGGTTTTGTCAGTCCGAGCTTGTCGAGGACGCCTCGTGTCGGCGCGAGCGGAGTCGAGCGGCGACCCCGCATCTTGTTCTTGGAGACTGGGGGTCGCGCTTCGACTTCGCTCAGCGCGACACGAGGCGTCCTCGACAAGCTCGGACTGACATAGTCGGCAAGCACGTCGGCGCGCGTCGTCACGCGCGTCGCGCGTGCGGCAACTCCAGAGGTTGCTTTATTTTTTTGTCACGTGATCTTTTGCCACCCATCATGCCTGGAGGTCGGGGGGCGGGATGATGGTGTGGCGGGGCGTTTGCGGAGTCGCGGAGCGCTGGAGGCGCGGGAGCGACGCAGCAACCGAGCGACCAGAGGCGCACGATGCGCGTCGGGAGCGTCCCCGCCACACCATCGTCCCCCCCCCGACCGAGCCGCCCTATCGCGCGTACATCGAGCGCAGTTCCCGCTTGAGGAGTTTGCCGGCGGTGTTGCGCGGGAGCGACTCGGTGAAGAACACCTGCTTCGGAACCTTGAACGGTGCGAGCGTAGCGCGCGCGTGCTCGATGAGATCGTCTTCGTTTGCTTCAACGCCGGGGCGGAGTACGACCACGGCGGTGACGGCTTCGATCCATTTCGGGTCCGGGAGCGCGATGACGGCGACTTCGTAGACGGCGGGATGGGTGAAGAGCGCTTCTTCGACCTCGCGGCTCGATACCGTGACGCCGCCGGTGTTGATGATGTCTTTGGTG
>JAQBPM010000421.1 GCA_028287525.1 Vulcanimicrobiota bacterium | reverse complement strand
GCAATGGGATCGTTTGCCGACGAGGCGCGCGAGGCCGTGGCCGCAGCGAATGAATACGTCGCACGCGAGATCGAGCGCGCGGTCGCCGCAGGTCACGCGGTGCACTTCATGGATGAGGGCCACTACTACGAGCGCACCCGCGAGGGCGTCTTTGAAATCGTTGAGGTCGGCGATGCATGGGTACGCACGCGCGAAGTAGCGCGCCGCCTCGATTGACCGTAAAGCAGGACGTACGCCCGCCTGCGGCCCCTGAACCCGGGACATGCTTCGTCGTGGTAACCGGGCCCGTATGATGCCGGAGCACCCTAAAGGCGGCTAATTGCGGCAGTTGGCCCCTGATGACTGACCGCGACGCGCTCACCGCGCTCGCTATGCCGGCAGGCACGTTCGGGGCCGTGACCCGCGTCCCAGAGGAACTTATCACCCTCGTTCAGGGTCAATGTGGGCCAAATGTGGGCCACCGAGCAATATCGAGCAATCGAAGCGAGAAAAAACCCCGCCGTAGCGGGGTTTACTGGAGCCGACGGCCGGACTCGAACCGGCGACCTGCTATTTACGAAACAGCTGCTCTACCAACTGAGCTACGTCGGCGTGCGCCGGGGACCGGCACGACCGTCCATGGTTCGCGCAGGCGCCTCGCCCCCCTTCCGGCCGGTGGCAGTGCAGGCGGGCCATCCCCCCGGGCGGTAGCATTAGACGGAGATGCCGGGCGAGGATGGGATGGCGGCGCGATGATCGAGAGCGAGTCGAAACCGTTCGAGGGCCGGCTGTTCATCGGCGGAGCGTTCGTCGAAGCGGCCGACGGGGCGACGTTCGCCACCATCGACCCGGCGACGAACGAGGAGATCGCGCGGATCAGCGCCGGCGGCGCCGAGGACGTCGACCGAGCGGTGGCTGCGGCGCGGCGAGCGTTCGATACCGGGCCGTGGCCGCGCGCGACGGTCGGGCAGCGCGCGAAGGTGCTCCGGAAGCTGGGCGAGCTGCTGGTCGAGCACCGCGAGGAACTCGCGCGCTTGGAGTCGCGCGACGCCGGGAAACCATTCCGCGAGACGGCCGATCGCGACGTGCCGCGCGCGGCCGACAACTGCGCGTTCTTCGCCGGAGCGATCGAGCACCGCGAGCAGCAGGCCTTCTTCGACCGCAAACCGTTCCTCGGCGAACAGCGCGAGATCGCCTCGATCGTGCGCGAGGAACCCGTCGGGGTGTGCGGGCTGCTGACGCCGTGGAACTCGCCGCTCATGCAGGCGACGTGGAAGATCGCGCCCGCAATCGCGGCCGGGAACACGTGCGTACTCAAGCCGTCCGAGCTGACGCCGCTCTCGACGCTCAAGCTCGCGCAGCTTTGCGCCGAAGCCGGCGTACCGGACGGCGTTGTCAACGTCGTCACCGGCTTCGGCCTTGACGCCGGCGCGCCGCTGGCCGCGCATCCCGGCGTCGACGCGGTCGCGTTCACCGGCAGCGAGCCGACCGGCGTCGCGATCAACGTCGCCGCCGCGAAGACGCTCAAGAAAGTCACCCTCGAACTCGGCGGCAAGTCCGCCAACGTCGTCTGCGACGATGCCGACCTCGATCTCGCGGTGGAAGGCAGCGTGCTGGCGATGTTCCGTCATAGCGGCCAGGTGTGTCTCGCCGGCACGCGTCTCTACGTGCAGAGCGGCGTGTACGACGCCTTCGTCGAGCAGTACCTCGCGCGTGTGAAGGCGCTGCGCGTCGGCGATCCGCAATCGAAGGACTCGGATCTCGGCCCGCTCATCTCGCCGCAGCATCGCGAGCGGGTCGAATCGTTCATCGCGCAAGCCGAGCGCGAAGGCGCGCCGGCGCTGCTGCGCGGCGCGCGGCCCGCCGATCCTGCGCTCGCCCGCGGCAACTATCACGAGCCGACGATCTTCGCGCCGGCGCGCGACGATCAGACGATCGGCCGCGAGGAAGTCTTCGGCCCGGTGCTCTCGATCTTCCGCTTCGAGACGCTGGAAGAAGTGATCGCGCGCGCCAACGACACGCGCTACGGGCTCTCGTCGTACATCTGGACGAAGAACGTCGGCACGGGGCTGCGCTTCGCGCAGCAGGTGCGCGCCGGGATGTGCTGGATCAACGGCTACTTCCTGCGCGATTTGCGCCAGCCGTTCGGCGGGATGAAGCACAGCGGTCTCGGCCGCGAAGGCGGGCGGTGGTCGCTGGACTTCTTCACCGAGCCGAAGCTCGTCTGCATCGCGTACTGAACGATCCGCATGGGCTCGATCGCCGCCGGCCTCTTCTCCACCCACGTCCCGCGCTTAATGATCCTCGATCCCGCCAAGCGCAAAGAGTACATGCGCAACAGCGTGACGACGTTCTACGACGTGCTGCCGCGGATCCGCGAAGAGCGCATCGCACCCCTCGACTTCGACACCTTCGTCGTCATCGACACGCACTGGCACTCGACGCTGGAGTGGATCGTCAACGCGCACGAGCGCCACGAAGGGATCTACACCTCCGACGAGATTCCATGGATGATCAACGAGTACGCCTACGACTATCCCGGCGATCCCGAGCTTGCGGCGCTGATCGCGGATGAGTGCGCCGCCTCCGGCGTGTGGGCGCAGGCGTCCGCGCACCGTGGCCTGCCGGTGCACTACGGGACGCTGAACCCGATGCACTACTACAACCCCGGACCGAACAAGAAGCGGGTGCTGCCGATCAGCGTCTGCGACACCGCCGAGGTCGACGCGAACCTGCGCTTCGGCGAGGCGCTCGCCCGCGCCATCGCGCGCAGCGACCGCACCGTGCTCTTCGTCGCGTCGGGCGGGATGTCGCACCGCTTCTGGCCCCTGGCGGTCATCCGCGAACGGGCGAGCGCCGACCCCGCCGACATCAACGGCGCGAACCTGCGCGCGTGGGACGAGCGCATCATGGGCTGGTGGCGGGCCGGCGACCACGCCAGCGTGCTCGCGAACGCCGACGACTTCCGCAAGGAGTGCGCGCCCGAAGGCCGCTTCGCGCATTACCTCGCGCTGGCCGGCGCGCTCGGCGGACCGGCCTGGACGACGCCGGGAACGCAATACGGCAACTACGAGGCCGCGATCGGCACCGGGCAGTCGAACTTCTGGTTCCCGGTCGCATAGAATGCCGCACATCACGATCGAATGCTCGGCCAACGTCCGCGAGATCGTCGACCTCGACGAGCTCGTTCGCCGCGTGCACGCGACCGCGCTCGAAACCGGCGTGTTCCCGGTCGGCGGGCTGCGCACGCGCGTCGCGGAACGCGCGATCTACCGCATCGCCGACGGCGATCCGGCCAACGCGTTCGTCCACGTCGGGCTGCGCATCGGGCACGGCCGCGACCTCGCCACCAAACAGCGCGCCGCGGAGGCGATCTTCGCTACCGTCTGCGACGTGCTGCAGCCCGCGTTCGACGCGACGCCCCTGGGGATCTCGCTCGACGTCGAGGAGATCGATCCCGAACTCAGCTTCAAGCGGAACAACCTGCACGACTACGTGAAGAACCGGAACACCACATGAAAGACCTCGCGCATCTCAAGGGCTCCGTCCCGCCGCTGATCACGCCGTTTCGCGACGGCGAAGTGGACTACGGCACGTACGCCCGGCTGGTCGACTTTCAGGTGCTCAACGGGTCGCACGGGATCCTCGTCAACGGCACGACGGCGGAGCCCTCGACGCTCACGACGGCCGAGCGCAATCGCCTGGTCGACGTCGCCGTCGAAAGCGCCGCCGGTCGCGTGCGCGTCGTCGCCGCGACGGGATCGCAGTCGCTGGCCGAGAGCGAGGAGCTGACGGCGCACGCGGTCCGCGCCGGGGTCGACGCGCTGCTGATCGTCACGCCGTACTACATCCGCCCGCCGCAGCGCGGCCTCATCGAATACTATCTCGCGCTGACGGAACGGCACGACATCCCGTGGATGATCTATCACATTCCTGGACGCACGGCAGTGCAGGTGACGCTCGAGACCGTCGTCGAGCTGGCGCGCCGTTCGCCGACGTTCGTCGGCATGAAGCAGGCCTTCAACGATCTGGGCTTCGTCTCGGAGTGCCTGCACGCGCTGCCCGAGCTGCGCATCTTTGTCGGGCTCGAAGAGCTGAGCTTCCCGATGATGGCGGTCGGCGCGGTCGGCTTGATGAACGCGGTCGGCAACCTCCACCCCCGCATCCTCGCGCAGATGTGCGACGCCGTGTGGTCGGACGACATGCTGCTCGGCCGCACGCTGCACCAGCGCCTGCTCGAACTGAACAAGGCCGTCTTCTTCGAAACGAACCCGATCCCGATCAAATACATGATGAAGCGGCTGGGGCTGATCGAACGCAACGAGCATCGCCTGCCGATGGTCCCCGCGACGCCCGAGCTCGAAGCGCGCTTGGACGGCGTGCTGGAACGGTGCGGCCTCTTCGACCTGCACGCCGCGCGATGAAGCTGCTCTCCTTCGCGGCGCGCGACGGCCGCCGTAGTTTCGGCGCCGTCGTCGACGGGGGCGTCGTCGACCTCGCGCCGCGCCTCGTCGGGGTCGCAGACCTGCAGGCGCTGATCGCGCGCGAGGGTCTGGACGCGGCGCGCGCCGCCGCGCGCTCGGCGCCGGCCGACTATCGGCTCGACGAGATCGCGTTCTTGCCGCCGATCGCCGCGCCGGAGAAGATCTTCTGCATCGGCGTCAACTACGTGAACCGGAACGAAGAATACCGGGACGGTTCAGAGCCGCCGCAATACCCGAGCATCTTTCTCCGTACGCCCGGATCACTCACCGGGCACCTGCAGCCGATCCTGCGCCCGCCCGAATCCCCGCAACTCGACTACGAAGGCGAGATCGTCCTGGTGATCGACAAGGGCGGGCGGCGCATCCCGCGGGCCCGGGCGCGCGAGCACGTCTTCGGGCTGACCGCCATGAACGAAGGGACGATCCGCGACTGGGTGCGGCACGCGAAGTTCAACGTCACGCAGGGGAAGAATTTCGGCAGCTCCGGCGCGGTCGGACCCTGGATCGTCCCGGCCGCCGAGATCGGCGACTTCGGCGATCTGCGCGTCACGACGCGGGTCAACGGCGACCAGCGCCAGCACGACACGACCGCCAACCTGGCGTTCCCGTTCGACTACCTCATCGAGTACGTCTCGACGTTCGCCGAGCTCCGGCCGGGCGACCTCATCGCGACCGGGACGCCGACCGGCGCCGGGGCGCGGTTCACCCCGCCCAGGTACCTCGTCCCCGGCGACGTCGTAGAGGTCGAGGTCGAGGGGGTCGGGACGCTCGCGAACACCGTCTGGGACGAATACGACGTCAGCCGGAAGGCACTTCACTAGACCTTCACAACTTTCGGGTTCACTCGCGGGCATGAACCGCCGAGTCAAGCCCCAATCGTGAGGGTATGTGGACGATCCCGCTCGCGGGACGATCCGTCCCGTGCAGGGGACGCACTGCTGATGCGGTCAGGCGACTGCGCTGCGCACCTGTTCGGCGACGGCGCGATACCCGAAGCGCCCCCGCAGCGACGCGAGCAGCGGATCGGTGCGGACGAACACGATCCAAGGATCGTCGTCGAAGATCGCCTGCTGCAGCGCATCGATCGCCTCGTCCGATCGTCCCAGCCCGACGAGCGCGACCGCGCGCTGGTACGGCGGCAGGCCGGCCAGATCGGCCGGAAAGGCCTGCGGCCCGCGCCCGCCGTCCTGCGCGCGTGCGCGAATTTCGAGCGCGCGCACCTGTGGCCAGCGCTGGTCGCCGGCGAATCCCTCGAGTGCGGTCAGGACGTCGGCGTGGCGCTCCGCGCACGTCAGCGCGCGGGCGAGTTCGTACCGCGCAGCCGGATAATCGGGGTCCGTTTCCACCACTCCGCCCAAGATCTCCACCGCGTCGTCGAACCGGCCCTCGAAGTAGCGCGCGACGCCGAACGACGTCAGCGCGTCGACGGCTTCTGGCGCGTGCAGCAGCGCTTCGCCGACGTGATCGAGCGCCGCGGCCATGTCGCCGCGCGCGAGCGCGTGCCATACGGCGAAGATGCGCGCGTCGATGCACGCGGGGTCGTAGGTGAGCGCGGCATCGATCGCACGCGCCGCACCCCGGAAGTCGCGGTAGCCGAACAGCCGGATGTCGGCGAGCGCCGCTTGCGCTTCGGCGAGATGAGGTTCGAGTTCGAGCGCGCGGTGCACCGAATCCAGCGCCGCGGAGAACGCCGCGCGAGGTTCGGCGAACAAGTACTCGGCTTCGATCAAGCGTGCGTCGGCGATGCCGCAATGGGCCTTCGCCATCGTGGGCGCCCGCTTCAGCGCTTCCTCGAAGCACGCTATTGCCGAGCGCACGCACTCCGGCGTCCGGCGGCGCCACAGGCGCCGGCCGCGCGAGTACCAGACCAACGCTTCCAGCGACGGGCGCGCGCGTTCCCGCACCAACGACTCGATCTGGCTCGAGATCGCGTCGAGCGCTTCGGCGCGGCGGCGAAAGCAGTGGCGCTCCGAGAGGTGCAATTCGCCGGCGACGACCTTCGTGGTGCGCCCTTCGAAGTCGACCCCCGTCACGATACGGCGCAGAATTATGTCGTCGGGGCCCGCGAGTGCACCTTCGATCGCGGAGAGAAGCGCTTCCCGAGCCGTCGGGGTGCCGAGCGCCGCACGCAGCGCGATGCCAAGCGTGTCGCGCTCCAGCTGCGCGGGGTGGCGAACCTTCCGCAGCAGTTCTCGGGTCCGGCGAAAGCTCCAGACCTGATTCATGCCACAGAACGTAGCGAATGCTCCGAACGAAGTCTTGATCAGTTATCAACGCGATAGCGCAGGAGACGACAGTACCCAGACCCTACTACTAAATTAGGAAGAAGAGTGCATGCAGGTTCAGCCCGCCTATGCGTTCGGCCCCTTCGCCCTCGACCCCGCGGGCCGCAGCTTGACTCTGCACGGCATGCACGTACCGTTGCGGCCAAAGACCTTGGAGCTGCTCGAGTGCTTCCTGGAACGCGCCGGTCGCGTGGTAACGAAAGCCGAGCTGATCGCCGACCTCTGGCCCGACGGCGAAGTGACCGAACAGAACCTCGCCCAGCAAGTGTTTCTGCTGCGCTCGGCGCTGAGCAGCCATGCTGCCGAAGCGTTCGTCGTCACCGTCCCGGGACGCGGCTATCGCTTCGTCGCGCCGGTCGACGTGCGGCCGGCGCGCGACGTTCCGCACAGCGATCTGCAGCGGCTATACTTGCGCGGCCGGTATCATTGGGAGAAGCGCACGCGGCAGGGGCTGAGCGAAGCGCAAGCGTGCTTCGAACGCGCCATCGCGCTCGACCCGGCGTACGCCCCGGCGCACTCCGGGCTCGCGAGCACGTACATGCTCCGCGGCGAGTTTCTGCACGAGCTCTCGGACCGCGCCTTTCCCGCCGCGCGGCGAACGGCGCTGCGCGCGCTCGAACTCGATCCCGCGCAGCCCGAGGCCCATACCGTGCTCGGCGACGTCGCGTTCTTCTACGACCGCGATCTGGAAACGGCCGAGCGGCACTTCGACGATGCGCTCGCGATCGACGCGCGCTACCGGACTGCCCGGCTCTTTCTCGCTTGGATGTGCCTCGCGAGCGGCCGCTTCGCCCAGGCGCGCCTCGAGATGGAGACGGCGCTCGGCGACGCACCGTACGATTTGCCTCTCCAGACGGCGCTCGGCGTGCTCTCAATGTTCGAAGGAGACGGCGCGGGGAGCATCACGCAGCTCCGCTTCGTGCTCGACCTGGAGCCGACGTTCAATCTCGCCAGCTACTACTTGGCCGCCGCGCTCTGCACGCGCGGCGATTATGCCGAGGCGCTTGCGGTCCTCGAAACCGATGACTCCGCCGAGTGGACGCAGGGAAGCGCCGCGATCGGCGCATTTGCCGCCTATCGGCTCGGCGATCTGGAACGCGGACGTGAATATGAACGCGTCGTCGAAGACTACGCCGCGCGCGGCGAACAGATCTCGGCCTTCAACCGCACGGCGGTCGCGATCGGCAAACGCGACATCCCGGCCGCGCTCGCGGCGATCTCCGCCGGCGCAATGATGCACGATCCGTGGCTCGTGTTCATTCCGGAACACCCGCTCTTCGGCAAGGAACTGCGCTGCGACCCGCGCTATCTGCGGACGCTCGAACGGATCGGGTTGAGCCGGCGCTCCGCATACGGGACCTGAAAGACCAACGTCGGGACCTTCGTCCCCTCGACTCGGGACGTGCGGACTACGCCCGAGCGAATGTTCCCGCCGCACAGAGCCGCTCGCGTTGAGAAATGTTGATGCAGCGGGCGCTCGGCTCGGGGTACGATACATTCGTGATCACAGCGCGAAGGCGTCCTCGGGTGGCGGTCGTCGGACCCTCCGAGATGGCGGCTGACGTGCGGGATGCACTGCACGACGAACTCGACGTGATTCGCCGCGTGTGGCTGCCGGGGGCCGAAGCTCCGCGAACCCTGGACGAAGGCGTCGACGCGTTGCTGCTCGTCGTGCACGAACACGAGTTGGCCAGGTGTGTCCCGGCCGCGCGGAAGAACACGCGTCTCCCGCTGATCGTGATGACCCTCGACACGACGGCGAACGCGCGGGCGCGCGCGCTCGATCTCGGTGCCGACGACGCGATCAGCGCGGCGTGGGACGATGCGGAACTGCGCGCGCGCATTCGCGCGCTGCTGCGGCGCACGCCGGGCTCGCTGCCGGCAGTCGTGCAAGTGGAAGATCTCGAGATCGACCTGGGCGCCCGCAGCGTACGTCGCGGCGGCGACCTGGTCCGCATCTCGCCGGCCGAGTTCTCGGTGCTCGGGTCGCTGGCGCGCAACCCGGGAAACGTGGTGAGACGCGAGGATCTCGCGCGCGAAGTGTGGGGCGACGCGCAGGCCGTCGCGGACGGACGCCTCCACACCACCGTTTCGACCCTCCGCTCGAAGCTCGATCGGTCGCCGTTCGTCCCGCTGATCCGTACGATCCACCGGGTCGGGTACGCTTTGCGCCGCTGACCCCACGGCGGCTACGCGCCGGTGAACACCGAGTCCGCCACTACGGCGTTGAAGGAATACGCCCCGTAGTCCAAGACCGCGTGCACCCGATATCCGCCGGCATCGAGATCGGCCTCCGCGCGTTTGGGAAGCTGATACGGCCCGGCGGCGGATTCTTCGATCGTCATGGCGATCGCCGTGCCATCCTTGAAGGTCCAATGGCCGCGCAGCACATCGTACGCGTCGGTGTCGACGTCGACCGTCATGTGGTCGATCTCGCCGGCATGGCGAGGCGTTCCCTCGATGCGGTACGTGGTGCGGTTGTCGTCCGTGACGACGTCGCGCACGCGCAGGTCATAGGTACCGGCCCAGGTCAGCGGAGAGCCGATCTCGGCGAAGACGTGCCGATACGCAGCCGGCATCGAACGCAGGTCGAGCGCGACGCGGTCGGGCCGCTTGTAGTACGCGGTGCCGTTCAAGCCGAAGTGAAACGTGAACAGTTTGTGCAGATGCACGTCGACGTGCACCGGAACGGTATACGAATCGAGCAGTGCGTCCCGAGCCGTGAAGCGCGCCAAAATCTGCGCTGCGGTCGGGCGCGGCGCGAACGTTGCGGCTGCATCCACCGCGGCGCGGGCCGGCTCCCCGGACGCGACGGCCGTCAGGGTGAGGAGCAGCAATGCCGGAACGGCGACGCGCCGCACGAGCCTCGGTGCCATGGAATGTGATCCAGGTGTTCCCCAGAACGCATCCGACCCGACGCAACAGAACGCTAGGCTGCGTCGCTCCACACCGGGATGACGGCCCGAACGGCGCCGTGTACGCCGTAGACTCGCGCCGTCGCCTCCAGCTGGTCGAGCGGAACGGGCTCCGGCGTCACGACGCTGCCGCCGTCGAAGCGAACGAGTACCCGCGCGCGCAGCGGCTGCGTGACGAGATCGGCGCCGGCGTGCGCGGCCACGTGGGGTTCGCTGCCGGCCAGCGCCGCGACGATGTCGGCGACGACGGCCGACGCGGTCGCATCGCCGCCGGCTCCGGCGCCGGCGAACGTCAGCGCGCCGCAGCCGCGACCGACGACGCGCACGACGTTGCCGGCGCCGCGCGGCTGCGCGAACGGATGCGCGAGCGGAACGTACGCGGGCGTTACGCCCGCTTCGATCGCTTCACCGGAACGCTTCGCGATCGCGAGCAGCTTCAGCCGCCAGCCGCGCTCCGCGCCGGCGCGCACGTCGGCGGCACCCAGCGCCGCGATGCCGTGGCGGAGGACGCCGCCGGACGTCGACGGCTGCCGGAACGCGAGCCCGGCGAGGATCGCGAGCTTGTGCGCGGCGTCGTGACCGTCGACATCGGCGCGCGGGTCGGATTCGGCGAAGCCGAGCTGCTGTGCTTGCGCGAGCGCCTCATCGTAGTCCGCGCCGGCGTCCATCGCGTCGAGCACGAAGTTCGTCGTCCCGTTCAGCACGCCGCCGATTTCGAGCACGTCCTCGCTCCCGAGCGATCCCGCCAGCGCCCGCACGATCGGGATCGCGCCGCCGACCGCCGCTTCGTACCGCAGCGTCGCACCGGTGCGCGCCGCGAATGCCGCCAACCACGGGCCTTCGGTCGCGATGAGGTCTTTGTTCGCCGTGACGACGTCCTTGCCGCGAGCGATCGCGCGCAGCACGAGTTCGCGCGCCAAGCCAACGCCGCCGATGCACTCGACCACGACGCGGACCGCCGGATCGTCGACGACCTCGAACGGATCGCCGTCGAAATCGTCCCACGCCACGGCGCGCGGCTTGTGCGGATCGCGCACCGCGATTCCGCGCACGAGCTCGGGATGCAGTTCCAGCAGCCGGCGCGCGACGCTCGACCCGACGGTGCCGCAGCCGAGTAGGCCGATCCCGTTGACGCGCTGCGCCGTCACGGTAGCAGTCGAAATCGACGCCGCTTCAGACGAGCAGAGAACCTTGGGAACCGTATGCACGAGCTGCCTCCATGGTCGGTAAACCGGGAAATGAAAACGGCCCCCGCCGATTGGCGAGGGCCGTGTCTGTCGTCGCTAGCGTCCGCGTTACGCCGACGTCGACCCAGACCCGCCCTCGCTGAGGGTAGTCGTCATGGTCATCGTGGTGGTAATCACGCGGGTCGCGGCCATTGCTCGTCGACCCTATCACGAGCGAGCCC
>JAQBPM010000395.1 GCA_028287525.1 Vulcanimicrobiota bacterium | reverse complement strand
TTACATCAGGCGGCCGATGCAGAAGGTCGCGCTCACCAAGAAGAACGTGCTGCTGCGCGACGACTACACCTGTCAGTACTGCAACCTCAAAGGCGAGCGGATGATGACGGTGGATCACGTTTTGCCCAAGAGCAAAGGCGGCCCCTCGACCTGGGAGAACCTCGTCTGCGCGTGCATGCGCTGCAACAACCGCAAGAACAACCGCACGCCCGAGCACGCCAACATGAAGCTCAAGCGCAAGCCGAAGGCGCCGAAGTACATCCCGTGGATCCGCGTCAAGCGCAACACGCTGCCCGGTGAGTGGCACCAGTTCCTGTTCCTGTACAACGTGTCGATCGAGGAGAAGATCGAAGCCTGATGGCGCCCTGAAGGCATGGAAGCCTACATCACCGTGACGGACGCTTCGGGACGCGTCCTGCTCCGCCGTCCCGCGACTTCCGAAGAGATCGCCGAAGCGCTGCGCGCCGCCGACGATGCCGAGCAGTCGGCCCGTGCGGCGCTCGCGCAGATCGCCGAAGAGCGCGGCTTGCTGCGCGCGCAGAACGCCGGCACGATCAGATGATTCGCCGGATCGAACGTCCGCCGTCGTTTCCTCCCCGGCGGCTCGGCGTCTCCCGGCGCAATCAACGGCTCGAACCGGTCGTCGAGGACTTCGCGTTTCCGGAATTGGCGCTGCGCTATTCGAACGGGTTCGTCACCGTCGAGATCACGCACGACGCCGTCGATGCGTACGTCGAGGAACACGGCGACGTCCCGCTCCCGGTGTACGTCGATCCGCAGAACGGCGACCGCCGGACGTTCGATCAGAAATCGCGCGTGCGCGTCGTCTACGACCGCGAAGCGCACCTGCGCGAGGTCACGACGCGCGGGCGCGACGGTCAGTTCGTGCGGCTGACGGTGCTACCGAGCGCGATCGCCGATCCGCGGCCGGAAGGCGGCGGCTACGAGGCACTTCACGACATCCCCGACGAGGAACGGCGCGACGCCCGCAGCGACGCTTTTGACGAGATCGTGGATGAGGAAGAGGTCGAGCCACAAGACGCCGGTGACGAACACGAGCCCGGTACCGAGGAAGACGGCGACGAAGCGCGAGCCGAAGTTGCGATCGAACCCGGCGCGGTAGAGCGAGCCGACGGCGTAGGCGGCGAGCGGGAAGCCGATCAGGTAGCCGCCGGTCGACCCGAAGAACCGCGCGATCCCGCCGACGTTCCCCTGCAGCACCGGCAGGCCGGCTAGCGCTTCGGCGAGGTACGCGAGCACCGCGAGGGTCCCGAGTTCGCGTCCGAGCAGCGCGACCAGAATCGGGATCGCGAGGGTCTGCAGCGTGAACGGCACACCCCAAATCGAGGTGGCCGGGACGGCGATTTGCGCGGAGAGGTACATCAGACCGGAGCCCGCGAGCACGAGCGCCGCGCGACGCGCGAAAACGGCTGAGGGTGAGACGGTACGGGCGGAGAGCATCGCCTCAGCGTTTGGAGCCTCCTCGCGGGCTCCCCTTCGGCCGATCACTCGAGGGTGAGGATCGCCGCGATGAGCGCCGCCTACGTCTCCGGGATCTCCGGCGTCATGCGCCAGGCGCGCTTGGCCGCGTATTCGTTCGAGCGCGACACGGCGATCGACCGCCGCGGCGCGGTGCGGGCGTTGGGTGCTTGGCTGGACTACGCGGACACGCTGCCCGACGCCGATCGCCTCCGGCTGGCCAGCCGCGTCGCGCAGACGCGCTCGCTCATCCAGACCGCGTATCGCCTGGAGCATCCGACCCCGAGCCTCGACTTCAAAGTCTGATACGGCGCCGGCCGCGAATGAGCGCCAGCCCGCGTTATCTGTTATAATCGCGCCCGTTGTGACCACCGGGGAGCCCGCCGTGACCGCGCTCGATCAATCGCGCGCGCCGTATTTTCAGGTCCTGCTCGAGTACGTCGACGCCGGCGTCATCCCGTTCCACACGCCGGGGCACAAACAGGGGATCGGGATGGACCGGGCCTTCCGGGACTTCGTCGGCGACAACGTCCTCGCGATCGACCTGACGCAGATTCGCGGGCTCGACGACTTGCTGCAGCCCGAAGAGGCGCTGGTCGAGGCGCAGGAGCTCGCTGCGGAGTGCTTTGGTGCGGAGCAGTCGTTCTTTCTGATCAACGGGTCGACCAGCGGCAACCAGTGCATGATGATGGCCGCGCTCAACCCGGGCGACAAGCTCGCGCTGCCGCGCAATTCGCACAAGAGCGCGATGGGCGGCCTGATCATGTCGGGCGCGACGCCGGTCTGGATGCAGCCCGAGGTCGACGAGGCGCTGCACATGGATCACACGATCACGCCCCAGACCGTGCGCGCCACCCTCGAACGCGATCCCGACATCAAGGCCGTCTATATCGTCTCGCCGACGTACTACGGCGTCGCCGCCGATCTCGAAGCGATCGCGGCGATCGCGCACGAGCACGGCATTCCGCTGCTCGTCGACGAAGCGTGGGGTCCGCACTTTCACTTCCACCCCGCGCTGCCGCTCTCGGCGATGCAAGCCGGCGCCGACATGGCGATCAACTCGACCCACAAGATGCTGGGCTCCCTCTCGCAGACGGCGATGCTGCACGTGCAGGGCAGCCGCATCAGGCTCGACCGGCTCAAAGCCGTCTACAAACTCTTCCTCTCGACCTCGCCGAACCTCGTGCTCGTCGCCTCGCTCGACGTCGCGCGCCGGCAGATGGCGATGGAAGGCCCCGCGCTGCTCTCGCGAACGATCGAGATCGCGCAGGACGCGCGCCGCCAGCTCAACGAGATTCCACGCGTCTACTGCTTCGGCGAAGAGCTGGAAGGCCGCCCGGGCGTGTTCGACCTCGACCCGACGAAGATCACCGTCACGGTGAAGGATCTCGGCTACACCGGATACGAGGCCGAAGAGATCTTGCGGCGCCGGTACAACGTGCAAGTCGAGCTGGCCGACCTCTTCAACATCGTCGCCCTCTACACGATCGGAACGACGCAGGAAGCATCGGACGCGCTGATCCACGGCGTCCGCGAGCTGGCGCGTGAAGACCGCCCGGTCGATATCTTCTCGCCCTCGGGCGTCCTCGACCGGCGCGTGAAGACCGGCACGTACCAGCTGCCGAAGATCCCGCCGATCCGGCTCATCCCGCGCGACGCGTTCCTCGCCGACACCGAGTTCGTGCCGTTCAAGAACTCAGCCGGGCGCATATGCGCCGAGGTGATCACGCCGTACCCGCCGGGCATCCCCGTCATCTCACCCGGCGAACAGATCACGCCCGAGATCATCGACTATCTCGCGCTCGAAAAGAAAGCCGGCGTGAAGATGCAAGGCCCCTATGACGACGACCTTAAGTTCATCCGCGTCGTGCGTTGAGTGAAGAACGTCTGAAGAGCGGCCGTGCGACGCGACGCCTAGCGTCTCGCCGCATCGCCTGCGCGTTGCTGTCGTGCGCGATTGTCGCCTGCTCACCCGCCGGCGATCGCGTAGCGGCCTCGTTGCTCGAGTCCGACCTCACGGAGAAGTACCATGAGTGCGTACCGCTGGGCTGGACGCTCGGGCTCACGACCTCCAGCTACTATCCCGGCTACAATGCGACGACAACCGAAGAAGGAGTATGGCTGCCGGCGCTCTGGATCGCCGTGATCCCGAAGCGCGACTTTCGGCGACCGTCGGCGCGAACGGTGCGCGCCATCCTCGACGAACTCACGTCGCTCGGGTTGTTAAAGCGGATCGACTTGCGGGATCGCCTGCGATACCACCTGTCCGAGCGCGGCTCGCGATATTTCTACAACGAAAACCGCCTCGGCGACAATTCCGAACACTGGCCCTACATGTGCTATTCGCGGATCGTCCCGCTGCAGATCGTGTGGAGGGCTCCCAGCCGCCGCAACGACGGCGTCGAACGCGTCGCGTACGTCTGGTGGCGAGCGATGCCTCCGCAACCATGGGTGACCCCATTTCTGCGGGCGCACAGCGTCGTCTTGAATCCGACCCAAGAACCGGCCGTCGCAACAGTCTTCGTGCGAACGGACCGTTCGATCGCCGCGAAGCTGGTTTTCTCGTTGCCGTCGGTCGTCGATAGATCCGCCTGGAGGTAAGCTTCATGGCGTCACCCGATCGGGTGATGCGGGAGGCCGCCGGCAAGCGTAGCATGCGGATATGGCAATCGAAACGAGCGCGCTGGGCGCGCTCTCCAATGACATCGCGACGACGATCGAGCGGGTTTCCGCCGGCGTCGTTGCCGTCGAAGCTCGGCAACGGCTTGGATCGAGCGGGTTCTTCGTTCGTCCGAATCTGATCCTTACCGCCGACCACGCGCTCGAGACCGACGAGGTCGAGATCGTCCGCGCCGGCGGCGCTGCCGAACCGGCGAAGATCGCCGGACGCGATCCTTCGACCGACCTCGCCCTGCTGCAGGTCGAGCAGCCGGGAACGGCGCTGACCTTCGCCGGCGACGACGCCTTGCGGGTCGGCGCGATCGCGCTGGCCGTGGCGCGCGACGACGACGGCGATCTCGCCGCGACGATGGGCGTGCTCAGCGCGGTCGGCGGCGCGTGGCGGACGTGGCACGGCGGCCAGATCGACCGCTTCGTGCGGCCCGATCTCACCTTGTATCCGCGCTTTTCGGGCAGCCCGCTCCTTGACGCGAGCGGTGCGGTGCTCGGCTTGAACACCGCAGGTTTGTCGCGCCGCCAAACGTTGGCGGTTCCCGCATCTACGATTCAACGCGTCGTCGAAGCGCTGCTCGCGCGCGGCGGACGACTGCCGCGCGGGTATCTCGGCGTCGCGCTGCAGGCGATCACCGGTGGAGCGATCGTGCTCGGTGTTGAACCGGGCGGTCCGGCCGACCGCGGCGGACTGCTGGTCGGCGACGTGATCACCGCGATCGGCTCGACGCCGGTCGAGGATGCGAACGACGTGCACTCGCAGCTCGGCGGGGACACGGTCGGCAAGACAGTCGCGCTGGCGATTCGCCGGGCCGGAACGCCGCAGCAGGTGCAGGTGACGGTCGGCGAGCGGCCGGAGCACGATCGCTGATGCGGGCAACGATGGAACGCGACCTGGAGACGCTCGCCGAGCGGCTGCGCGCCAGTACCGTCGCTGTGCGCGTCGGGCGCGCGGGCGCCGGATCCGGCGTTGTCTGGAGCGCCGACGGGACGATCGTGACCAACGCGCACGTCGTGAGCCGCGCGCAGGCTGAGGTCGTGCTGGCTGACGAGCGGCGCTTCCCGGCGCGGCTCGTGCGGCGCGACGAGCGCCGCGATCTCGCCTTGCTCAAAATCGACGTCGACGGGCTCCAGCCCGCCGAGGTGCGCGACCCGGCGACCCTGCGGGTCGGCGAAGTGCTGGTCGCGGTCGGACATCCGCTGGGGATACCGAACGCCTTGACGATGGGAATCGCGCATGCGGCCGTCGGGCGCGGCCCGCGCCGCTTCGTCCAGGCCGACCTGCGCCTCCTGCCCGGGAATTCGGGCGGGCCGCTGGCCGACGTCCAGGGGCGGGTGGTTGGAATCAACAGCATGGTCGCCGGCGGGCTGGCGCTCGCGGTTCCCAGCGACGACGTAGTGCGCTTCGCGGCCGAGGAAGCGGCGCCGGCCCGGCTTGGCGTGCGGCTCGTTCCCGTCATCCTGCACGATCGTCGTCAGGCGCTGCTGATCGTCGGGATCGAACCGGGCGGCCGCGCCGCACGCGCGGGGCTCATCGTCGGCGACGTCGTGCTGGAGCGGGAGGCGGAGCGGCTGCGCTTCGCGAGCTCGCTGCAGGTCCTCCGCGGCGGGATCGCTCTGGCGATCCCGATACCGCGCGAGTCGCAGAGCGCTCGCGCTGCCTGAGCGCGCACGGGTCGCCATCGACGCGGCGGATGCCGCGCGCGACCGCCTCATGGCCACCCTCGGCAGCCAGGTCGAGATCGTCCCGCGCGAGGCGGCGGACGTCGTGCTCCACGACGCCGCCGGCTCGCGCGACGCGTTCGCAGCGGTCGCCGCGGGCTTCAGCGTCCCCACGCTGCTGTTCGTCGACGACCCGCACGCCGAGATGGCGCTAGCCGCACTGCGCGCCGGGGCGGCGGGCGTCTTGGCGCGCCAGAGCGATGCGGCGGAGATCGTTGCGGCGATCGAGGCCGTGCGGGCGGGACTCCTCGTCCTTGACGCCGGCGCACGCGAAGCGCCGTTGCCGATCGCGACCGGCCGCGCGGCCGCGCTTGCCGAGCCGCTGACCGATCGCGAAGCGCAGGTCCTCACGTTGCTCGCGCGCGGGCTCTCGAACCGCCGGGTCGCCGAGCGCCTGGCGATCTCGGACAACACCGTGAAGGCGCACGTCGCCTCGATCCTAGGGAAACTCGGCGCGACGACGCGCACCGAGGCCGTGACGCTGGCGATCCGGCTCGGCCTCGTGATGCTCTAGCAACCGTCCCAGGGCGCCGGACCGCGCAACCTGAAGGCCGCGCGATGCTTCCCGCCGCGCTCTCGCTCGATCGCCTCGCCGTCCCGGTGATCGGCGCGCCCTTGTTCATCATCTCGCAGCCGGACTTGGTGCTTGCGCAATGCAAGGCCGGCGTGATCGGCGCGTTCCCTTCGCTCAACGCGCGGCCGGCGCCGGCGCTCGAAGAGTGGCTCGATCGGATCGCAGCCGAGTTGGCGGAGCACGATGCCGCGCATCCGGAGCGCCCGGCGGCGCCGTTCGCGGTGAACCTTATCGTGCACAAATCGAACGACCGGCTCATGCACGATCTCGAGGTCTGCGTGAAGCACCGCGTCCCGATTGTCATCACATCGCTCGGCGCGCGCACCGAAGTGAACGACGCGATCCATTCCTACGGCGGCGTCGTCCTGCACGACATCATCAACGTCGCCTTCGCGCACAAAGCGATCGAGAAAGGCGCCGACGGATTGATCGCCGTCGCGGCCGGTGCCGGCGGGCATGCCGGTACGTGGTCGCCGTTCGCGCTCGTTCAGGAAATTCGCGCGTGGTTCGATGGTCCGCTGGCGCTTTCAGGCGCGATCGCGAACGGGCGCGCCGTGCTCGCCGCACGCGCGATGGGCGCGGACTTCGGCTACGTCGGTTCGGCGTTCATCGCGACGCAGGAAGCGCACGCGCCGGATCTCTACAAAGAGTCGATCGTTGCGTCGAGCGCGCAGGACATCATCTACACGAACCTCTTCACCGGCGTGCACGGAAACTATCTGCGCGAATCGATCGAGCGCGCCGGTCTCGACCCGGAGAACTTGCCGCAAAGCGATCCGTCGAAGATGAACTTCGGCACGACCCGCGAGGCGAAAGCCTGGCGCGACATTTGGGGCTCGGGCCAAGGGATCGGCGCGATCGACCGCATCCCGACCGCCGGCGAACTCGTCGAACGCCTGACCCGCGAATACGCCGCCGCCCGCGACGCGCTGCTGGCCGAACGTTCCCCGCTGATGTCACAATGAGCTTATCGTTGTCACCCTGACAAGCTCAGGGTGACACGGTTTGTACGGTCGGGCGGGCGCGGACCATGGCGATCCAGTTTTCGATCGTCATCACGAGCTCGTCGTTCTGATTGAACACGTCAACTTCGAAGACGAGCGTTCCGCGGTCCGGTTTGCTCTGCGACGGCCGGTTCTCGGTCACGCGGACGCGCACGCGCAGCTCGTCGCCCGGCCGAACCGGAAGTTTCCAGCGGACCGGACCCAGCCCGGGCGAACCGAGACTCGAATCACAATCGATGAACTCGTCGACCAGCCGCCGCATCGCCATCGCGCACGTGTGCCAGCCGCTCGCGATGAGCCCGCCGTACGGCCAGCGTTTCGCCGCTTCGGGATCGACGTGAAACGGCTGCGGATCGAACTGTTTCGCAAATGCAACGATCTCTTCGGCCGTAACGTGCACGCCGCCGAATTCCGCAACCGTGCCTTCAGGAAAATCCTCGAGGTATCTCACCGGCATGCGGGCGCTTTCGCCGTTGGCCTGGCCGACTCTCCAGGGCCCCGGCTTATCGGCCGCCGCCCGTCGATCTTTAGGGCCGAGCGACCGAAACGAACCCCCGCGAACGGGGTATTTGTAGGACAAATGCTCCAGGTATCAGATCGGGCGGAGCGGAAAGTTCTCTTCCGTCGCGGATCGCCGACGACGGGGACCGCGACGGACAATCGATATCGACAGACGTCGACGAGGAGACACGTTGGCCGTTAACGCCGAGTCCTTCGTGCCGAACTGGGAGCTCACGCAGCTCCTGGATATCTTCCCC
>JAQBPM010000359.1 GCA_028287525.1 Vulcanimicrobiota bacterium | reverse complement strand
TGGCGGCCGTGCTCGGCCTCGCGCCTTTAGGAGCGGCGGCTCAGACGTCGCCGCTGACTCCCGGCATGGAACTTACCGGCACGATGGACCAGACGATCAACTCGTCGAGCGCGCACGTCGGCGATCGATTCGTGATCTCGAACGTCACGTCGGGTAACGCCGGAATCGTCAGCAACGCGACGATCTACGGCCACGTGGCCGAAGTAACCACGGCCGGTCAGGGACGCAATGCGCGCGTGCGCCTCGCCTTCGACCGAGTCCAACTCTACAACGGTAGGCGCTACGCGCTCGAGGCGCGTCCGCTCCATATCAAGGTCGTCACGAAAAACAACGCTGCGCGCGAAGGCATCGGCGCGGTCGTCGGCGACCTTCTCGGCAACTACATCGGCAAGGTGATCGGCGTCGGATTGCTCGGCCCGATCGGACTCGTCGGCGGTTTCCTGGTCGCGAAGAACGACCGCCAAAACGTCACGATCCCGCAGAACTCGCTCATTACGCTGCAGGTCATTCGATCGATCCCGCAGGCCTAGCCGGCCTTTCCCGGGACACATCACAACATCGAAGGGGCCCTGATTCGTCAGGGCCCCTTCGATGTTGTGTGTGATGTAGTGTTCGGAAGAGTTCGCGTTAGTGGCCGTGGCCGTGGCCATGGCCGCCGCCGCCGCCGCCGTGGCGCCGGTTGTACTCGCGTTCAACCGGGCGGCTGACGTAGACGCGGCGTCCGCCTCGGTCGTAGTATGGCCGGCGATTCGAGTCGTAGAGAAGGCCGCCGACGATCGCGGCGGCCGCGCCGGCAATCGCAGCCGTCGAGGCAGTGTCGGCCGCGGCCGGCCGCGGCAGGGTGAACGCCGTCGCGACGAGCCCGAGGCTCGCGATTGCGGCGGCGCGGAGGAGGGGTGCGCTGATCATGATGACGGATTCTACCCGCGAATGCTCCCATCGGAGCTCAACGATCTCCCGCACCGCGTGGCCGATGTTGCCTCGTCCGGCCGATCTTTCGATCGTGCTGGCCGATGTTCGAAAACCGCACCCGTTGTGCTCGTTTTCGTGTCGATGGGCAACGTGGAAAAGCGAAAACTCGGTAACAGCGACCTGTCCATCACCCGGCTTGGCTTCGGCGCATGGGCGCTCGGCGGAGCGGACTGGAAATTCGGCTGGGGGCCGCAAGACGACGCTGAGTCGGTCGCCGCGATTCGCCGCGCCATCGAACGCGGCGTCAACTGGATCGACACCGCCGCAGCGTACGGCCTGGGCCACAGCGAGGAAGTCGTCGCGCGCGCGCTCGCCGGCGTCGGCGCGAGCGAGCGTCCCTACGTCTTCACCAAATGCGCTCTCGTCCCCGACGCCTCGGGTGGGATGACCGAATCGCTCGACCCCGCTTCGCTGCGCCGCGAATGCGAAGCGTCGCTCCGCCGGCTCCAGGTCGACACGATCGATCTCTATCAGATCCATTGGCCGACCGACCGCATCGAGGACATCGACGCCGGCTGGGCGACGCTGGCGGATCTGAAGCGCGAAGGGAAAGTGCGCTGGATCGGCGTCTCGAACTTCGACGTCGCCGAGCTCCAGCGCGCGCAGGCGATCGCACCGGTCACGTCGCTTCAGCCGCCGTATTCGCTGATCCGCCGCGAGGTCGAGACCGACATTCTTCCCTACGTTCGAGCACACGACATCGGAGTGATCGTCTATTCTCCGATGCAGTCAGGCCTGCTCACCGGAACGATGACCCGCGAACGCGCCGCGGCACTTCCCGCCAGCGACTGGCGCTCGCGCAACCCCGAGTTCCAAGAGCCGAAGCTTTCGGCGAATCTCGCTCTCGTCGAGCGGCTCCGCGCGATCGGCGCAAAGCACGGCGCGACGCCGGGTGAGGTCGCCATCGCCTGGACCCTGTCCAACCCGGCCGTCACGGGGGCGATCGTTGGCGCTCGCACCCCGGCGCAGGTCGACGGCTGGGTCGGCGCAGCGGAACTGCGCCTCTCCGCCGCCGAGCTCGCCGAGATCGAGGGCGGCGTACCGGCGTAAACGCCTCGCACTGCTCTCGACTACCCCTCTTATCCTATCACTCGCGATGACACCATGAAGAACGACACCGGCGCTCCAGGGCTGGCTGCGCCGGCGTCACGGTGTTATAGAGAAAGCATGAACCCGATGAAGCGTCTCTCGCATCTTGCCCTCGTCTACGCGCTCAGTATCGGCCTCGTCGCACCTGCGGTGGCCGCTGCCCAAATGGCGCCGACGCCGACGGCCAAAAACCCGCACTACTTCACGCGCGCGGTGAGCAGCGTCTCGTTGACCGCGTCACAGAAAACGTCGATCGCAGCGATCACCGCGCGGTACCGCAGCGCGCATCCCGACAGCGCTCCGCATGACGCCGCGGCCGAAGCGCAATTCCACCAGCAGATCTCGAACGTCCTGACGCCCACTCAGCGCACGCAGGTCGCGGCCAAGGTCAAGCAGCTGCGCGCCGCCGGCGTCTCAGGGATGTAATCGTCACCGGAACAGGACTTTCGCCATCATGCCTTTGTCCTCGTGATTGAGGATGTGGCAGTGGAAGACCGCCATGCCGCGTATCACGGGATCCGTAAAGTCGATCGCCACGTCGACGGTGCTTCGTGCGGCAACGTTCACCGTGTCGAGCCAGACGGGAGCCGAGACCGTGCGTCCGTTCTCCTTGAACGTGAGAAAATGCACTTGATGGATGTGGAACGGGTGCATCTCGTGCGCCTCGTTGACGATCCGCCAATGTTGGTAGGTTCCGACCTTTACGATCGTCATCGGCTTGGCGTCCGTCGAAAAGATCCGGCCGTTGATGTAGAAGCGGTGGTGACCCTCGGTGAAGCGGACGGTGAACTGCGG
>JAQBPM010000328.1 GCA_028287525.1 Vulcanimicrobiota bacterium | reverse complement strand
TTCTACATCAACCGCGCCGGCAAGAATCTCCCCGCAAAGCGAAAGGCGATCCTCGAACGCGCCAAGGACGAGCTGCGGGCTATCGCGGCGCGGACGCGCGAATGAGCCGGTCGCGAACCGCGGCGTTCGCTTCGGTATTGGGCGGCAGCGTGGCGACGATCGTGTCGTATCCCTGCGCATCGAGCGCGCGCAGCGTCGCGTAGAGCGCCTGCGCGGCGCGCGCCGCGTCGGACGGCAGCGTGAGGAGTGCGACCCGTTCGCCGTTCTCGGCGTGCGCGCGCGCGGCGTCATCGCGCTCGGCTTCCTCGACCAGCACGAGGTGCGCGCGCGGCGCGTAGTGCGATGCGAGCGTTCCCGGCGCCCGCACCGCGCCGCCGACGCGCGTTACGACCGGCACGCCGAGCACCTCGCCGAGCTGCGATGCGGTGATCGCGCCGGCGCGCAGCACCGCCGGAACCGCGCCGGTGAGATCGACGATCGTCGACTCGACGCCGACTGCGGCGGGACCACCGTCGACCACCAGATCGACCTCGTCGCCGAGATCGGCGCGGACGTGTTCCGCCGTGGTCGGCGAGATGCGCCCGAAGCGATTCGCCGACGGTGCGGCGAGCGCGCCGCCGAAGCTCGCCAGGATCGCCAGCGCCAGCGGATGATCGGGAACGCGCACCGCGACCGTGTCCTGCCCGCCGGTGACGCTGCGCGGCGTGCGTTCACCGCGCTCGACGACCGCGGTCAGCGGACCCGGCCAGAACGCCGCCGCGAGCGCGCGTAGCGCGCCGCTCACGTTCGCGACGTACCCGTCGAGCGCGGCGAGATCGTGCGCGTGCACGATCAACGGGTGATCCGGCGGACGTCCTTTGATCGCGTAGACGCGGGCGATCGCGGCGGGATTCGTGACGTCCGCAGCGAGTCCGTAGACGGTCTCGGTCGGAAGCGCGACGACGCCGCCGGCCCGCAGCACGGCGACCGCCCGCGCGACGGCCTCATCCATCGTGAATCAGCGAACGCTTCCGTCGGGCTCGATCGAAGCGAAACCGGTAAACGGGTGCAGGACCGCCGGCAGACCGACGCCGCCGTCGGCGCGCTGACCGTTCTCCAGCAGCGCCGCGAGGACGCGTCCGATCGGCAAGCCCGAACCGTTGAGCGTGTGCACGAACTCCGGCTTCGCCTTCGCATCGCGGCGGAAGCGGATCCCGCTGCGGCGCGCCTGGAAATCCGTGCAGTTCGAACATGAGGAGACTTCGCGATACGCATCCGCGCCGGGCAGCCACACTTCGATGTCGTAGGTCTTTGCGGCGTTGAAGCCGGTGTCGCCGGCGCAGAGGAGCATGACGCGGTGCGCGAGGCCAAGCTCTTCGAGCAGGCCGGCCGCGTTGCGCGTCAGCGTTTCGAGATCGTCGAACGAACGCTCCGGTTCGGTCAGCCACACGAGCTCCACTTTTTCGAACTGATGCTGGCGGATCAGTCCGCGCGTGTCGCGCCCCGCCGCGCCGGCTTCCTTGCGGAAACACGGCGTGTGCGCGGTGTAGCGCACCGGCAGCGTGTCGCCTGCGAGGATCTCGTCGCGATGCATCGCGGTCAGCGGCACCTCGGCGGTCGGGATCAGGTAGAGCGCCTCGTTCTCGCCGTCGCCCTCGAAGACGTACATCTGATCCGAGAACTTGGTGAGCTGCCCGGTCGACCACATCGTCGAGCGCGAGACCAAGAGCGGCGGATTGATCTCGACGTAGCCGTTGCGCGCCGCGCGGTCGAGAAAGAAGTGCGCGAGGCCGCGCGAAAGCCGCGCGCCCGCTCCGCGCAGAATCGAGAAGCGCGCGCCCGAGAGCTTCGCCGCGCGTTCGAAGTCGAGGATGCCGAGCGCCTCGCCGATCTCCCAATGCGGCTTCGGCGTGAACGCGAACGCCGGCGGTTGGCCCCACGCGCGCACCTGGACGTTGAGCGCTTCCGTGTCGCCGTCCGGCACGACGACGTCGAGCAGGTTCGGAACCTCGGAGAGCGCCGCATTGATCTGCTCCTCGAGTGCGGGCACGCCCGCGCCGGCCGCGGCGATCTGCTCGTCGAGCGCGGCGATCTGCGGCCGCAGCTCGGCCGCGGCGGTCTTTTTGTCGGCCGCGCGCGATATCTCGGCGGTCAGCGCGTTCTTCGCGGCTTTGGCCGATTCGGCGGCGGTCAGCGCCGCCCGGCGCTCGCGATCGAGGTCGAGAACGCGGTCGACGAACTCGACGCCGATCCCGCGACGGCGCGACGCGATGCGGACGTGATCGGGTTCGCGGCGCAGCAGCTCGAGATTCAGCACGACCGCGCGCCGTTACGCGGCGGTCCGGCGGGGTCCTACAAGGGCCCGGCGTCGAAGCGACCCGGATGCGAGCGATGCGGCCCGGCGAGACCTTCGAGGCGGAGCTGCTGCTCTCGCCCGACGAGGCGGTGGCGGCGTATCTCGCCGCCGTGCGCCCACGGCCCACGGGGACGGAGCGGGTCACGCTCGCGGCGGCCTTCGGGCGCATCCTCGCCGAGGATGCCTCCGCCGACGCCGCCTACCCGGCCGACGACCGTTCCACGATGGACGGGTTCGCCGTGCGTTCCGCCGACGGCACCGCGCCGCGCCGGATCGTCGGCACGATCAGGATGGGCTCGGCCCCTCCGCGCGGGCTCGAAGCCGGCGAGGCGATGCGCATTCCGACCGGCGGCGTCCTGCCCGCCGGCGCTGACGCTGTCCTGCCGGTCGAGGACGCCGACGAGGAAGGCGACCTCGTGCGCGCTTCGGAGGCGCCGGCGCCGCGAGCCTACCTCACCCCCCGCGGCGACGACATGGCGCCCGGCGACGTGGTGCTGCGCGCAGGCCGCCGGATCGGCGCGCCGGAGCTCTCCGTCCTCGCGACCTTGGGGCAGGCCGAGGTCACCGTGTTCCGCCGGCCGCGGATCGCGGTCGTCTCGACCGGCGACGAGCTGATCGATCCCGCCGCCCAGCCCGGCGTCGGCCAGATCCGCGACTCCAACCGCTGGGCGATCGCCGGCGGGCTGGCAGGGCTGGGATGCGAGATCCTCCACTTGGCCCGCGCTGCGGACGAGCTGGAAACGGTCGCGGCACGCATCACCGAGGGCCTGGAACGAGCCGACGCCGTCGTGCTGACCGGCGGCTCGTCGGTCGGCGCCCGCGATCACGTCCCGGCGGCGATCGACCGGCTCGGTCCCCCCGGCGTCGTCGTCCACGGGATCAAGGTCAAGCCCGGTAAGCCGACGGTCCTCGCGGCGGTCGGAACGCGGCCGGTGATCGGCCTGCCGGGAAATCCGACCAGCGCGCTGACGATCCTCGACGCGATCGCCTCGCCCGTGATCCGCGCGCTGACCGGCGAGTCAGCGGCGCGGCGCTCTACCGTTGCCGCCGTGGCGACCGCCGCGTTCCCCGGCCGGGCCGGCTGGACGTGGTACGTTCCGGCCGTCCTCGAAGCGGGCGGCGCACGGCCGTTAGCCCTGCGATCGTCGCACACCAGCCTGTTGGCACGCGCCGACGGCTACGTCGTCGTCGGTCCGGAGAAGTCGCGCATCGAGCCGGGTGAGCCGCTCGAACTCATTCGCTACGGAGGCGGTACGTGAGCCGAGGTTGGGTGCTCGCCGCCGGGATCGTTCTGCTTGCCGGCTGCGGCGGCGGAACGGAGCGGGCGCCCGAGCCGTTCGGCACGCGCGTCGCGACCGAGGTGCTGCGCGATGCGCTGATCGTTACCGCGGTCAAGGCGAAGCTGACGGCCGACGATCCTGATTCGGCGACGACGCTCGGGGTCGGCGCGCGCGATGGCGTCGTGACCTTGCGCGGATCGGTGCGCGACGCGGCGGCACGCGGCCGGGTCGTCGCGGCGGCGCGCGCGGTGACCGGCGTGAAGAATGTCGTCGACGACCTTCGGGTCGACCCGCACGGCCCGCGTCCGCGCCGATTCGTCGCGGACGCCGCCCTGGCGACGCGGGTCGCGACGGCGTACACCGCGCAGGCCGGCCTGCAGCGGGTGACCGTGACGGTCAATGGGGGCGTGGCGACGCTGTACGGTACCGTCGCCGACGCGAAGACGAAGGCGCGGATCGAGGCGGCCGCGCGCGGCACCGACGGGATCCGCAACGTCGTGGACCGCATCCGGGTCGAACGACCGTGACCTCGCCGCCCCGCTTGCCGCAACCGATTCCCTTGGTGGCCGCCGTACCGCCTATGACGCCGTTCGTCGCGCCCGAAGAGCTGGCGCGGCGCGTCGGCCGCCCGAGCCTGCTGCGTCTCGGCGCCAACGAGAGCGCGTTCGGACCCTCGCCGCGGGCGATCGCCGCGATGCGCGACGCGGTCGGCTTGACCTCATGGTACGGCGACCCGGAGTCGATCGCGCTGCGTTCCGCGCTCGCGCAGCGGCACCGCTGCGCGGTCGAGGAGATCGTGATCGCCAGCGGGATCGACGAGCTGATGGGGCTGATCGTGCGCGCGTTCTGCGGTCCGGGCGACGCCTGCGTGGCGACTCGCGGGACGTACCCGACGCTGTTCTACCATCTGAACGCCTACGGTGCGAGGGCCGAGTTCGCCGAACCGGACGCGAGCGGCGGAATCGTTCCCGAAGCGATCGTCGACGCGGTGCGGCGTTCCGGCGCGAAGCTCGTCTACGTCGCGAATCCCGACAATCCGTCGGGCACGTTCGCCGATCGGGCGACGCTCGCGGCGCTGCGCGAAGCGCTGCCCGACGACGTGCTGCTCTTCCTCGACGAAGCGTACGCCGATTTCGTCTCGCGCGACGAGCTGCCGCCCGACGTGATCGATCCGCGCACGATTCGCACGCGCACCTTCTCGAAAGCCTACGGGATGGCCGGCGCGCGGATCGGCTACGCCCTGGCGTCGGCCGAGACGATCGCCGTCTTCCAGAAATTGCGGCTGCATTTCGGCGTCAACCGCACCGCCCAGATCGGCGCGCTCGCCGCGCTCGAGGACGATGCGTTCCTGCGCGGGGTCGTCGCCGAGGTCGCGCGCGGCCGTGATGAGTACCGTGCGCTCGCCGTGCGGCATGGGCTCTTCGCGCCGCCGTCGGCGACCAACTTCGTCTGCATCGGGATCGGCACGCGGGACCAGGCCGAGGCGATGGTCGGGGTCCTGCTCGAGCTGGGCGTGTTCGTGCGCAAGCCGTGGGCGCCGCCCCTCGACGGCTTCATCCGGGTAACGGTGGGCACGCCGGCCGAGCGTGCCGCCTTCGCCGAGCGTTTCGGCGAGGCGCTCGACCGGGTGCGCGAGAAGGTCGCCGGGTGAGGTATGCCGTCCTCTCGGACGTTCACTCGAACCTCGACGCGCTCGAAGCCGCTTTCGCGCTGATCCGCGACGACGATGCCGTGCTCTGCCTCGGCGACATCGTGGGTTACGGTCCGAATCCCAACGAATGCGTCGAGCGCATTCGCGCGCGCGCGACGGCGGTCGTGCTCGGCAATCACGACGTCGCCGCGATCGACGATTTCGGCGTGGCATATTTCAACCCGTCGGCACGCGAAGCGATGCGGTGGACGCAAGGCGTCCTCTCCGACGAGAATCGTCTGTGGCTCGACAAGCTCGGCTATGAGTTCCGGATGCCCGAGTTTCTCCTCGTGCACGGCGCGCCCGTCAACTATTTCGAATACATTCTCGACAAAGCCGCCGCCGCCCGCGCGTTCGCGGCGACCGATGCGCCGCTGATCTTCATCGGCCACACGCACATCGCCGAAGTCTACACGCTCCACCCCGACGGCACGATCGATCACACGCACCTGCAGCGCGGCGGCGAAGTCGCGCTGCGCGAGGGTCTGCGGTATCTCGTCAACGTCGGCAGCATTGGACAGCCGCGCGATCTCAACCCCCAAGCGTCGTTCGGTTTCTACGATGCCGCCGCGCGCACGGTGCGGGTGGAGCGGTTCGACTATCCGATCGACACGGTTCAGGCCAAGATTCACTCGGCGCATTTGCCGGACGCCCTCGCGCGCCGGCTTCGGTTCGGCCGTTAGCAGCCTCAGGGCAGGCGGAAGTCGCGAGCGCCGGCCGGAACACGGAGGCGCTGTGCTTCGCCGTGTCCTTTCGCTCGCGCTCTCCCTGGTGTGTGCCGCCCCCTTGCTCGCCGCGACGGCTCCGCCTGCAGCCAAGCCGCTTGCCGCGGCGGCGCGGAACGACTATCTGAACCCGGCGTTCACCGTGCCGCTCCGCGAGGGGCTGCGCGCGTTCTACGAGCGCGACTTCAGCGCGGCGCGGCGCGCCCTCGAAGCCGCGCTCGCCGTCGTGCCGGACAACACGCTCGCGCTCTCGCTGCTCAATGCCGCCGCGGCACAGCAGCCGGCCGACCTCACGGCCCTGGTCGACGCCGAAGAAGATGCGCTGGCGAAGAATCCCAAGAGCGCGCTGGCGCACGTACGGCTGGCGTTCTCGTATATGTTCGCCTCGCTGACCGGCCGCGATCGCAACCTCGACGCGCGCGAAGAACTCAACCTGGCGGTCGGCCTCGATCCGGCCTCGCAGTCGGCGCACACGGGCTTAGGGATCATGCGCGAGAACGAGCGCAGCGCGAATCGCGCCAAGACGGAGTTCGTCGCGGCGCTCGCCTCCGATCCGCACAACGTGCTCGCGCGCGAATATCTCGCGCTGATCTATCAGCAGGATCTCAAAGATCCGCAGCGGGCGCTCACGACGGTGATCGACATCCCCAACCTCGTCCCGGAATACGCCGACATCTATTTTCACATCGCCTCGATGCTGCACGATCTCAAGCAGTACGACGCCGCGGTGACGTACGCGACGCGCGGGCTCACGGCCGACGTCGGCGGGGTCGGCGAATCGGGACAGCACGGCTATACGCTGCTGGCGCGCATCTATCTCGACGACAAGCGGCCGGCCGAAGCGCGCCGCGTGCTGAAGGCGTCGATCACCGCCGGCACGGACGTCGCGTTCGCGAGCACGCTGCTCAAGAAGATCGACAACGGCGACTACGGGAAGGCCGAGCCGTCCGCGGCGCCCGGGCCATCGGTGTCGCCGCTGCCCAAAAAGAAGAAGAAGTGACCGAGGCCGCGTTCGTCGACGACGGCCGCTGCTTCGCATGCGGTCCGTACAGTCCCGACGGAATGCACCTGCGCTTCGAACCCGACGGCGAGCGCGCCGTGCGGGCCGAGATCACGCTGCCGCAGCGCTTCCAAGGCTGGCGCGGCACTGCGCACGGCGGCATCGTCATGACGCTGCTCGACGAAGCGATGGCGCACGCGTGCGGAGCGATCGGCGAGCGCGCCGTGACCGCGTCGATGAACGTGCGTTTTCGCGGCGCGGTGCTGCTGGATCGCCCGCTGGTCGTGCACGGCGAAGTGCTGTGGAAGCGCCGGCAGGTCATCGGCGTCGCGGCGAGCGTCGCGTTCGCCGACGGCACGATCCTCGCCAGCGCCGAAGGCTCGTTCGTTTCGCGCGGGCCGCTCGGCAAAGAACGCTACGGCATCCCCGACGCCGAGCCGATCGCGGGGAGCCCGTAATGGCCCGCATGAAACAAGTGCGCGTCGCGGCGAAGGCGGAGCAGGCCGCGAAGGCGCCCGAGCCGTCGTTCGACAATCGCCGGGCGCGCCACGAGTACGAGAAGCTCGAGTCGCTCGAGGTGGGCGTCGCGCTGCTGGGCACCGAGATCAAGACGATCCGCCGCGGAAACCTGTCGATCAACGAGGCGTTCGCGCGCGTCAAAGACGACGAGCTGTGGCTGCTCAACCTCACGATTCCGACCTACAAAGAAGCGTCGCACTTCAATCACGAGCCGAACCGGCCGCGCAAACTGCTGCTTCACCGCGAACAGATCGAGCGGCTCGCGGGACGAGCCGCCGAGAAAGGCCTGACGCTCGTGCCGTGGCGGCTCTACTTCAAGAACGGACGCGTGAAGATCGAGCTCGCGCTGGTGAAGGGCAAGAAGCTGTGGGATCGCCGTCGCGACATCCAAGCGCGCGACGTCGAACGCGAGATCGCCCGCTCGGTCAGCCGCTAAAGAGGGAATGGCGGCGTGCACGTTGCGGGGAAAGAACCGAAGACTCACTGATGATCGCCTCTTAACGACGATGCGCGGCGCTCACCCCGAACGCGCCCTCGACGCCGTGGTCCGGCGGGTGCTGCGCCCGGATCCGGGCGCGCGCGTGCTGGTCGCGTGCTCGGGTGGGCCGGATTCCGTCGCGCTCGCGGCGCTGCTCGACCGGCTCGCACGCGAAGACCGCTACGAGATCGTGCTCGCGCACGTCGATCATGGACGGCGCGCGAGCGCCGCGCAGGACGAGTGCGTCGTGCTCTCCGTCGCCGCGCGCCTCGGCCGCACGGTGCGCATTCTGCGTCCGCTCGTCGAACGCGACGACGAGGCGACGATGCGCGAGGCGCGCTATGCCGCGCTTGCGAGTCTGGCCGCCGATCTCGAAGCCCCGTTCGTCGCGACCGCGCACACGGCGGAGGATCAAGCCGAGACGGTGCTGCTCGCGCTCTTTCGAGGGACGGGGCCCACGGGACTGGCCGGCATGCCGCCGGTGCGGCCGCTCGCGGCCGGCGTCGAACTCATCCGTCCCGTGCTGCGCGCGACGCGCTCGCAGTTGGCCGCGGAACTGCGCCGCAGCGCGCTGCCGTGCGCCGTCGACCCGACGAACGAGGACCGCCGGTACCGCCGCAATGCGTTGCGGCCGGTGCTCGCCGAACTGCGGCGCGACTTCCCGCACCTCGACGCGGCGATCGCGCGCTGCGCCGAGATCGTTCGCGACGAGCTGGACGGAAATCCGCGCGCCGCGAGACGGCGAGCGGTCCGCGAGCGCCTGCGCCGCGAAGGGAGGCTCCGCGACACCAGCTTCGCCGAGATCGAAGCGCAAGCGACGACGGGGTGCTAGGGGACGTTTCCGGCAGTCCGACCCCCGACTCTCATTTGCAGGGGACGGCGGCGGCGACGGCAACGAAGACGGGGTGATGCAGCAAACGCTTCCTGTGGGCATCGATCGCGTGCTGATCTCGACCGAGGAACTCGCCGCGGCGATCCGCCGCATGGCCGAGGCGATCGCGCGAGACTACGCCGGCCGCTCGATCGTGCTGGTCGGCGTGCTAAAAGGCGCGGTCTTCGTCACCGCCGACCTCGCTCGAGCGATCGCCGAGACACCGGGCGGGCCGAGCGACGTGCAGCTCGATTTCATCGCCGTGTCCTCATACGGGAACGCCCACCGGTCGAGCGGCGAGGTGCGGCTGATCCAGGACACCACGCACGCGATCGAGGGCCGCCACGTGATCATCGTCGAGGACATTATCGACAACGGCCACACCCTGCACTATCTGCGGGCGATGCTCGGCAACCGCCAGCCCGCCTCGCTCTCGGCGGCGGTCCTGCTGGACAAGCCGTACCACCGGGCCATCGATGTGGCTGTAGAATACGTAGGATTGACCTGCCCGGACGAGTTCGTCGTAGGGTACGGTCTGGACTACCAGGAACGGTATCGGACTCTCCCCTATCTCGCGAAACTTCGGCCTGAGGTGCTCCCAGCGTGAGGCTGCCACCATTTCAGCGCGAGACTTGTTCAAGCCGGAACCGCCTCTTCCGAGAAACGTTCTAAGGAAAGAACGGTAAAAGGGTCTCGTAACGCATGGGTAAGCATCTAAAAAGCATCCTCGTCGTCCTCGGCATCTTCATCCTGGTGATCTTCATCGTGGATAAGCTGATCGTCGGTGGAACCACGAGCCAACCGCTTTCGTACTCGCAGTTCTATAGCGATGTCCAGCAGCATCGGGTGAAGTCCGTCACGATCTCCGGCCGAGAAATCTCGGGCGACCTGACCGACGGTACCAAGCTCACGACCACGATGCCGGACGACACGACCTTGATCCCCGAGCTCCGCAGGGAGCACGTGGACATCAAGGTCGTCAACTCGCAGTCGACGCCGCTGATCGGCTACGTCCTGCAGTTCGTCCCGTTCATCATCATGGCGCTGCTGCTGATCTTCATCTTGCGCCAGGCGCAGAGCGGCGGCAGCCAAGCACTGTCGTTCGGCCGTTCGCGGGCGAAGCTGTTGAGCGAGAACCGGCCGAAGGTGACCTTCGCCGATGTCGCCGGCGTCGAAGAGGCGAAAGAAGAGCTGGGCGAAGTCGTCGAGTTCCTCAAGTATCCCAAGAAGTTCCAGGCGCTCGGCGCGCGCATCCCCAAGGGCGTTCTGCTGCTTGGGCCGCCGGGTTCCGGCAAGACGCTGCTCGCCCGCGCGATCGCCGGCGAAGCCGGCGTGCCGTTCTTCTCGATCTCGGGTTCCGATTTCGTCGAGATGTTCGTCGGCGTCGGCGCGTCGCGCGTCCGCGACCTCTTCGAACAGGCGAAGAAATCGGCGCCGTGCATCATCTTCATCGACGAGATCGACGCGGTCGGCCGCCAACGCGGCGCAGGCCTCGGCGGCGGTCACGACGAGCGCGAACAGACCCTCAATCAGCTGCTCGTCGAGATGGACGGATTCGATCAGAACACCGGCGTCATCCTGATCGCCGCCACCAACCGCCCCGACGTGCTCGATCCGGCGCTGCTGCGTCCGGGCCGCTTCGACCGCCAGATCGTGGTCGATCGCGCCGACGTGCGCGGCCGCCAGGCGATCCTCGCGGTCCACTCCAAGAACAAGCCGCTCTCGAAAGAGGTCTCGCTCGAGACGCTCGCGCGCCGGACACCGGGATTCTCCGGTGCGGATCTCGAGAATCTGCTCAACGAGGCGGCGCTGCTTGCCGCGCGGCGCAACAAGTCGGTCATCGAGATGAACGACTGCGACGAGGCGATCGACCGCGTCATGGTCGGTCCGGAACGCAAGTCGGTCGTGATGTCGCAGCGTGAAAAAGAGAACACGGCGTATCACGAATCGGGCCACGCGGTGGTCGGCGGATTGACGCCCAACTCCGATCCGGTGCACAAGGTCACGATCATCCCGCGCGGGATGGCGCTCGGCATCACCTGGTCGCTGCCCGACGACGATCGTCATTCGCAGACGAAGAACGAACTGCTCGCGCTGATCAAACGGCTCGTCGCAGGGCGCATCGCCGAAGAGATCAAGTTCGGCGACGTCACGACCGGCGCGTCGAACGACTTCGAAAAGGCGACGGAGCTCGCGCGCCGGATGGTGACGCAGTACGGGATGTCCGACACGCTGGGGCCGATCCAATACGGACGCGGCAGCCATCAGGTGTTCCTCGGCCGCGACTTCGGCGACGACCGCAACTACTCCGAAGAGATCGCCGGCAAGATCGACGTCGAGGTTCGCAAGATCATCGACTCGTGCTACGCCGACGCGCGCAAGCTCCTCGAAGTCAATTGGGACAAGGTCGAACGGATGGCCGGTTCGCTGCTCGAGCACGAAACGGTCGAAGCGGAAGAAGTCCTGGCGATCCTCGGCAACAAACCGTGGCCGCCCGAGAAGCCCGCCGAAGGCGAGCCGCCCGCCGGCCTGCCCCACGCGGCGTCGGCTCCCGTCGAGCCGGAACTGCGTCCCGAACGTCCCAAGCGGCTCCCGCCTTCGATCTCGCCGGAGCCCGCGTGACCGAACCCCGGCGAGTGTTCAGGGCCGCGATGATTGTCGCGGCCCTTCTCGTCGGTGGGTTGCCGTCCGCGGCCGGTGCCCAGGAGGCGCCCCGCCCAACCGGGACCCTGGCCAGCGGGGTGGCCTATCAGTTCCGCCCCGATCCTGCCCAGCCGGCCGCCGCGGTCGCGCTCTGGTATCGCGCTCCGGCAACCGGCTTCGACGACGCGAAGCCGGTGCCGGGCCTCGCGCGGGTCGCGGCGACGACCGTCGCGGCCTCCACCCCGATCACCGGGACGCCGCTCGGCCGGCTGATCCAGCGCGCCGGCGGCCGGCTCAGCGTCAGCGCCTATCCCGACAGCATCGCGATTACGGCGCTGGTCCCCCCGGACCGCGTAGCGGCGGTCGTGCGGGCGATGACCGGCGACTACTTCGCCCCGGTCGCCGACGCCGCCGGACTGCAGATCGCGCAGCGTGAGGTCGCCCAGGACCTGACGTACCGCGCCTACGACCCCTCGGCCGCGATCGAGGACGCCCTCGCCGGCGCGCTGTTCGCCGACGGCCCGTTTCATGCCGGGCTGCTCGCCGCGCCGAAGGAGATCGGGGCCATCCCGCTCGCCTCCGTCCGCGCCTTCGCCGAGCGGGCCTTCCGGCCGGCCAACGCCATCCTCGTGCTGACGGGGAACGTCGATGCCGGGGCGCTCGGAGCGGTGGCGAGCCGCGACGGCGCGCAAGCCTCCGTCGAATCGCCCGCACCCGCCGTGCCGCGTCCCTCGCCGGCCGCGGTCAGCCGCGACGCCGTCGTCGACGGCATCGGCTTCGGGTGGAGCGGCCCACCGATCACCGACGAGGCGTCCGCAACGGCGCTCGACTTCGTCGCCGATGCCTTGTTCGGTACGCGCACCGGAGCAGTGCAGAAGGCGATCGGTACCCGCAAGGCAACGGTCACCGGCCGCTTCGTTACCTACCGCAATCCCGGCGTTTTCCTGGTGACGATCTCCGGCGATGACGCCGCCGCCATCCGCCCGCTGGTCGAGGCCGCCGTCGCCGGCGCCGTCAAGCCGATGGCACCCGCGGCATTCAGCGCCGCGCGCGCGGCGTTCGTGTATCACCTGCTCAGCGGGCTGCAGACCCCGGCCGAAATCGCCGACACGTACGGCTGGTATACGGTCGAGGGTGCTCCGGCCTACGCGCCGGCCGACGGCGGGATGAGCGGCCGGTACTTCTCAGTCGCTTCCGCGCTCACGCCGAACGCCGTCGCCGCTGCCGCCGCCCGCTATTTGGCCGTGCCCCCTGCGGTCGTCACGCTCAGCACGGCGAAGCCCGCCGCAGAGAAGCGAGGATGAGGAGCTGGGCCGCGCTCGGGGCCGCCTTGGCGTTGCTGGGGGCGCCGGTTGCCGCGCTCGCCGCCGGCTCACCCGCCACGATCGATTTGGGAGGCGTTTCCGGATACGTCCGATCTGATCCGGGCACGACGCTGGTCACCCTCGAACTGTTCGTGCGCGCCGGGCTCGACCGCCAAACGCCGGCGCAGAACGGTCTCGCCGCGCTGACGGCCGAGGCCCTGCTGCACGCGCCGGTGGACGGCGTTCCGCTCATCGACGCGGTGGAGGCCCGCGGCGGCTCGATCAGCTACTCCGTGAGCGGACAATACGTCCGCTTCGCGCTCGAGGCGCAGCCCGCGACCGTAACCGCGCTCGCCCCGCTCGTGGCCCGCGTGTTGACCGCGCCGGCGTTCGACGGCACGATGCTGACCGCCGCTCGGGGAGCCCTCGGCGAACGGATCGCCGACGCCGACAGCGACCCGCGTCTGGTCGGCCTGCAGATGCTGCGCGCCTCCTACTATCGTGCCGGCGCGGGGATGCCGCCGTTGGGAACGCCCGCCGGACTGGCGGCGCTTGGGCCCCCAGAGGTGCGCGGCTTCTTCGCGCACTGGTATTTGCGCGGCGACGCGCTGGTCACCGCCGTCGGGAACACCGGGGACGCGACCGAGAGGGCGGCGCGCGCGATCGCCGCGAGCCTCCCCGCCGGCAGCGCGCCGCAGGCGGCCCTCGCCGTCCGGCCGTTCGCCGTGCAGCCGAAGCGGATCGTCACGCGGCGCGACGTCCATGCGAACTACATCGTGCTCGGGTTCGGGGCTCCCGCGCTCGGCGACCGGGACTTCGCCGCGGCGCTCGTCATGCGCGCCCTGTTGGGAGACATCTTCGAGGTGCCGAGCGCGACCACGGTCCCGGCGCTGTTCCGCCCGTCCGGGACCATCTACGGGTACGACATGGCGCCGGCCCAATTTGTCCTCTGGCTCAACGGACGGCTGGTCGACCCCGGCGTCGGCTTGGCGGCCGTCGACGCGGTGCTGAAAAACGCCGCCGTGAAGCCGCTCGGCGCCGCGGTGCTCGCCCGCTACAAAGAGAGCGCGCGCGGCGCGTGGCTGCTCGAGAACCTTTCGCTCGACGAGCGCGCGTGGTCGATCGGCAACGCCGTCGCGCACGGCCTCGCCGCCGACGCGTCCGACTCCGTGGCGCCCGCGATCGCGCGCGTCACCGCGGCCGATCTGCAGCGGGTCGCAAAGCGCTACTTCCAGCGCTTCGATGTCGCGCTCGTCCTGCCGCGGCAGGGACCGGGCGGCTGAAAACCGCTCTCGTCCACGACTATCTGAACCAGCGCGGCGGCGCGGAGCGGGTCTTCGCGCACATGGTCGCGGCGTGGGCCGACGCGCCGGTCTATACGGCGTTGTACGACGAACGCGCGGTCGGCGACCTCGTCCCGCGCGCGCGCGTGCGGACCTCGTTCCTCCAGCGATTTCCCATGCGTGAGCGAGCGTTTCGCCTCTACGCGCCGCTCTATCCGCGCGCGTTCGAGTCGTTCGATCTCTCGGCGTACGACGTCGTCGTCTCGTCGACGACGGCGTGGGCGAAAGGCGTGCTGGTGCGGCCGGACGCCGTACACGTCTGCTACATCAACACGGTCTCGCGCTTTCTCTTCGACGCGCAGCGCTACGTCGGCGGCTTCGGAATCGGCTCGTTCGCCGGACCGATGCTGCGCCGGCTCGCGGCGTGGGACGTGCGTGCCGCGCAGCGTCCGACGCGGTTCGTTGCCAACTCGCGCAACGTCGCGGATCGCGTGCTGCGCTGGTACGGCCGCGTCGCCGACGTGCTGCCGTGTCCGGTCGACGTCGACCGCTTCACGCCGGGCGCCGGAAACGGCAGCTATTACGTCGTCGTCTCACGCCTCTTGCCGTACAAACGCGTCGACCTGGCGATCGCGGCCTGCGCAATCGCCGGCGTGCCGCTGCACGTGATCGGCACGGGCCCCGACGAGCGACGTCTCAAGGCGCTCGCGGTCGGGACCGCGACGACGTTCCACGGCACGGTCGACGACGCCGGGCGCAACGCGCTCGTCGGCGACGCGCGCGCGGCAATACTCCCGGGAGAAGAAGACTTCGGGCTCGTTCCGCTCGAGGCCGCGGCCGCGGGCCGGCCGACGATCGCGTATGCTGCCGGCGGGGCGCTCGAAACGATCGTCGACGGCGAGACCGGCACGTTCTTCGCGCGTCCCGATCCGCGCGACCTCGCCGCGGCGCTGCGCGGGTTCGATCCGTCCGCGTACGACCCGGCGCGCCTGCGCGCGCACGCCGAGAGGTTTCGGCCGGAGCGCTTCATCGCGCGCTTGCGCGAAATCGTCGACGCGACGGCGGTATCGTCCTGACCGGCGGCGCCGTCCCGCGGCCGACCCGCGCCGTCGTCGTCGCCGCGGTCGTCTTCGCTGCGGTGTACGTCGCGCTCGACCTGAACAAACTGTACGCGCTCCGCTACGGCGCCGACACCGGGACGTTTCTCCAGTGGCTGGCCGGCGAAGCGCACGGCCGCGGATCGTGGAACGGCGCCGAGTACCGGCCGCATCTGCAGGTGCACGACTCGTGGGTACTGCTCGGGCTGGTGCCGCTGGTCGCGCTGTTTCCGTTCGCGCAGACGCTGCTGATCGTGCAGGTGATCGCGATCGCGGCCGCGGCGCCGATGCTTTGCGCGTTCGCGCGGGCGTGCGGGGCGACGCCGCGCGGCGCGAGCATCGTCGGGATCGCGTATCTGCTCTCGCCCAGCGCGCAGGGAATCGCGTACGGCAACTTTCTCGAGAACGTGTTCGTGCCGCTGTTCGGTGCCTTCGGCGCGCTCGCGGTTCTCCGGCGAAACCTCATCGCGACGCTGCTGGCCGCGCAACTGCTGCTCGGGCTCAAAGAAGACCAGGCGCTCTTCATGCTATGGTTCGGGGCGGCGTGCGCGATGTGGTGGGATCGTCGCATCGGGATCGCGCTCGCGGCGCTCGCGTTTCTCAACGGCGTCGCGTTCGTCGTCGCGGAATGGCTCGCCGGCGCGCGACCGTCACAGCCGGGGTACGCCCTGCAGGTGGACGAACCGCTGCTGAAGCTGGCGTTTTTCGCGGCGCTGCTCGCGCCGTTCGCGTTCGCGCCGTTGTTGCTGCGGTGGCGCCTCCTGCTCGCGGTACCGCTCGTCGCGGAACTGACCTTCAACCGTCCGTGGGCGTATTCGATCGCGCGCATCGGCACGCATTGGACCGCGCCGCTGTTCGCGGCAACCGCGCTCGGCGCCGCGTATGCCGTCGCGAAGTATCCGCGCACCGCGACGCCGATGCTGGCGTGCGCGATCCTCTGCGCGCTGACGATCAACGACACGGCTCTGAAGATCGGCCGCTGGCCGTACGTCGTCGACCGCGCGGCGTACGCCAACGCGGTCGCGCTGCGCGGCGCTGCGCAGGACGTCGTCGTGCCGCGGCCGTCCGAAGGCGCATACGTTGTCGCGGCAGCGAACCCGCACGTGCTGCTGGCGAAATACAGACCGGACGAGAGCGGCTACTGTCCGGCATACGACCGCGACGCGCGCGCGTTCTTCGCCTCGCTCGGCATCGGCCCATGGCCGCAAGGCACAACCCTCTGCGGAGGCGTCCCAGTCAAACCCTAAATCCCGCCCGCCCCTGTCATTGCGAGCTTGTCGCCCTGTCATTGCGAGCTTGTCGAGCAACCCTCGTCGTTAGCCCGAGCGCAGACGAGGGCTAACCCCTCGTCTCGAACGCCACGACAACGGCTCGCGCTTCGACTACGCTCAGCGCGACACGAGGGTTGCTCGACAAGCTCGCAATGACACTTGGCTCGCAATGACACTTGGCTCGCAATGACACTTGGCTCGCAATGACGTCGACGAGCTCGGAATGACGAGCCGGGGTTAGGTGAACTTGAACGCGACCAGGCCGACGATGGAGAAGAGGTTGAAGCCGGCGTGGGCGATCATCGAGGCGGTCAGCGAGCCGGTGCGATAGTACACGAATCCCAGGACGACGCCGCCGCCGGCGAGCGGGACGAATGCGCTCGGTGAGAAGTGTGCGGCGCCGAAGCAGAGCGCGCTGAGCAGGATCGCGAGCGGCGGCGGCGTGTACCGCAGAAATGCGTTGAGCAGGAAACCGCGGAAGACGAGCTCTTCGACGAACGGTGCGAGCACGCACGCGAAGGCCGCGAACACGTAGATGACGTTGCCGTGGGTCGCTTTGAGCAGGTCGACCGCCTGTTCGGAGACCTTCACGTGGAACACGTTGACCTCCACCGCGCTGAGTGCCTCGATCACGAGGATCATCAGCAACGCGCCGCCGACGCCCCAGGCGACGTCGCCGGCGGTCGGCGCGCGCAAGCCCAGGTCGCGCAGAGACCGCTCGGCTATCAGCGGCAGCACGAGCAGCAGCAGCAGGAGCAGTGGGGCATACACGACCGCTTGAGCCGCCAGCGCGATCGCGGGCGACATGTGGACGATCGCGCCCTTCCCATACAGTGCGACCGCGACGCCGATGAAGACGAGCGTCGCGACGATCACCACCCCCACCAGCGCGGCGAACAGCAGCACCGAGCGCAGCCAGAAGAAAGCGCTACGGGGCCAGAGCGTCGGCGAGAGCGGCGAACGAGCGGAGGTCGAGTTCTTCACCACGGATGTCCGGATCGAGGGGAAGCGCGGCGATCGCCGCGGCGATGCGTTCGCGCGGAAGATCGAGCGCGAGCGAAAGCGAGTTCGCCAGGGTCTTGCGCCGGTACGCGAACGCACCGCGCACGACCTGTTCGAACCAGCCCCGATCGCGGACGCTCGCGGCCGGAGTGGGTAGGCGATGAAGCACGACGACGGAGGAGACGACGCCGGGCCGGGGATAGAACGCGCTCGGCGGCACGGTCAGCGCGCGCTCGACCCGCATCGTCAAGCCGATCGCCACCGTAAGGCTGCCGTACTGCGCGGTGCCGGGCTTGGCCAGAAGCCGGTCGGCGACGTCCTTCTGGATCATGGCGACGATCCGCTCGGGCGGGTGCGTCAAGGTTGCCAGCTGCACCAGCAACGGCGTCCCGACGTTGTACGGGAGGTTGCCCGCGACGCGCCAGTCGGCGGCGCCGGCCCAACCTGGATAGTCAAACGCCAGCGCATCGCCCAAGCGCACGTCGACGCCGTGGAGGTCCTCTCGTCCCTGCAGGATCGCGACCATCTCCGGATCGAGGTCGAACGCGGTGACGTCGGCGCCGAGCCGCAGCAAGGCCGCGGTGAGCGCGCCGGTGCCGGCGCCGATCTCGAGCACGCGCTCGCCGGGCGCGTCGACGGCGAGCCGCGCGATGCGCGTCGCCGTGCCGCCGTCCATGAGGAAATGCTGCCCCAATCGCTTCTTGGGGCGTATGCCGCGCGCGCCGAGCAGCGCGCGCGGGTGCGTGCGTTCGCCTTCTATTTGATCAGATACACGGTGACGGGACGCCGGCCGAATCGCATCGCCGAAGCGTTGGAGTTGAAGCCCAGATCGATTCGGCGGCCGTGAATGGCGCCGCCGGTATCACCTGCCACGGCGTGCCCGTATCCGGGGATGTACATGCGCGTCCCGAGCGGGATCACCCGCGGGTCGACCGCGACGACGCCGTGACCTGCGGGACGGCCGGTGGCCGTCATGCCGCTGCAGCCGGAGCAGCTCGCGGTATATGCCGTGGCCACCATGGAGAGGGCGGACGAGGCGAGTTTCAGCGTCCCGGCGATCCCGCGCTGCGCGAGGGCCGAGAGCGCCGTGTATTCCCCGACGCCTTCCGCGACGATACGGTCTTTGGGGGGGCGTAGAACGCGCGACACGAGCACCGTCTTGCGGACGGCGCGGCGATCGTGCGTACGGGTCACGGAATAGGAAATTTCCCGGATCCCTGGGCGGCCGGGTTCGACCACCTGTTTTTTCCCGGGCGGCAGGGTGTAGGCGTAGCGCTTCACGACCTTGGCGGCGAGCGGCTTGCGCTCGGTTTGGGTCCAGGAGTCGACGTGGCGCACCGAGACGACGGTGTCGTTCTCGACGGGAGTCGCCGGGGTCGGCGAAATGACGTCGTGACGATCCCACGGCACGCCGGTTTGGGCGAGGAGCGCGGAGACGGTCCCGGCTGCGGTTCGCAAGGTCCGCGTCTCGCCGTCGACCACGAGGGTCACCGGGAGAGCGGCTCGGTAGACGACGGTCTCACCGTCGGTGATCGGGCTTTGGGGGTCGACGCTCAGCGCGTCGTCGGCGGCTCGGAGAAGGCCGCGTTCGGCGAGGAGGTCCTCGGCGGTGGCGGCTTTGGTTTCGATGGTCTCGGGAAGTCCGTCGTGGATCAGCGTAACGTGCTTGGAGGGTCCCGGTGCCGCCACTGCGGCGACGGTTTTCGCAACCCGGTCGGTTACCGTACCGGCGCCGAACGGAAGAAGCAGACCCAAGGAAAGCACGCCCGTGGCCACGAGCGGCGAAGGATGATCGTTTCCGATAATCCGACTCCTTTCTCGTGCGGGGGGTGCGAGCCACTATGCGCGGATCAGATGATCCGTACTGTCGTGGTTCGCACTCGACGTCGTAGCGGTGGTCGGCGAGCCTCTACCAAGGGCTCGGTCGAATGCCCCCGGACCCGACGGGTCACGGTGAACAGCGGTAAGGTAACACGATGGTCGACGACCCGTCAAATACTCGGGTCGTAGAAAAGAGGGTGTCCCTTGCGTTACGCACGTGCGCTCGCAAGGCGCTCGCTTGCGCGGCCGCGATGGTGCTGGAGGCGAGCGGCGAAGGGGGAGTTCGTCGTGCGAATCGGCTTCTTCACCGAATGCTACAAGCCCATCGTCAACGGCGTCGTCGCGAGCATCGACGCGCTGCGCGACGGATTGTGCGCGCACGGCGTCGACGTCACGACGATCGCTCCGCACTTTCCGCACTTCGTCGACGACGCGCTCGACGTGGTGCGCATTCCGTCGCTGCCGCTTCCGACGCAGACCGCATACCGGCTGTGTGTTCCGTATCTCAATGCCGTGGACCGGCGGCGCGTGCGCGGGATCGAACTCGTGCACGCGCACTCGCCGTTCGTTACCGGCTGGATGGCCGTTTCGTATGCCCGCCGTCACCGTCTACCGCTGGTGTTCACCTATCACACGCGGCTCGACGCGTACGCGCACTACGCGCCGTTCGATCGCGCGACGACCGAGCGCGCGATGACCGAACTGACGCGACGGTACGCGAATGCCGCCGACGCGGTCGTCGTTCCGACGGTCGCGATGGAGACGCGCTTGCGCGAACTCGGCGTGCGCGCGCCCATCTCGGTCGTGCCGAGCGCGATCGACGTCGAACGGTTCGCGGCGGGCCGGCGCAGCGCGTTGATCCGAGCCCGGCTCGGTGCCGACGGCGACGCCCCGCTCGCGCTGGTCGTCTCGCGCCTGGCGATGGAGAAGAACGTCGAGCTTGCCATCGACGCGCTGGCGCACGCGACGGACGTGCGGCTGGCGATCGTCGGTGAGGGTCCGCACCGCGCCGCGCTCGAGGAGCGTGCCCGCAGGCTGGGGGTCGCGGACCGGGTGCGCTTCACCGGGACGCTGGCGCGCGAGCGGCTGCCGGACGTCTATGCCTCGGTCGACGCCTTCGTGTTCGCGTCGACCACGGACACCCAGGGACTGGTCCTCGCCGAGGCGCTCGCCGCCGGCCTGCCGGTCGTGGCCGCCGCGAGCGATGCGTCCCGCGACGTGCTGGCCGGGGCGGGCCGGATCGTGGTCCCCGATCCGGCCGCGATGGCCGCCGCAATTTCCGCGGCATCGGCCGAGGGGCGCGATCAGAGTGCCGTACATTTGGCATACTCGAGGTTTACGGTGGAGATGCAGACGCGGCGAATCCTCGAGCTCTATCGGGAGGTCCTGGCCGCGCGAGCTGCTTGACTCGAACATACGTTCGATATAGGATGATCGCACGAGCCA
>JAQBPM010000319.1 GCA_028287525.1 Vulcanimicrobiota bacterium | reverse complement strand
GGGATCGTGTTCGGGATCTGTGCCTTCGTGTGGCCCGGGATCACGCTCGTCGTGCTGGTCGCGTTTCTCGGCGCGTACTTGTTCGTCGACGGCGTGGTCGCGCTGTGGCTCGCGATCAAGTTCCGTCACGAGCGCGAACGCTGGCCGATGCTGCTGCTCGAGGGTATCCTCGGCATCGCGGTTGGAGTAGTGACATTTTTCTATCCGGGCATCACCGCGATAGCCTGGGTCTACACGATCGCCGCGTGGGCCATCGTCACAGGTATCCTTGAGATCGTGCTGGCGATTCGGCTGCGCAGCGTAATCGAAGGTGAGTGGCTGGTGATTCTCAGCGGCATCCTCTCGATCGTCTTCGGCGTCCTGATGGCGGCCTTGCCGGTCGCCGGCCTTCTGGTCTGGGTGTGGCTCACCGGCGGCTACGCGATCGTCTTCGGCGTGCTGATGATCGCGCTCGCGGTGCGGCTGCGGAAACTCGGTTCGTCGACGGTAACGCCGACGGGCTTCTCGACGGCCGGCAGAACGTAATGAACGTCGAGCGCATGACGCAGCGCGTGCAGGAGGCGCTCGACCAAGCTTATCAGCGTGCGCTGCGCGAACACCACACGCAAACGACGGTCGAGCACCTCCTCTCGGCGCTTCTCGAACAACAAGACGGGATCGTCCCCGCGATCGTGCAGCAGGCGGGGATCGATCCCCGCGATCTGGCGCGGCGCGTAGAAGAAGAACTTCGGCGGCTGCCGCGCCTGCAGGGTGCCGGCGCCGATCAGGCGCACGTCACGGTCGCCCCGGAGCTCTCGCGGCTGCTCGCCAAGGCCGACGAAGATGCGAAGGCGCTCAAAGACGACTACGTCTCGGTCGAACACCTCTTGCTCGCCATGACGAGTTCGGGCAGCGCCGCCAAGCTGCTGAACTCCGTCGGGCTGACGCGCGAGAAGCTGATGGAGGCGCTGAAAGAGACGCGCGGCAACCAGCGCGTGACGAGCCGAAATCCCGAAGGCACGTATCAGTCGCTCGAAAAGTACGGGATGGACCTCACCCGCGCTGCGGAAAGCGGCAAACTCGACCCGGTGATCGGCCGCGACGAGGAGATCCGCCGCGTCATCCAAGTTCTCTCGCGCCGCACCAAGAACAACCCGGTCCTCATCGGCGAACCCGGCGTCGGCAAGACGGCGATCGTCGAAGGGCTCGCCCAACGCATCGTGCGCGGCGACGTCCCCGAGGGACTCGTCGGCAAACGCGTCATCTCGCTCGACATGGGCGCGCTGATCGCGGGCGCCAAGTACCGCGGCGAGTTCGAAGAACGGCTGAAGGCCGTCCTCGCCGAGGTGACCTCGTCCGAAGGGCGGGTCTTGCTGTTCGTCGACGAGGTCCACAACGTCGTCGGGGCCGGCCGGACCGAAGGTTCGATGGATGCCGGCAACCTGCTCAAGCCGCTGCTGGCGCGCGGCGAGCTGCACATGATCGGCGCGACGACGCTCGACGAGTACCGCAAGTACATCGAGAAAGACGCGGCGCTGGAACGCCGGTTCCAGCCGGTCTTCGTGGATCAGCCCAGCGTCGAGGACACGATCTCGATCCTGCGCGGGCTGCGCGAACGGTACGAGATTCATCACGGCGTACGCATCAAAGACTCGGCTCTGGTTGCCGCCGCGGTGCTCTCGAACCGCTACATCACCGACCGCTTCTTGCCCGACAAGGCGATCGACCTCGTCGACGAAGCCGCGGCGAAACTGCGCACCGAGATCGATTCGGTGCCGAGCGAGCTCGACGACCTGCAGCGCCGCGTCATGCAGCTCGAGATCGAACGCGAGGCCTTGCGCAAAGAATCCGATGCGGCGAGCAAAGAGCGGCTGGAAAAAATCGAGGGCGAGCTCGCCAATCTCCGGGAAGAAGCCGACGCGTTCAATGCCCGCTGGCAGGCGGAGAAGCAGGCGCTCGGGCGCATCCGCGAGATCCGCCAACAGATCGAAGCGACGAAATTAGAGATCGAACAGGCCGAACGGCAGTACGATCTCAATCGGGTCGCCGAATTGCGCTACGGAAAGCTGGCCGACCTGGAGCGGCAGCTTGCCGCGCTGGAAGCGTCCGCCGAGACGAACGGCAACGCGCATCGCCTGGTCAAGGAAGAGGTCGACGAAGAAGACATCGCCGAGGTGGTGAGCCGCTGGACGGGCGTCCCCGTCTCGAAGCTGCTCGAAGGCGAGAAGCAGAAGCTGCTGCACCTCGCCGAGGAGCTGCACAAGCGCGTCGTCGGCCAAGACGAAGCGATCGAGGCGGTGAGCGAGGCCGTGCTGCGCGCACGGGCCGGACTCGCCGATCCGAACCGTCCGATCGGCTCGTTCATCTTCCTCGGGCCGACCGGCGTCGGGAAGACCGAGCTCGCGCGGGCGCTCGCCGCGTTCCTGTTCGACGACGAGCACGCCATGATTCGCATCGACATGTCCGAGTATCAGGAGAAGCATACGGTCGCGCGTTTGATCGGCGCGCCGCCGGGATACGTCGGCTACGACGAAGGCGGGCAGCTCACCGAAGCAGTCCGCCGCCGCCCGTTCTCGGTCGTACTGTTCGACGAGATCGAGAAAGCGGCGCCCGAGGTCTTCAACGTCTTCCTGCAGATTCTCGACGACGGCCGGCTCACCGACGGGCAAGGCCGCACGGTCGATTTCCGCAACACGATCATCATCATGACCTCGAACATCGGCAGCGAGCGAATCCTGGGACTCGCCTCCACGTCGGAGATGGACTACGCGCTGATGCGCGCGACCGTGCTCGACGAGCTGCGGCAGAACTTCCGGCCGGAATTCCTCAACCGCGTCGACGACATCGTAGTGTTCAAGGCGCTGACCGAAGAGCAGCTCGAGCAGATCGTCGAGATCCAGCTCGGCCGCCTGCGCGAACGCCTCGCCGACCGTCACATCACGCTCGAACTGAGCGCGCAGGCACGCCGTCATCTCGTGCGATCGGGGTACGATCCCGTGTACGGTGCGCGCCCGCTGAAGCGCGCGATCCAACGCGAACTCGAGACGCCGCTGGCGCGCATGATCCTCGCCGGCGAACTCCACGACGGCGACCACGTGGCCGCCGACTACG
>JAQBPM010000296.1 GCA_028287525.1 Vulcanimicrobiota bacterium | reverse complement strand
TCGCATAGCCGCCGCGCCCGTTGGTGAGGAGCCACTCGCGCTTTTCCGCCGCGGCAAGATCGCCGCACACGGCCCGTCCAATCCGCACGACGCCCGCTTGCCGCATCGAACGGAGGAAACCTGGCTCTCGCCGCGCCACAGAATGCCCGATGGACCCCAATCCGGAGCGTACCCGGTGCGACAATGCTACTCAGCACGATCAGCGCTGGGCGCGCTGGGGGCCGTATCTTAGCGACCGTCAGTGGGGAACCGTCCGCGAGGATTATAGCGCCGACGGCAACGCGTGGGACTATTTTCCGTTTGAGATGGCGCGTCTGCGGGCGTACCGGTGGGGTGAAGACGGCATTCTGGGCATCTCCGACAACCACCAGCGGTTGTGCATCGCCCCGGCGTTCTGGAACGAGCGCGACGAGATCATCAAGGAACGCCTCTACGGCCTGAACGGCCATCAGGGCAATCACGGAGAGGACGTCAAGGAATACTGGTGGCACCTGGACGCGGTCCCCTCCCACGCTTACCTCAAAGCGCTCTACCGTTATCCGCATGCGGCCTTCCCGTACGCGCAGCTGCGCGAAGAAAACGCGCGCCGTGGTCGCGCCGGCCGCGAGTACGAGCTCGTCGATACCGGCATCTTCGCGAACGACGCGTACTTCGACGTCGTCGTCGAGTACGCGAAGCGCGCGCCGGACGACGTCTCGATCCGCTACACCGTCACAAATCGCGGCACGGTCGAAGCGCCGCTGCATCTGCTCCCGCAGTTCTGGTTTCGCAACGAGTGGTCGTGGCGTTCCGGCACGCCGCGCCCCACGATCGAGCCGTCGCCCGATGCGAGCCACGCGCCGAACGAGGTATTGGTCGTCGACCACGCGACGCTCGGCAAGCGGTGGGTCTTCACCGACGGCGGCCATGCGGAGACGCTGTTCACCGAGAACGACACCGACTTCGAGCGCGCCTTCAACGTCAAGTCGCCCGCACCGTACGTCAAGAGCGGGGTCGACCGGGCCGTGCGCGGTGAAGACCGCAACGGCATCAACCCGCGCCCGATCGGCTCGAAGGCCGCGCTCCACTATCGCTGGGCCATCGCACCGGGCGCGACGCAGACCGTGCGCATCCGCATGACGGACGACCCCGCCGCGAACGGCATCGACGAGGACTTCGATGCAACGTTCGACCAGCGCGAAGCGGAGGCCGATCGGTTCTATGCCGCGCTGGGAGCGCCGCTCGACGAGGAAAGCGCGATGATTCAGCGGCGCGCGTTTGCCGGCCTCATCTGGACCAAGCAGTTCTACAACTACGTCGTGCGCGACTGGCTCGACGGCGACCCCGCGATGCCGCCGCCGCCGCCCGAGCGCAAGCACGGCCGCAACGCGAACTGGCGCCACCTCTACAACGACGACGTCATGTCGATGCCGGACGGCTGGGAATACCCGTGGTACGCGGCCTGGGACCTCGCGTTCCACACGATTTCCTTCGCGCTGATCGACCCGCAGTTCGCCAAAGATCAGCTCGGGCGGCTCACGCGCGAGTGGTACATGCATCCCAACGGCCAGCTGCCCGCGTACGAGTGGTCGTTCGACGACGTCAACCCGCCGGTCCACGCCTGGGCCGCAATGCGCGTGTACCAGATCGAAGCGAAACGCAACGGCGGCGTCGGTGACTACCGGTTTCTCGAGCGCGTGTTCCACAAACTTCTGATGAATTTCACCTGGTGGGTGAACCGTAAGGACGTCGCCGGAAAGAACGTCTTTCAGGGCGGGTTCCTGGGCCTCGACAACATCGGGCCGTTCGATCGCAGCGCGAAGCTTCCGGCGGGCGCGTACCTCGCGCAGAGCGACGGCACGTCGTGGATGGGCGTGTACGCGCTCAACATGCTCGCGATCTCGGTCGAACTCGCCAAGACCGAAGATATCTACCAGGACGTCGCCGAGAAGTTCTTCGAGCACTTTTTGATCATCGCCGACGGGATGAACTCGCAGCGTGAAGACGATCCCGGCTTGTGGGACCCCGAAGACGAGTTTTATTACGACCAGCTCTCTCTGCCGGACGGCCAGCGCATTCCGCTCAAGGTGCGCAGCATCGTCGGCATCACGCCGCTCTTCGCGGTCCAGCCGATCCCCGCGGATGCCTTGGAAAAGTTGCCGCGGCTGAGCGCGCGGGTCGAGTGGTTTCTCAAGAACCGGCCCGAACTGGCCGAGAACATTGCTCGGATCGATCTGGGCGGGATGCGCGAACGGCGGTTGATGGCGATCGTCCGCCCCGACCGGCTGCGCCGCGTCTTGCGCCGCGTGTTCGACGAGAACGAGTTCCTCTCGCCGCACGGCATTCGCATGCTCTCGCGCTTCCACAAGGACCATCCGTACGTGCTGCGTGTCGGCGGCGGTGAATTTCGCGTCGACTACGAGCCGGCCGAATCGACCAGCGGGCTCTTCGGCGGCAACTCGAACTGGCGCGGCCCGATATGGATGCCGCTCAACTACCTCTTCATCGAGTCGCTGCAGAAGTTCCACTATTATCTCGGCGACGACTACCGCGTCGAGTTCCCGACGGGTTCCGGGAAGATGCTCAACCTTTGGGAGATCTCGCTCGAGCTGCAGCGACGGCTGATCGCGCTCTTCCGCCGCGACGCCGACGGGAAGCGCCCGTTCAACGGCGAGGTCGCGCTGTTTCAGACCGACCCGCACTGGCGCGACGAGATCCTGTTCCACGAGTACTTTCACGGCGAGACGGGCGAGGGGCTCGGCGCGTCGCATCAGACCGGTTGGACGGCGCTGATCGGCAAGATGATCCAACAGCTCGGAGACTACGGCGGGCCGGACCACCGGCACGTCGCGGGCGACTCGCACATCACGGCGGACGTGTAGCGCGGGGGCTAGAGGAACCGCGGCGCGCTTCCCGGGACAGAACGACCGTGCGAACCTACGATTTGGCGGTCATCGGGTCCGGCCAGGGCGGCGTACCGCTGGCGCTCGATTTCGCGAAGCGCGGGAAGCGCGTCGTGCTGTTCGAGCGCGGTGCGGTCGGCGGCTGCTGCGTCAACGTGGGCTGCACGCCGTCGAAGTCATTTCTGGCATCCGCCCACACGGCCGGCCGCGCGCGCCGGGGCGCCGAGATCGGCGTGCACTGCGAGGTGCGGGTCGACGACGGCGCGGTGATGGAACGGGTGCGCGGGATCGTGCGCGAGTGGCGCGACGGCCTCACGCAGAAGATCGCGAAGAGCACCGTCGAGCTCGTCCGGGCCGAAGCCGCGTTCGACGGCCCAAACGCGATCGTCGCGGCGGGGAAACGCTACGAAGCCGACGCCGTCGTCCTCGATACCGGCGGGAGCGCCGCCGTTCCGCCGATCGAGGGACTCGCCGGAACGCCGTACCTCACCAACGAGAACTTCTTCGACCAGAAAACGCTGCCGCGCAAACTCGTCGTGCTCGGCTCCGGCTACGTCGGACTCGAGCTCGGGCAAGGCGCGGCGCGCCTCGGGAGCAGCGTCACGATCGTCACGCCCGACGACCGGCTGCTGGCGCGCGAAGAGCTCGATACGTGCAGCGTGCTGACGACCTCGTTCGCGCGCGACGGCATCACCGTGATGCTGAACACGTGCGCCGTCGCGGTCGCGTACGAACGCGGCACGTTCGAGGTCAAGCTGGACGATGGGACCGTCGTCGCGGGCGACGGCTTGCTCGTCGCGATCGGCCGCCGGCCGAACATTCCCGCAGGGACGGCCGAACGTGCCGGAATCGCGCTCGACGCGCACGGCTTCATCGCGTGCGACGCGCACCTGCGCACGTCGGCCGAGGGCCACTACGCGCTGGGCGACGTGGCCGGCCAGCCGCAGTTCACCCACGTCGCGTGGGAAGACTTCCGGCGCCTGCGGGCGGTGATCGCCGGCGATCTCTCGCGCACCCGCGACGATCGGGTCCTCGCCTACGCGATGTACACGGAGCCGCAAGTCGGCCGGGTCGGCATCACGGCCGACGACGCCGAGAAGACCGGTACGCCGCATCGCACGGTGACGCTTGCGCTCACCGACGTCGCCCGCGGTCCGGAATGGAACCTCGAGGAGGGTTTCTTCCGGCTGGTCGTCGACCCCGCTACCGACGCGATCCTCGGCGGCACGTTCGTCGGGTATGAAGCGGGGGAATTGATTCACGTGATCCTCGCGCACATGGAAGCTCGGTCGACGTGGCGCGTCCTCGAGCGCTCGGTCCACGTCCATCCGACGTTTTCGGAGGGCATGCCCTCGCTCGCCCGGCTGCTGCTGTGATCCAGCCCGACCGCGCGGCGGCACTCGCCGCCGGCCGCGAAGGTGATCCCTTCGCCGTCCTCGGCCCGCACGCGCTCGGCAGCGGCACCCTCGTGCGCGCGTTCCTCCCCGACGCGCGGTCGGTCGCCGTCGTCGACGAACGCGGCGGACTGCTCGCGGAAGCGCAGCGCGTCGGCGCGAGCGATCTGTTCGAAGCGCTCGTCGTCGCGATGCCGGAGCGCTATCGGCTGCGCATCACCGACGCTTCCGGTTCGCGCACCATCGACGATCCCTACCGCTTCGGGCCGCTGCTCGGCGAGCTAGACGTGTGGCTGATCGGCGAAGGCAACCATCTCGAGCTCGATCGCGTGCTCGGCGCGCATCCCGACGTCGTCGACGGCGTGCAGGGGACGCGATTTGCCGTGTGGGCGCCCAACGCGTTGCGCGTCAGCGTCGTCGGCGACTGGAACCGCTGGGACGGCCGCGTCCACCCGATGCGCCTGCGGCGCGAGATCGGCGTGTGGGAGCTCTTCCTCCCGGCGATCGGCGAGGGTGCGCGGTACAAGTACGAGCTGCTCGGCCCCCATGGCGAGCTGCTCCCGCTGCACGCCGATCCGTTCGCGTTTCGCAGCGAGAAGCGCCCCGCCAACGCCTCCGTCGTCACAGCTCCCTCGCGCCACGTGTGGAGCGACGAAGCGTGGCTGCGCGAGCGCGCCGCGAAGCAGCGTCGCGACGCGCCGATCCAGATCTACGAAGTGCACCTCGGCTCATGGAAGCGCGTCCCCGAACAAGACGACCGCTTCATGACGTACCGCGAGCTTGCGGACGAGCTGATTCCGTACGTCAAAGACCTCGGCTTCACGCACATCGAGCTGCTGCCGATCACCGAACACCCCTACGATCTGAGCTGGGGCTATCAGACGACGGGCTGGTTCGCTCCGACCAGCCGCTTCGGCGATCCCGACGACTTCCGCGCCTTCGTCGACGCCGCGCACCAGGCCGGCATCGGCGTCATCCTCGATTGGATTCCCGGTCATTTTCCGACCGACGCCCACGGGCTCGCGCGCTTCGACGGGACGCCGCTCTACGAACACGCCGACCCGCGCGAAGGCTTCCATCGCGAATGGGGCACGCACGTCTTCAATTTGGCGCGCCGCGAGGTGGCGAATTTTCTGCTCTCCTCGGCGCTGTACTGGCTGCGAGAGTTTCACGTCGACGGCTTGCGGGTCGACGCCGTAGCGTCGCTCCTCTATCGCGACTACAGCCGCAACGAAGGCGATTGGGTTCCCAACGTCTACGGCGGACGCGAGAACCTCGAAGCCGTGGCGTTCCTGCGGCGACTCAACGCGACGGTCTACGGTGCCTTCCCGGGGATCGCGACGTTCGCCGAAGAGTCGACCGCCTGGCCCGGCGTCACGACGCCGGTCGACCTCGGCGGTCTGGGCTTCGGTTACAAGTGGAACATGGGCTGGATGCACGACACGCTGCAGTTCATGGAACGCGATCCGCTCTACCGCGGACACCATCTCAACGAGATCTCGTTCGGACTGGTCTACGCGTTCAGCGAGAACTTCGTGCTGCCGCTCTCGCACGACGAAGTCGTGCACGGAAAACGCTCGCTGCTCGGCCGCATGCCGGGCGACGAGTACCAGCAGTTTGCGAACGTCCGGCTCCTCTACGGTCTGATGTGGGCCCATCCGGGGAAGAAGCTGCTCTTCGCCGGCGGCGAGTTCGCGCAGCGCGGCGAGTGGCGCGCGCAAGCCTCGCTCGACTGGCACCTCGTCCACGGCCGCCACCAAGGCGTGCAGTTGCTCGTCCGGGACATCAACCGGATCGCGCGAGAGCATCCGGCGCTGCACGAGCGCGATGCCGAACCGGCCGGCTTCGAATGGATCGCATACGACGATGCGGCGAACGGCGTGGTCGCCTTCATCCGCTGGGACGCAGCGCGCGACCGCCACGTCGTTTGTGTGTGCAACTTCAGCGGCGTGCGCCGGGACCGCTACGTCGTCGGCGTTCCACGCAATGCGGCCTACGGCGAGATCCTCAATACCGATGCCGCCGTGTATGGCGGCGCGAACGTGGGTAATGCAGGCCGGGTGACCGCTGCCGAGCGGCCGGCCCATGGCCGGCCCTACTCTCTCACGCTGACGCTCCCGCCGCTCTCCGCGGTCTGGCTCGCAGCGTGATCTCAGCCCGCCGCAGAATCGAGTCCGGCCTCCCTTTTCCGCTTGGAGCGACGTGGTATGGCACGGGGGTCAACTTTGCGCTGTTCAGCGCGCACGCGGAGAAGGTCGAACTGTGCATCTTCGACGCGCGCGGCCGGCGCGAGCTCGAACGCATCGAGCTGCCGGAATACACCGACGAGGTGTGGCACGGCTACCTGCACGACGCGCGGCCGGGGATGCTGTACGGCTACCGCGTGTACGGCCCATACGACCCGGCGCGCGGGCACCGCTTCAATCACCACAAGCTGCTGCTCGACCCGTATGCGAAAGCGCTGGCGGGTAACCTTCGCTGGACCGACGCGCACTACGGATACCGGATCGGTTCGCAGCGCGAAGATCTCTCGTTCGATCGCCGCGACAACGCCGGCGGGATGCCGAAATGCGTCGTCGTCGAAAGCGCGTTCACCTGGAGCGAGGAGCACCGCCCGTTCGTTCCGTGGAACGACACCGTGTTCTACGAGATGCACGTCCGCGGCTATACGATCCAGCATCCGGACGTGCCGCCGGCCCTGCGCGGTACGTTCGCGGGCCTCGCGACACCCGCCGTCGTGCACGAGCTGCAAGAACTCGGTGTCACGACCGTGGAGCTGCTGCCCGTCCACGCCTTCGTCGACGACCGCCGCCTGGTCGAGCAGAAGCTGCGTAACTACTGGGGCTACAACTCGATCGGCTTTTTCGCGCCCGAAGCGCGGTACTTGCAGAGCGGCGAGCCCAACGAGTTCAAGTCGATGGTCAAGCGGCTGCACGAAGGCGGGATCGAAGTCGTGCTCGACGTCGTGTACAACCACACGGCAGAAGGGAATCATCTCGGTCCGACCTTGTCATTCAAGGGGATCGACAATGCCACGTACTACCGGCTCGCCGAAGATCCGCGCTACTACGACGACGTCACCGGCACCGGCAACACGCTCGACCTGCGTCATCCGCGCGTGCTGCAAATGGTGACCGACTCGCTGCGCTATTGGGCGCAGGAGATGCACGTCGACGGGTTCCGCTTCGACCTCGCGCCGGCGCTGGCGCGCGAGAACAACGGCTTCTCCCCCGACGCGGCGTTCTTCAAGACGCTCGCGCAAGACCCGGTGCTCTCGCGGGTCAAGCTGATCGCGGAGCCGTGGGACGTCGGCCTCGGCGGCTATCAGCTGGGAAATTTTCCGCCCGGCTGGTCCGAATGGAACGGCAAGTATCGCGACACCGTGCGCCGCTTCTGGCGCGGCGACTTGGGCGTGCTCCCCGAGCTCGCGTCGCGCATCGCCGGGTCCTCGGACCTCTTCCAGCATCAGGGACGCCGGCCGCGCGCGAGCGTCAACTTCGTCACCGTCCACGACGGCTTCACGCTGACCGACCTGGTCTCGTACAACGAAAAGCACAACGAGGCCAACCACGAAGGCAACCGCGACGGTACCGACGACAACCTGAGCTGGAATTGCGGTGTCGAAGGCCCGACCGACGACCCCGAGATCGCGATGCTGCGCGAGCGGCAGAAACGCAATCTCCTCTCCACGCTGCTCCTCTCGCTCGGCGTTCCGCTCGTTCTCGCCGGCGACGAGTTCGGCCGCACGCAGCGCGGCAACAACAACGCGTACTGCCAAGACAACGACATCTCGTGGCTCGACTGGACGAATCGCACGCCGCACGATCTCGCCCTCTCCGATTTCGTGAAGACGCTGCTGCGTCTGCGCCACAGTCATCCGGCGTTCAAGCGGGACGCGTTTTTTCGCGGCCAGCCCATCGACGCGAGCGGACGAAAGGACATCGCCTGGTTCACGCCCGACGCGCAGGAGATGAGCGTCGAGGATTGGATCACGGACCGGCGCACGATCGGCTACTTCCTCGGCGCCCGGCCGATGCTGTTCGTGGCGTTGAACTCCTCGCCGGACGACGTGGAGTTCGCGCTGCCCGACGTGGAACACATTTCCTGGTCGCTGGTGCTCGACACCGCGATCGAGGGCGGTGCCCAGCGCGACGTCCCCGGCGACGCGATCCGCGTCTACCCGATGATCTCGCGGTCGCTCGCCGTCTTCGCGGGCAGCGGGAAATGAGCCGGGTCGCGCGCGCGTACGTCGACGCCCTCGGCACGCCGCGGACGGCGCCGGCAGAAACCGTCGCGCGCTTCGAGGAACTGCTGGGTGTAGAGCGCGCCGAGTTCGTGGCGGCGACGCGCGTCGTTCGCGAGAGCGAATCGCTCACCGTCGACGTGACGCTGCCGGCGCTGAGCTGGCCCGAAACGCTCCGCTGGACGATCGTGCGCGACGACGGCTCCACCGAGAGCGGAGAGATCGCGTTGCGCGACGCGCCGGTCGTCCTCACCGGCGCGCGCGACTCCGAAACGTACGACACACGCCGCATCTCGATCGGCTCGGCGCTTCCGCTCGGAACGCACCGTTTGCTGCTCTCCGTCGAGCCGTACGCACGCGCGACGGTGCACGTCGTGGTCGCGCCGGAGCGGGCGTTCCCGCCGATCGGCCGCACCTGGGGGATCGCGCTGCAGCTCTACACGCTGCGCTCGGCCCGCAACGACGGAATCGGCGACTTCGCGGACCTGCGCGCGATCTGCCGCCTGCTGGGCGCGCGCGGCGCGGCGTACGTCGGCATCAACCCGCTCCACGCGACGTTCCGCACCGATCCCGAAGCCGCCAGCCCCTATGCCGCATCGTCACGCATCTGGCTGAATTGGCTCTACGTCGCGCTCGACGACGTGCCCGAGGCGCGGCAACCGACGGTTCGGGCCATCGTCGACGGGGACGAGCGGCGCGCGCTTCTCGCGCGCGTGCGCTCCACCGATGACGTCGACTACGCGGGCGTCGCCGCGGCGAAAGACGCGGTCCTGCGGGCCTGCTTCGACGCGCTCGCCGCCGACGCCGCGCGGCATAACGCCTTCGCGACGTGGTGCGCCGCGCAGGGTGAGCGCCTGCTGCGCTTCGCGGTGTTCGAGGCGCTCGCCGTTCGCTACGGACGCGACCTGCGATCGTGGCCGCCGGCATTCGCGACGCCGGCCTCGCCCGACGTCGCGCTGTTCGCCGCCGCGAACGATCGCGAGGTCGGCTACGGGATGTACCTTCAATGGCTGGCGGCCGAACAGCTCGCGGCGGTCGCCGCCGACGCCGCTCGCCATGGCGTGCGCCTCTACCGGGATCTCGCGGTCGGCGTCGACGCGAACGCCGCCGACGTATGGGCCGACGCGGCCGCCTACGTTCCGGAGGTGTCGGTCGGCGCACCGCCCGACGTCCTCAACACGCTGGGTCAGGATTGGGGACTGCCGCCGCTCGACCCGCGCGGCCTGGCGCGTGAAGGCTATACCGAGCTGCTCGACCTGCTGCAGGCGAACTGCCGCCACGCCGGTGCGCTGCGCATCGATCACGCGTTCTCGCTCGCACGGCTGTATTGGATCCCGCGCGGCGCCGGCGCGCGATCCGGAACCTACGTTACCTATCCGCTCGACGACATGCGCGGGATCGTGGCGCTGGCGAGCGTGCGCGAAGGCTGCATCGTCATCGGGGAAGATCTCGGGACGGTCCCCGAGGGTTTTCGCGAGCACATGGAAGAGAGCGGGATCCTCTCGTACCGGGTCCTCTTCTTCGAACGCCGCGACGACGGGACGTTCGCCGCGCCCGAAGAGTACCCGGCACTCGCGCTCGCGACGTCGGGCACGCACGATCTCGCGACGCTGCCGGCTTGGCTGCGCGGTGAGGACATCGACCTGCGCGACCGGCTGGGCCTGCTCGAAACCCCGGCAGCCGACGAGCGCTCGACTCGTGCGCGCGAGCGCGAGCTGCTGCTCGACGCGCTGGTCGCCCACGGCGATCTCGCCGCACCGGATCGCGACGACGAAACCGCGATCGTGATCGCCGCCAACCGCTATCTGGCCGCCGCGCCCAGCGCAATCGTCATGGCCCAGCTCGACGACGTCCTCGGAGAACGCAAACCCGTCAACGTCCCGGGAACCTCGACCCAATACCCGAACTGGCGCCGTAAGCTCGCCACCGACCTCGAAGCCCTCGCGTCCGACGAGCGACTTCTCAAGCTGTGCAGCGCACTCACCGAAATCCGTCCGAGGCCATCGTGAAAGCAGTCTTGATGGCGGGTGGGGAGGGTTCCCGGCTCCGCCCGCTGACATCTCGCCGACCTAAACCGCTTGCGCCGGTTGCCGGGAAACCGGTGATGGAGCACATCGTCGATCTGCTGCGCGATCACGGGTTCACCGAGATCGTCGCCACGCTGCACTATCTCGCCGACGAGATCGAGTCGTGGTTCGGCGACGGCAGCGCGTACGGCGTGACGATGCACTACGTCGTCGAGGACACGCCGCTCGGAACCGCGGGTGCGGTGAAGATGGCGCACGACATCCTCGGCGGCGAGCCGTTCCTCATCATCAGCGGCGACGCGCTGACCGACATCGACCTCACGGCGCTCGTGCGGCACCATCGCGAGCAGAGAAACGACGTGACGATCGCCCTGCAGCGGGTGACGAACCCGCTCGAGTTCGGCGTCGTCGTCACCGACGAGGACGGGCGCATCAACCGCTTCCTCGAGAAGCCGTCGTGGGGCGAGGTGTTCTCCGACACGATCAACACCGGCATCTACGTGCTCGAACCCGGCATCCTCGACCTGATGGAACGCGGCAAGATCTACGACTTCTCGAAAGATCTCTTCCCGCTGATGCTGCGCGACGGCGCGAAGCTCGGCGGATGGGTCTTCGACGCCTACTGGACCGACATCGGCAACCTCGAACAGTACCAGCAGGCGAACTACGACGCGATCTCGAGCAAGCTGCACATCACGCACGAAGGGACGGAAGTCGCGCCTGGCGTGTGGGCCGGCGAGGGCACGCGCATCGATCCCGAAGCAAGGATCGATGCGCCGGTCGTGCTGGGACGCGACGTTCGCATCGCCGCTGGCGCGTCGATCTGCGGGCCGACGGTGATCGGCGACCGCACGATCGTCGAACGGGGCGCCACGATCAATCGCAGCGTGATGTGGGAAGACTGCTACGTCGGCGAGGAAGCCGTGCTGAACGATTGCACGGTCGCGGACCGCAACACGATCGAGCGCCGCGCGACGATCCAAGAAGCGAGCGTCATCGGCCGGGGCTGTACGATCGGCAGCGGCGCGACCGTCAACGCGCACCTCAAGCTCTGGCCCGATAAGTGGGTCAACCCCGGTTCGATCGTCTCGATGTCGCTGATCTACGGACAGAAGTGGCCGGGTTCGCTCTTCGGTTCGGTCGGGATCAGCGGTTTGGCGAACCTCGAGATCACGCCGGAGTTCGCGCTCAAACTCGGACAGGCGTTCGGGACGTATCTCAAGTCCGGACAAACCGTGATGACGAGCCGCGACACGCATCCCGCCTCGCGCGTGATGAACCGCTGCATCATCTCGGGGCTGCTCAGCGTCGGCATCAACGTGCTGGACCTGCGCTCGTACCCGTTGCCGCTGGCGCGGTACGCCGTGCGGGTCGGCAGCGACGGCGGCGTCCACGTGCGCGTTTCACCGGACGACGCGAATTCGCTCGTCTTTGAGTTCTTCGACCACACCGGGATCGGGATCGACAAAGGCGCGGAGCGCAAGGTCGAAAATCTCTTCTTCCGCGAGGACTTCCGCCGCACGCCGATGGACGAAGTCGGCCGGCTCGACTTCCCCTCGCGCGCGCTCGAACGCTATTCGGCCGCGTTCGTCCAGTCGCTGCACGCGCAGGCGCTCAAGACCGCCAACTTCCGCGTGGTCATCGATTACGCGTTCGGCAACGCGTCGATCGTGCTGCCGCAGATCCTCGGAGAGTTAGGCGTCGAGCAGATCGCGCTGAATGCATACTTCGACGCGGCCAAGGTCCGCACGTTCCGGAACGATCGCGAACACCATCTCCAGCAGCTCTCCTCGGTCGTCCGTTCGCTCGAAGCGAACCTCGGCGTGCTGATCGACGCTGACGGCGAGACCGTGATGCTGGTCGACGACCAGGGCAGCATCGTCGGCCGCAACCGCCTGATGGCGGTGCTGACGCTGCTCGTCGCGCGCGCGAAACCCGGCGCGAAGATCGCGCTGCCGCTGACTGTCCCGTCGGTCGTCGAGCGCATCGCGCAGGAGAACGGCGCGACGATCGTCCGCACCCGCAGCGACCGGCGTTCGCTGATGAGCTTGGCCGAAAGTGACCCCACGATCGCCTTCGCGGGCGGGATGCAGTACGAGCTGATCTTCCCCGAATTCCAGCCCGCGTTCGACGGCATCTACGCGACCGCGAAGATCATGGAGCTGCTCGCCGCGGAACGCCGCAATCTCTCCGAGCTGGTCGCGATGATCCCCGAATGGCACATCGCCGGCCGCGTCGTGCCATGCCCGTGGGATCGCAAGGGCGCGGTGATGCGTTCGCTCCACGACGAAGCCGCCCACGCCGGAAACGGCAAGGTCGAGACACTCGACGGCATCCGGCTCGAACGCCCCGACGGCTGGGTACTCGTCCTCCCCGACGCGACCGAAGCTTCGGTGAACATCTGGGCCGAAGGCGCCTCCGACATCGAAGCAGCCCGCTACGCCGACGAAGTCGGAGAACGCGTTCGCGCCATCGCCTTAGCCCCGTCAACCGTGTCACCCTGAGCTTGTCAGGGTGACAACGATTTTGACGCGGGTGTGAAGCGCAGCATCCCGTTGCGGTAGTCGAAGACGATGGTGAAGCGGTGGAGGACCTGGTCGCCGACGTTGGCAGCGACGCTGGGGTCCATCTCGACGCCGGCGCGTGCGTCGGTCAGCGCGAGGCGCACGTCGCGGACGACGACGTTGCCCAGACGCAGTTCAAGCGCGGTGGCGCGCCAGCCGTCGACGCCGCCGCCGACGCCGTAGAAGAGCATGCCGCGCGGCGTGACGTGATAGGTCTGCTCCAGCCGGTGCGCGCGGACGAACGGCGTGTTGACGTCGACGGCCTCGTCGCTGCCGGTGTCGATGGTGATCGCCGCGGGCAGCCCATCGATCGCGCCTCTCACCTGCGGCTGACGGTCGTCGAACACCATCGGGACCGGCGTGCCGCGCGTGCCGAACGCCGTTGCCGACGGCGCCAGCTCGAGCGTATGGCGCGCGAAGTCCAGCCGCGCCGCGAAGCGCGCGAACACTTCGTAGCCGACGATGCCCTCGAACGGTGCCGACGGACCGAGGTCGAGCACGACGAACGGCTGATTGCGCAGTTCCGCTGCGCCGATTTTGATGCTGCGGGCGATGGTGTACCTGGCCGGCGCGGTGCCCGCGCCTGCACCGCCGACGCTGCCGCGGCCCGAGACAGTCATCCCCAAACGCGCGGCAGCCTGCGGCGTGATGACGTTTTGGCCGCCGGTGTCGAGCAGGAAGCGCATCGGTGCCGCTCCGTTGATCCGCACCTGGATCACCTCGCCGGGATCGAGCGGGATGCGCGTCACTTGCGCGAGGGTCGCGTCGTGAGGAGCGGGCGGCGGCGCGAACGCGTCGCGCGGAACGTCGCGCAGCGGTTCGACCGAACGCACTTGCGCCGACCACGTTCCGTTGCTCGACTGCTCGCTCAGCGCGAACGGCACGCGCAGTCCGGCCACCGCGCGATAGCCGGCGAACGTCGTGGACACCGTGTCCTCGCCGACCCCCCGGCGCGCTTCGGAGAGCAACCCGTCGCCGGCGCGCACGTCCATCGTGCGCGACAGGCCGCCATACCGCAGGCGCACGCTCCCGTCGAAGGCGTCGGCCGTCGCCGGACGCGGCGCTCGTGCATACAGATAGGAATCGGCGACGATCGCGCCGCGCTGGTCGGCGTTCCCTTGAACGCGGGCCATCCCGGTCGAGTCGGCGCGCCAGGCACGCACGCCGTCGAACCCTTCGCGATCGGATACGGGTCCGGCATCGAAACGCCGGACGAACCGGCCGCCGGCGCGGTCGATCAGGATCTCACCGCGTCCGGGAATCCCGTACGCGACGACGTCGAGCCGAAGGCGAACGTAGCGTGCGGCGTTCGCGGACGTCGCACGCACGACCGGAAGCGGCGGCAGGGCGAGTCCGAGAACGAACGCGGCTGCGGCGATCATCGTTTAGTACGATGCCCAGCGCAGCGGCGTTCGCCTCGCGAGCGAGCTAGCGGCCGCGCCGCGCCGGGGCCGCTTTGCCGCGGCCGAATTGGACGTGCCGCTGCGGCGCGAACGTGCGGTGCAAGCCGGACGCCTCGCGCTGGTCGGGGGTGCGCTCCGGGAGGACGGGGACTTTTTCGCGATCGATCCGTCGACCGACGACCTTCTCGATGTCGCGGAAGAGCTTCTCTTCTTCGTGCGAGACGAACGTGATCGCGTCGCCTTTTTGTTCGGCACGCGCCGTACGGCCGACGCGATGAACGTAGTCCTCGGGAACCATCGGCACGTCGAAGTTCACGACGTGGCCGAGGTCGACGATGTCGATGCCGCGCGCGGCGAGGTCGGTCGCGACCAGAACGCGCAGCTTGCCGCGCTTGAAGTCGGCCAGCGCGCGCGTCCGCTGCGCCTGCGAGCGGTCGCCGTGGATGCGGTCGGCGCCGACGCCGTGTTTCTCCAGCGCTAGGGCGAGCCGGTTGGCCCGCGCCTTGGTGCGGGTGAACGCGATCGCGCTGAAGATGTTGTTGTCTTTGAGCAGTTCGACCAGCAGGTCGGTCTTGCGCATCTGATCGACCGTGTACGCGACGTGCGTGATCCCCTCGGCCGTCGGCGCGAGGCTCTTCGGCGCGATGTCGATCCGCACCGGATCGTCGAGCAGTTCGCGGCTGAGCTTCGCGATCTCCGGAGCGATGGTCGCCGAGAAGAACAGCGTCTGCTTGCGGGCCGGGAGCTTCGCGACGATGCGGCGGACGGCGGGCAGGAAGCCCATGTCCATCATGCGGTCGGCTTCGTCGAGGACGAGCATCGAGACGCTCTCGAGCCGCGCGCCCTGCTGGAGGTGATCGATCAGGCGGCCGGGGGTCGCGACGATGATCTCGACGCCGGTCTTGAAGGCTTGGGCCTGCGGGCCGTAGCCGACGCCGCCGAAGACGGCGCGAATGCGGATGTCGGAGTTCTTGGAGAGGGCCGTCAGGCTGTCGGCGATCTGCGCGGCCAGCTCGCGGGTCGGCGCCAGGATCAGCGCGTGGGTGCGCCGGCGCGGCAGCTCGGCGATCTTCTGCAGGAGCGGAAGGCCGAAGGCGGCGGTTTTGCCGGTTCCCGTCTGGGCGCTGGCGAGGACGTCGCGTCCTTCGAGTGCCGGCGGGATGGCGCCGGTCTGGACCGGCGTCGGGGCGCTGAAGCCAAGCTCACGCACGGCGCGGAGCAACACCGGGCTCAAGCCCAGTGTGTCAAAAGTGGGTTGCATCGATTCTTTCGAAAGCGAGCGCAAGTCGATCGGCATTTCGAAAGATCGCGCAAAGAGTACGTCACGCAAGGTGACAGGTCAGTATAGCACACCCCGCCAG
>JAQBPM010000349.1 GCA_028287525.1 Vulcanimicrobiota bacterium | reverse complement strand
GGCGGGCCGACCTGGCAATGCTCGCCGCTAGCCCGCATCCGGCGGCGCTCGTCGTGCCGAAGGTCGGCGATGCCGGCGACGTCGCGCGGGTCAGCTCCGCCGACGGCGACATCCCGCTGAGCGTCATCATCGAAACGGCGAGCGGCGTCGCGCGCTGCGAGGCGATCGCCGAGGCGCCGAACGTCCTCGCGCTCGCCTTCTGTCCCTACGACCTCGCCGCGGAACTCGGTGGCGAGACGACCGACGACGTGATGGATCCGCACCGCGCCCGCATGCTGGTCGCGGCGCGCGCCGCGCAGCGCTGGGCGATCGACGGCCCCTCGCGCGAATACGGTGATCCGGCGATCCCCGCCCGCGACGCGGAGCACGCGCGCCGAATGGGACTCGACGGCAAACTGCTGATCCACCCGGCGCAGCTGGTACCGGTGCGCGCGGCGTTCGCGCCGACCGAGCAGCAAGTCGCGTACGCGCGCCGCATCGTCGAAGCCGCACGCCACGCGAACCCGGCCGTCCTCGACGGCACGATGATCGACCCGCCGATCATCATCGCGGCGGAACGTCTGCTCAGCCGCGCCGAGCGCTAGCGCGCGGGGACTGCGGCGCGGGCGAGGATCCAGTCCGCGACTTCGTCGACAAGCGCTTCGCCGCCGGGATCGTTGAAGGGTTCGTGATAGCCGCCGGGTACGACGCGCAGCGTCACGTCGTCGCCCCCGGCTCCGTCGGCAAAGCGGCTCGCACCGCCCGGTGAGACGATCCGGTCGCGGTCGCCTTGCACGAGCAAGAGCGGCAGCGTCCAGCGCGGTGCTTCCGCGAGCGCGGCCGCACCGGCGCCGATCATCGCGACCGCGCTCGCGATCGGGACGCCGGCCTTGTGCGTGAGGGGGTCGGCGAGAAATGCGTCGCCGACCGCAGGATCGCGAGAGAGCACGCGGACGTCCAGTTTCGCGGCCGGCAGCGACGGCGCGATCTTCGCGATCCAAGGCGCTAGCGCGCGCACGATCGCCGGTTCTTTGCCGCCGATGGAGAGCGCGGGTGCAATTGCAACGACACCGGCAAGACCTTCGGACGCTCGCTGCGCCGTGCGAATCGCCATCAGCCCGCCCATGCTCGCGCCGAGCAAGAACAGCGGCACGCCGGGCTGTTCCGCCGCGACGCGTTTGCGCATCCGCAACGCCTCGTCGACGAGCGCGTCGAACCGCTTCACCAAACCGCGCGCCCCCGGCGAACGCCCGTGCCCGCGATGATCGTACGCGTACACCGCGATCGCGCGGGCAGCGAGCCGTTGCAGCGCCCGCTCGTGACGGCCCGCATGCTCCGCGAACCCGTGCAGCATCAGCACCGCCGCCCGCGGCGCAACAGCCCCGATCCGATACCCCGCTACGTCCCCGTCAACCGACCACGTTTCCATCAGCACGATTCGATTATTGCGACGGGAACGGCATCGTGTCGCGTGGGTCGTGGCCTTCTTTGTAGACCATGAAGGTGCGGTCGTACGAGATCACCGTCTGCCCATGCTGGTTCACGCCGGTCGTGCGCGCGGTGACGATGCCGACGTCCTTGCGCGAGCCGGACTCGCGTTTGCCGAGGATTTCGCTCGACGCGTAAATCGTGTCGCCGACGAAGACCGGCGTCGGCAGCTTGACGTCGTTCCATTGGAGGTTCGCCATCACGTGCTCGCTCAGATCCGAGACCGAAAGTCCCACGGCGAGCGACAGCGTGAAGCACGAATTGACCAGGATCTTCCCGAACGGCGTCTTCGCGGCGAGGTTCTCGTCGAAGTGGATCGGGTTCGTGTTGAGCGTCAACATCGTGAAGAGCGTGTTGTCCGTCTCCGTCACGGTGCGCCCGAGGCGGTGGCGATAGACGTCGCCGACCTCGAAAGTCTCGTAGTAGCGTCCGCGCCAGCCTTCTTTGACCATGGCGGCGCGTTCGCCGGACGCTCGCGCGTCTCCCTAGCGGACTACATTCCGGGGACGCGCGGGCCCCAGCCGCGGAACGAGCTGGTGTCGGCGTAGTAGGGCGGCAGGGTCCGCACTGGGCGGGCGGGTTCGGGGCGCGGTGTCGGCGTTTTCATGCCCTCATGTACGCGCGTCCGGTGCTGGTGTTTCGGCGTTCGCTCAGCCAGACGTCGAACGCGCCGGACGGCATGGGCCACCCCTTCGGCGATCGCGACGTTGCGCATCGTCTCGTGCACGTCGTGCATCGCTACCGACTCGGTCAGTTCGACGCCGACACCGCGCACCGTTCCTTCCACCGCGCTCAACCGGTCGAGCAGTGCTGGGTCGGCGAGTTCGGTTGCCGACATGTTGAACCAGATGCGAAAGCCGTGATCGAACGCGCGCCAGGCCGTCGACGCGCGCACCGTCTCCGCCATGACCCATGCACCGATCGCGCCCGGCGCAGGCGCAAAAGACGGCGTGCCAAGCAAGGTAGAGCCAGGGCGCGACTTCGGAAGTGATGCGGAGCACCGACGCAACGTCCCGTCCGCTGGGTATCGTGACCGCCTGCAGTCCCGCGAGAAAGCTGGTCCCGAAGTACGGCGCCCGTCGGCGCGAGCAGCGCGACGCCCCGCGGCGGGACGAGGCCGGCGAACGGTACGAACCATCCGGCGACGCAAACGAGCATCGCGGACGCGAAGGCGGTGCGGCGGAATCGAGCGTCAGCGTACATACGCAAGCGTAAGGGGCTCGATCATCGCCCTGACGGCGAAGCTCCTCTGCAGAGTCTATCGGCCGTCGAACGGCCGGGGCCCAGCAGAGCGTGCGATTTCTCGCGCGCAACCGAGGAGTCGCGGTTGCGGTTTGGGAATAGCAGAGTCCAACACCCGGCTCTTGCAGGTGCGCGTAGCACCTCGAACCGGTCTCTCGCCCCCGTCGAGGAGCGACGGAGCGTTTCCCTCTCTAAGGCGCAATGGAACTACACGACGCGACGCCGGCCGCCGGAACGCGACCGCGACGCCGCCCGGCGCTCGAACCCGCCCGCTCTTCAGCGACGCGGGCTCCGCATCTTCGTCCCTATCAACTCGAAGCGCAGCAGGCTATTCTCGAGCACCGCGCGCGCGGAATCCGCACGCAGCTCGTCTCGCTTGCGACCGGACTCGGCAAGTCGGTCGTCATCGCAACGCTGCCCAAGCTGCTCTCACTTCGTCCGGGTGACGTCACGGTCGTCGTCGCGCATCGCGACGAGCTGATCGAACAACTGGCCGAGAAGTTCCGGGTGGAGAATCCGGAAGCCCTGATCGGCATCGAGAAAGCCGAGCGCCGCGCCTCCGACGAGTGCTCGATCATCGTCGCCACGGTGCAGACGCTGGCCGAGAAGCGGCTCGAAGAATTCGTCAAGCGCTTCCACCGCCGCATCTCGCTCTTCGTGATCGACGAAGCGCACCACGCCGCGGCGCCGTCGTACCGGGCGATCGTGGACGCCGTGCTCGCGCAGCGTCCCGAAGCGATGATTCTGGGCTTCACCGCGACGCCGAATCGCGGCGACGGTGTCCGGCTGGTCGACGTCTTCGAGAAGATCGTCTACACGATGGACGCTCGCAAGGCGATCGACGCGGGCTACCTGGTACCGGTCAAATCCTACGCGGTCGCGACCGCGACGAACCTCGACGACGTCGCCTCGCGCGGCGGCGACTTCGTGATCGGCCAGCTGGCCGCGGCCGTCAACACCGTCGACCGCAACGCCCGCATCGTCGCCGCGTACAAGCAGCACACCCCGGGCCTCAAGTCGCTCGTCTTCACCGCCTCGGTCGAGCACGCGCGGGACATCGCCGAAGAGTTCGTCGCCAACGACGTCCGGGCCGAGTGGGCCTCCGGCGAAACCCCGCGCGACGAGCGCGAACGGATCGTGCGCGAATTTCGCGGCGACGGCATCGACGTGCTGGTCAACTGCGGCCTGTACCTCGAAGGGTTCGACGTTCCGTCCGTCCAGGTAATCCTCAACGCGCGGCCGACGAAGTCGACGACGCTGTACACGCAAATCACCGGCCGCGCCCTGCGCCCCGTCGACGAGATCGCCGGGGCGCTCTCGCATACCGGAAGCGCGCTCGAACGCCGTGAGCTGATCGAGAAATCGCCCAAACCCGCCGCGATCGTCATCGACCTGGTCGACCAGGCGCAGCGTCACGAGCTCGTCACGGTGCCCTCGCTGTACGGACTGCCGCCGCACATCGATGCGCAAGGCCGGATGACGGCGCAGGTTGCCGAGAAGTTCGAAGAGCTGCTCCGCCGCGATCCCAAGCGCGCGGCGAAGGTGCGCAGCGCGGAAGACATCGAGACGGCGCTCGTCGAGATCGACGCGACCTCGGCGCCGCGCGAGATCAAGCCGACCTGGCAGGCGATCGACCCGGTCGACCATTGGCGGCTCGAACTGCCGCCGACCCGGGTCGCGTTCGACCGCCGCGGCCGGCAGATCCCCGACTTCGCGACGAAGTGGGACCAGTGGGTCACCGAAGCGCGCCGCATCGCGCCGCACGAAGACGCCGACCGGTTCGCCACGCGCATGCTCAGCGTCGACCCCAAAACCGTGCGTTGGGAACGCCGCCGCATCGACGTCAAACGCGACGATCAGAAGTACGTCACGCTGTACTCGACCGAAGATCTCCCCGAGCGCGTAATCGAAGTCAGCTCGTCGCTGCCGGGCGCGCTCGGCAGCGCGTACCAGCGGGTCGACGAGATGCTCTCCGGCTACACCTCGATCCCGGCGACCGGCGCAACCGCACGGCCGGCGACGAAGCCTCCCGCGGGTGCTGGAGCCGCGCCCGCCGACAAGGCCGCCGGCAAGCGCCGGCGCGGCCGGCGCACGCGCGACAAACGGGGCTAAGTGCGTCCGCGCTCTCCGGCCGGGATGCGGCGAGCAGCCGGCCTGCTCGCCGTCGTCGTCTCGTTGGGAGCCGCTGCGTCGCCCGCCGCCGCGCAGCATCCGTGGACGGAAGCGGGGCACGTTCGCATCGGCGCGCTGCGCACGATCGACAACCTGAACCCGCTCCTCTCGGGCCAGGCCGCCGGCACGGATCTCGCGCAGTTCGTCTTCGACGGGCTGATCCGCTTCGACGAACGCGGTGAAGCGATCCCCGACGCCGCGACCGCCGTTCCGACCCGCGAGAACGGCGGCATCTCCCCCGACGGAAAGACGGTCGTCTACCACTTGCGCCGGGGAATGCGGTTCTCCGACGGCGTGCCGCTGACGGCCGACGACGTGGCGTTCACCTTTACGCAGGTGATGAACCCGCGCAACAACGTGCCGTATCACTTCCCGTACGACCAAGCGCAAAGCGTCGTCGCGAAGGACCCGTACACCGTCGTCGTGCGGCTGCGAGCGCCCTCGGCACCGTTCGTCGCGAACTTCTTCCGCTGCGGCGTGCAGGGAGCCATCCTCCCGAAGCATCTGCTCGCCGGGAAGTCCGATCTCAATCGCGACCCCTACAACAGCAAGCCGATCGGCAGCGGCCCGTACGCGATCGCTTCCTACGAGAGCAACACGACGATCGAGATGGTGCCGAATCCGTACTGGTTCGGCGGCACACCCGGACTCAAGCGCGTAACGTACCGCATCATCCCAAGCGAGAACACGCTGCTGATCGCGCTGCGCACGCACGAGATCGACTTCTACTACAGCGCACCGGAACAGCAGTACCGCGAGCTGCGCGCCATCGACGGCGTGGAGACCAGCGCGATTCCCTCCGCGCAGTACGAGATGGTGGTCTTCAACGCGCGCCGCGCACCGTTCTCCGACGTGCAGGTGCGGCGCGCCGCGGGGTTCGCGATCGACTGGCCGACGCTCGCGCGCACGACCTACCTCGACGTCGATCTCGCCGACTGGGGCGACATCTATCCGCGCTCGTGGGCGTACACGGCGCAACCGGATCCGACGCCGTACGACCCGGCCCGAGCGCGCGCGCTGCTCGATGCGGCCGGCTGGAAGCCGGGTCCCGACGGAATTCGGATGAAGGACGGGAAGCGGCTCGAGGCCGAGATGTCCACCGTCGCGGGGGTGATCACGCGCCAGAACGCCGAGGTCGTCATCCAGCAGCAGCTGCACACCGTCGGGATCGACGTGCAGGTGCACAACGCGCCGGCGAACATGCTCTTCGCTCCGTTCGGCGCCGGCGGTCTCCTCGCGACCGGCAAGTTCGATTTGGGCATCTACGCGTGGACGAAGAACCCCGATCCCGACGACAGTCAAACCCTCGGCCCGGGCTACGTTCCGCCGCACGGGGCGAACTACTCCGGCGTCGTCGACGCGCAGATCGGCCGGCTGCAGCAGCAGGCCGACGCGACGTACGATCACCGGCAGCGCAAAGCGCTCTACGCGCGGCTCGAGCGGCGCATCGGCGAGGTTCTCCCCTCGCACACCATCGTCTGGCGCGCGAACGTGAACGCCTGGAACAGCGACCTGCACGGCGTGAAACCGGCGCAGGCCGTCAGCGATTTTTGGAACGTAGGAAGCTGGAGCCTGTGAAACCCGACTGGATACTGCGCAGCGACGAGATCGCCGCGCCCGTGGTCGACCTCGTCATCGCCGCCG
>JAQBPM010000257.1 GCA_028287525.1 Vulcanimicrobiota bacterium | reverse complement strand
GCGGTGCGCGCGTCGCGGTTCGCGCGCAGCACCAGGCCCATGACGCGGATCTTCTTCAGCAGCGGGATCAAGCCCCAAGGGTCGAGGCCCTCGCCGGTGATCATCAGCGGATCGCAGGCGGCGCGTTCGCCGTGCGGCGTCGCGAAGACGACGTCGTGGCCGGCGCCGCGGAGGATCTTCCAACTGACCGCGGCTTCGCTCGGGTCGAAGTCTCGCGCTGGTAGCGGGATCAAGACGCGGATTTTGCGATCTCCTCGACGGCCCAAGAGGCCCAATCGGCCATCGCCGATTCGTAGCGGATACCCGCTTCGATCGCAATCCGGCCCATGCGGTCCTCGGGGTCGTCGGATGGGATGATGGCCGCAATCGCCTCGTAGCGCGCGAGTCGTTCGCGGTGGCGTCCGCCGATCTCGCGCAGATATGTCGACGCTTCGTTGGGCGGCAGCAGCCACAGGAAGAACACGCGCAACATGCGCTCCGTGCGCACGCTCTCGGAGGGGATCGTATCGCGCATCCAGCGCCGTACCTCCTCGAGTCCCTCGGCGGTCGCCGCGTACGTCTTGCTGCCGCGCGCGCCCGAGCCGCTCTGGCGGATGAGCCCCGCCGCCTGGAGCTTCGCCAGTTCCGGATAGATCTGGCTGTGCTTGGTCGGCCACACATGGGCGAGGCTCTCGTCGAAGGTACGGGTGAGCTCGTAGCCGGTGCACTCCCGCTGAGCGAGCAGTCCGAGGAGCGCGTGGCCGAGGGTGCCTATCGCCACGGCGAACCACTTGACATGTAATTGTTTACATGTAATAACCTACACATCGCTCGCACCATAGCACGGCGACTCGCGATCCGCAAGGAGACGCCCATGATCACCACCACCTCCCCGCTCCCCGATACCGAAGACCCGTTCGCGACCCCGGTGACGCAAGAGGTCGAAGCGATGGACCTTCCGGTGCTCGGCGCGATCCCGCCCGAACTGGCGGGACGCTTCTTCCGCAACGGGCCCAACGCGCGGCCGGGCGCGCCGATCGGCCATCCGTTTATGTCCGACGGCATGCTGCATGGGCTGCGGCTCGAAGGCGGCCGCGCACAATGGTATCGCAACCGCTGGGTGCGCACGCGTTCCTTCAACGGCGAGACGTCGTACCTGCGTCCCGACGGATCGATCGACCTGACCGCGGCCGTCGCGAACACAAGCGTGATCGCGCACGCCGGCCGCATCCTCGCCCTGGTCGAGTCGTCCTTTCCGTACGAGGTCACCTCGGAGCTCGAAACCGTGGGTCCGCACGACTTCTGCGGCCGGCTGAGCACGCCGTTCACCGCGCATCCGAAACGCTGCCCGCGCACCGGCGAACTGCACGCGTACGGGATGAGCATGAACCCGCCGGGCCTCACCTATCACCGCATCGCCGCCGACGGCACGCTGGTTGAGAGCCGCCGCATCGACGTCCCGGGCGTGACGATGATGCACGACATCGCGTTGACCGACAAGCACGTGGTCTTTCTCGATCTGCCGGTCGTGTTCGACCTCGCGTTGGCGCGGACCGGAACGATGCCGTTCCGCTGGAGCGACGAGTACGGCGCACGGCTCGGCGTACTGCGCCGCGACGATCCATCCGCGGACGTCCGCTGGTTCTCGATCGAGCCGTGCTATGTGTTCCACGTGCTCAACGCCTACGACGACGGTGAGACGATCGTGCTCGACGCGGTGCGGTATCCCGAACTCTGGCGCCGCCACGGCCTCGAGTTTCCGCCGAGCACGCTGCACCGCTGGACGATCGACCTCACCGCAGGCACCGTCGCAGAGACGACGCTCGACGATCGCGCGGTCGAATTTCCGCTCGCCGACCCGCGCCGCACGGGCAGTGCGTACCGCTACGGCTACGCGATTCAGACCGACGAGCATTGCCGCGGCGTGGTTACCAAGTACGACGTCGCGAACGGCGCCTCGTGGACGTACGACTTCGGTGCGCAAACCCGGACCGGCGAGGCCGTGTTCGTCCCCGCCGCGGATGACGCAATGGAGGACGCGGGCTGGCTGATGAGCTTCGTCTACGACGCCGCGCGCCAGGCGAGCGACTTCGTGATCCTCAATGCGAGCGATCTGCGCCACGTCGCGACGGTAGCGCTGCCGCAGCGCGTGCCGTACGGTTTCCACGGAGCCTGGATCGCCGATGCTGCGCTCTAACCCGCAGACCGGCGCGGCTGCCGCCGCGCCGCGCTTCGCCGGGCTCTACCGGAGCCTCACGATCAACGTCGTGCTGCCGCTGATCGTAGCGCAATGGCTGCTGCACCAGGGCCGCTCGCCCGTCGTCGCGCTCGGCATCGCGGCGCTCTTTCCGCTCGGCGACGGCGTCGTGAGCGCGCTGCGCCGGCGCCTCGACCTGCTCAGCGTCGCATCGCTGGCGGCGCTCGTCGTCGGAATCGCGCTCTCGTTCGCAACCGACAACGCGGCGTTCGCGATCGCCGAGAAGTCGGCGTTCACGGGGCTGTTCGGCGTCGCGTTTTTGGTCTCGCTGCTGCTCCCACGTCCGTTGATCTTCCATCTGGGCCGTCAGTTCAACACGGCCGGAGATCCCGCGGCGCAGGCGGCGTGGGACGCGAATTGGTCGATTCCCGGCTTCCGCCGCGTGGTGCGGGTGATGACCGCGGTATGGGGACTCGGGCTGCTCGCGGAGGCGGCGTTGCGGATCGTCGTCGCGCTCACGATGACGCCCGCCGTCGCCATCGTCGTCTCTCCGGTGCTCGCGATCGCAGCGATCGCGTTGTTGATCTTGTGGACGAGGCGGTACGCGGCGCGAGCGCGCCGGCGCGCAGCGGCGTTCTCCTAGGGAAGCACTGTGACAGGGGGACGCACTACCTTGTTTCTAAGCTAGTAACATGGACGCGCCTTTACGAGCCCGACTCCTCAAGCGTGGTCTTCGACTCGAATACGCTACGCTCGCCTGGAACATCGTCGGGGTCGTGCTTCTGCTCTCGGCCGCCTTTGCTGCAAGATCGGTGGCGCTCGCCGGCTTCGGGCTCGATTCTCTCATCGAGATACTTGCGTCGATCGTCGTCGTGTGGCAGTTGACCGGCGTTGATTCCAATCGCGAGCGGCGCGCGTTACGGCTTATTGGGGCAGCCTTCTTTACGCTTGCGATCTATGTGCTCGGGCAATCAATCTACGTGCTCCAACTGCAGCTGCGGCCGAGCCCATCGCCGGGTGGAATAGCATGGTTGGCATTGACGGTCGCGGCGATGCTCGCTCTTGCTTATGGGAAGCGCGTTACGGGCGACAAGCTAGCAAACCCGGTTCTCTCGACCGAAGCACGCGTCACGTTCATAGATGCCATTCTGGCATTCGCGGTGCTTGTTGGTCTCGTCCTCAATGCGATGGTCGGGTGGTGGTGGGCTGACCCCATCGCCGGCCTGGTCATCGTCTACTACGGCGTCCGCGAGGGCCTTCACGCCTGGAATGAAGGCGCTTAGGCGCTCCGCGCCGATCGCCGGGGGCTTCCTACGAAGCGGCGGCGGCGCCGATCGCCGAGTCGAGCAGCGCCCCGACCGCTTCCGGACTCATCGGGCGATAGAAGTGGAAGCCTTGCGCGAACTCGCAGTCCAGCGCGATGAGCTCCTGCGCCTGACGCGCGGTCTCGACGCCTTCGGCGACGACATCGATACCGTACGATTGCGCGAGCTGGATCAGCATGCGCACGATCGGCGCGCTGCCGAGGCCGCCGTCGGCGCTCTCGACGAACGACCGGTCGATCTTGAGCGCGTCGAACGGCAGCTGGTGCAGGTAGCGCAGTGACGAGTACCCGGTGCCGAAGTCGTCGATGCACAGGTGCACGCCGGTCGCGCGCAGCCGCGCAAGCGAGCCGAGCGAAAGCGTGTTTGAACGAATCACCGCCGACTCCGTGATCTCGAGCACGACGTCGTCGGAGGACAGGCCGAAGCGGCGCAGGTTGCGTGCCACGAACGCGTCCAGATCCGGCTCGAGCACTTCCTGCACGGAGAGGTTCACGTGCATCCGCAGGTCGAGGAGCGGCGCGCGCCGGCGCCATTCCGCCAGGCGGCGGCACGCGTCGACGAAGACGTAGCGCCCGATCGGCACGACCAGCCCGACGTCTTCCGCGAGCGGGATGAACTCGCTGGGCATCACGTCGCCGGTGATCGGGTTCTTCCAGCGCACGAGCGCTTCGAAGCCGGTGATGCGCTGGTTGTCCAGGCGCACGATGGGCTGGTACTCGACGCTGAACTGCTCGCCTTCGATCGCCGCGCGCAGGTCGCTGGTGAGTGCCAGCCGGCGCGTCGCCTCGTAGTGCATGTGGTGATCGAAGAACGCATGTCGCCCGCGCCCGAGCGACTTGGCGTGATACATCGCGGTGTCCGCGTTGCGCAGAACTTCCTCGATCTTCTCTTCGGTCGGTTCGATGACCGCGATCCCGATCGACGCGGTGTTGTAGACGGACCGGCCTTCGATCAGCATCGGCGCCACGAGCGCGTCTTGAATCGTCTCGACGGCGTCTTCGATGTGGCCGAGGTCGTGACGGTGGGTCAGCAGCAGCGCGAACTCGTCGCCGCCGATGCGCGCGATGAAGTCGTCGGCACCGACCGTCGCGCGCATGCGGTCGGCGACCGCCATCAGCAGCGCGTCGCCGGCCATGTGGCCGAGCGAGTCGTTGATCGACTTGAACTCGTCGAGATCGACGAAGAGCACGGCGTAGATCTGGTCGGGGCGCGAACGCGCCGTCTCGAGCGCGGCCGCGAGCCGCTCCTGAAAGAACGTGCGGTTCGGGAGTCCGGTGAGGGAGTCGTGCGTCGCTTCGTGCCGCAGCCGCGCCTGATTCGCCTCGAGCAGACGGCTGCGTTCGACTTCGGCGCGATGGGCTTGGGCGTTGGCGAGCGCGAGCCCCATCAGGTTGACGAAGAGCTGCAGGCCGCGCAGCGTGTCGCGGCTGGGGATCTTCCCGTCGGCCGGGGTGTCGGGACTCAGGTACCCGATCATTTCGCCTTCGGAGTCGCGCAGCACGAGGCACAGCGAATCGCGTTCGTGCCACGCATCCGGGGCCTCGCGCGGCGAATCGCGGTCCGCCTCGCCGGGGTAGATCGCGCGGTCCCAATGGAACTCGCGCTCCGCCGGGATGTAATAGGCGTTTTCGAACACTTCGAAATGCGGGGCGAGCGCCGAGAGGATGTCCTGCTTGCCGACGCGCTCGTTCTTGTGCGCCTGCACCACGTCGTCGCTGTAGCCGAGCATGACCCGCCGGCTCATCTCGCCGCTCAAGTTCCCGTCGGCCAAGACGATGGTCACATAGCGGAAGCCGAAGAGGTCGGTAACTCCGCGGGCGATCGACTCCAGTGCAAGGTCAAGCTCACGCAGGCGCAAGATGTCACGCGTGATCTCCAGGACGCGCTCGAACCGACGCTCCACGGACACTGATTGATGTATCGGCGCCGGAGCGGCCGGTCCCTAGTGGGTTTCGCCCTACGGGCCAAACCCGCGCCGTGCTCGGCTTCGCCTGCGCGCGCCGCACCCAAATGCCACCCAGGTGGCATTGTGAGCCGGTAGCGTGAGGGCATGGACACTTCGTATTGCTGCCCCGACTGCGGCGACGAGCACCGCAACCCCGCTGATGCCACCCTCGGCCGCGAGGTCCGCTGCCTCGACTGTCAGATCGAAATCGACCTGGCCATGGAGTTCAAGGCGCTCCCGATCCCGCAAATCGCCGCCTAACAGGTTCAGTACTCGACGATCCCCGGCGAGGCGAGCGACGGCCACGGAGCCTTGCTCGGATACCGGCTCCACTCCGCGGCAGCCTTCGTCGCGATCGCTAGCCCGCGTACATAGTTCCGATGATGTCCCGCACCGCGGTGCGGGTCATTGACACAAATCGTGAGAGCCACGACGCCATCCGCATAGGCGTTCTTCATCGCAGCGACGTCCTGGTGCATTTCCGCTTCGGCGATCTCGTCATTCGCGCGCCGCGCGCCACCATAGCATGCGTCACCGTCGAGCGGCCGGTGCAGCGGGTTCGTCACCCACGTGAACCAGAACCACCCCGCAACGACGAGGCCAAAGGCCCCGAGGGGCAATAGTAGTGAGAGGAATGTCGGGCGCGGGGCTTCGATCACGGACCTGCGTACCGCCTGCTCGTTCGGACGTTCCATTGAAATCGCGCCCGGGCCTGGGCGTCGAGGTCGACGAAGAGTGGGTCCGGGGCGTACCCTGTGGCGGGATGAGGACGATCGTGGACGACCAGCGGATCGCGGAACGGCGGATCATCTTCGGCCCCGTCGGTGAGGCGATGACGACACTTGCGCTGCGCGGCCCGATCGCGCTGTTCGGCACGCCGCGTTCGCTGCGCGCGATCGACGACGCGGCGTTCGGCCGCGCCGAGGTGCATCGCTACGAGGGCGTGCGGCTTCATAATCCGCGCGAGACCGTCGACGAGGCCGGTGCGCTTGTCGACCGCAATCAGTGCGCGACCGTCATCGCGATCGGGAGCTCGAGCGCGATCGACCTGGGGAAAGCCGTCGCCGACCGCCGCGACGTGACGCTGGTGCTTGTGCCGACGGCGCTGGGCGGTGCGGAGATGTCGCGCGGGTACGGCGTGCTCGAAGGCGATCGCAAAGCGGGCGGCAGGCTCGCGTCGCCGGCCCCGATCGTCGTGTACGACGCAGAACTGCTCGCGACGCTGCCGTCGCGCGAGCTCGGCTCGATCGGGATCAACGCGTGGGCGCACGCGATCGAAGCGGCCTACGCGCGCACGCGGCACGCGCTCGGAGGCGCGGCCGCAGTCTCCGCCGGACGCGCCCTGCCGCCGCTGCTCATGCGCGCGAGCGTCGCGCGCGACGCCGCGCTGCATCGCGAACTCTTCGAGGCCGCGCACCTCGCCGGATTCGCGCTCGACACCCGCTCGATGGGGCTGCACCACGCGATCTGTCACGTGATCGGCGGACTCACCGGGATCCCGCACGGCATCGTCAACGCCGTCGTGCTGCCGCACGCGATCCGCGCGAATGCGCGCTTGGCGCCGGACGCGGTTGCGGCGGTGTCCGCGGCGTTCGGGATCGCGGATCTTGCCGCGGAGGCGGACGCCATCGCGGAGGCCTACGGGCTGCCGCGGACGTTCCGGGAACTCGGTGCCCCGAGCGATCTCGTCGCGCGCACGGTTCCGCGCGTCCTCGAGCAACGTCTGCTCGACAACAATCCCGTCCGGCCCGACGAGGCAGCCGTCGAGGCGGCCGTTCGCGGGGCATACGGATAGCATGATCGCTCGCGGTTGGCCGGCCGGCGTCGCACTCGCACTCGGCATCGTGCTGACCGCGTCGCTCGTCACGGTTGGACGGGCAGCCGAAACGACCGGCGCGCTCGTCGTGCGCGTGCTCGGCGCCAAAGGCGATGCAATCGCCGCCGCCCACGCCGCGGCGGTCTCGCCGTCGGCCCGGTACGACGCATCGTCGGACGCGGCCGGGCGCGTCACGTTCGCCGCGATGTCGCCGGACACGTATGCGATCTCGGTCAGCGCCGACCGCTACGATACCAAGCGCATCGACGGCGTCGTCGTAGCGCCCGGCGGGCACCTGGCGCTGACCGTCACCATGACGCCCGCGCTGGTCACGATCGGCCGCGTCGCAACGGGACCGCCCGACACGGTCGCGGCCGGCCGCATGAGCGACACGTACACGGTGACCGGCGATCAGGCGCGTGGCCCGGCGACCGCCAACGCCTCCGGACTCGGAACGTACCTGCGCGGCACGGTGCAGAGCGCGATCGCGCGCGTCCCCGGCGTGCAGCAGGACCAGTTTGCCAACGCCATCATCCGCGGCGGCAAAGTCGACGACGTCGTCTTCAGCTACGACGCCGTGCCGCTGCCGCAAGCACTGATCGCGGAGCCCGGCGGCAACGTCATCGGCGCGCAGCTTGCAACGACCGGACTCGGCTATACGTCCGTCACGACCGGCGGCTTCACCACGGGCGCCGACGACGCGCTCGGCGGGACGGTCGACCAAACGCCGCTCACCGGAACGTATCCGGGCCGCACGACGCTGACCACCGGCGTCGGACTCTTCCCGGGCGCGCGCGCGCTGGAGGTCCAGCGCTTGTGGGCTGCGCCGTCGCTGCGCCAGCGGTATGCCGTCGACGCGTCGATCGGCAGCCAGTCGATCGCGTACGGCGACGGACACACCTTCTATCCCGCCGAAGCCGCGACGTATGGGCTTTCCCTCGCGACCCGTGCGACGTGGTCGGCGTCCGGAAACGTGCACCTCCAAATCGGCCAGCGCGACGATCTCGAGATCGCGGGGCTGGCCGGGGAAGCGACATACGATCAGTACGGCACGCCGTTTGCCGGCCAGACCTACGGCGCGTTCGACGGGAACACCAGCCGTTACCCCGGCGAGCCGTCGCCCGACGCCGCGGTGAACACCCCGACGCGCGTTCGCGGGACGTACTCGATCGAAAAGCTGCAGCTGCTGCGCTCGTACGACCATTCCTACGCTCGCGTCCGCGTCTACCGGTCGCAGTACGGCGCCGCCACCGATGCGCCGTTCTTCGACGACCTCTCTTTTCCGAACGGCGTCGTCTCGTATTTCGGTCGTCAGAGCGGCACGCTTACGGGCGTGGGGTTCGATGCGATGAACCTCGCCGGCGCGCGGCATCAGCTCTCGTACGGCGTCGAGCTGCGGCGCCAGACCTCGACGCTGTTCCAGGTCGTGCCGACGCTCGATCAAACGGTGACGGCCAACCCCGTCTTGACCTCGAAGCTCGCCTACGCGGCGGACGACTGGACCATCGGCACGCAGTTCCGCGTCCAAGGCGCGCTGCGCTTCACCAGCGTACACGTCGCGCCCGGCGGCAACCCTCCGTACGACGTGGCCGCGCTCGACCCGCACCTCGCCGCGGTCGTCCGGCTCGGCTCGTCGTCGTCGCTGCGCGCGGCCTTCGATCACACGACGGTCGCGCCGAAACCGCTCCAAGCGCAGCGCAACGACAGCCTCCGCACCAATGCCCCGTTCGTCGCCCTCTCTCCCGAACGCGGTACCGCGTACGAGCTGGCCTACGAACACACGGGCAACGACCGGCTGCGCGTCACCGTCTTCTCGAAGGAGAACCGCGATCGCATCGACGTCATCCCCGCCGACTTCCGAGCCACGCCGAGCGCGGGATCGAGCCCGGGAACGGGGATCGGCGTCCCGGAGAACGTCGGAAGTCTGCTTGCAAACGGCATCGAAGCGGCGTACGAGCGGGGACCCTTCTCGTTCTCGTCGACATACGTTCGCGCTCGTTCGTCGAGCGCGTCGCAATTCGGCCTGAACAACCTCAACGCGCCGGCGATTGCGGCCAACCATCTCTTTCCGGTGGGGTACGTCCCGGATCTGAGCGCGATCGCGTCGTACCGCGTGCGGTTCGGTGCCGTGATCGTGCGGCCCGCGCTCTCGTGGGAGTCCGGCTACCCATACGGCAATGGCCGCAAGGTTTGGGTGTATGATGCGAGCGGCAAGCCGACGCAGACGATCAACGACAACCACGTGAACCCGGGCGCGAACTACTACTTCCTGCGCGATCCCGGCCAGGCGTACGATCCCGTCACGAACCCCGTCGTCGCCAGCTTGGGAACGCCGGAAGGCAACGATCCGAACACCTTGCGCAGCACGCCGCATGTGAGCGCGTCGGTGCACCTCGAAACGCCGCTCTCGCGCCGCGTGCTGCTCAGCCTAGACGTCACGAACCTGTTCGGCACGAGCACGCCGACGCAGCTGCAGAGCAATCCGTACCTCATCGGCCCGCCCGGCTACACCGGCGGCAACGCGGCCTACGCCGCCTGGTACGGCGCGAAATTCAACGGCACGCCGTACTCTCTGGGCAACGGCGTACCGACCAACGACGGCCTCGCGCCCATCGTTCCGTGGACGTACGGCACGGCCGGTTACGTGCCGTCCTCGTATCCCGAGGCCCGGGCGGTATACTTGCAGCTGCGCGTGCAGATCTAGCCAGCGAGGAAAGAACCAGCGTGCCGTTCCCTTTCGAACTCCCGCTCGAGCCGATGGAAGCGCGGTCCGTCAAGAGTCTGCCGGATGATACCGGCGGCTGGCTCTACGAACCGAAGTGGGACGGCTTCCGCTGCATCTGCCTGCGCGACGGCGACGACGTGTACTTGCAGTCGAAAGCAGGGCAGCCGCTCGCGCGCTATTTTCCGGAGATCGTCGCGGCGGCGCGTGCCCTTGCGCCGGAGCGCTTCGTCATCGACGGCGAACTCGTCGTGCCGGTCGACGACGCGCTCGACTTCGATCAGCTGCTCGAGCGGATTCATCCGGCGGAGAGCCGCGTGAACAAGCTCGCGCGCGAGCATCCGGCCACGTACTTGGTGTTCGATCTCCTCGCGCTCGACGGCGAGCTGCTGGCGCATGACGATCTCTCCGTGCGCCGGCCCGCGCTCGAGGAGTTCGCCGTCGCGTTCACCGACCCGACGATTCGCCTGTCGACAGCGACGCAGAACCGCATAATGGTCGAAGGCTGGTACGCCCGCGTCGGCGGTGCCCTCGACGGCGTCATCGCGAAGCGGCTCGATCAGCCGTATCTCTTCGGCTCGCGCGATGGGATGCAGAAAGTGAAGCGGCTCCGCACGGCCGACTGTGTCGTCGGCGGCTTCCGCACGTCGGCCGACGGAAACGCGATCGGATCGCTGCTGCTCGGCCTCTATGACGACGACGGAGACCTGACGTACGTCGGTTTCACGTCCGGGTTTTCAGCCGCTGAAAAGGCCAGCATGCTCACACGCTTCCTAGCCGTGAAAACCGACGTGTCATTCACCAGGAATCCGCCCGGTGGTCCAAGCCGCTGGAATCGCGGCAAGGACACGACCTGGACTCCCGTGTCGCCCGACGTCGTGCTCGAGGTCGAATTCGACCACGTCAGCGGCGGCCGCTTCCG
>JAQBPM010000192.1 GCA_028287525.1 Vulcanimicrobiota bacterium | reverse complement strand
ACGGCGGTCGGAATCCCCGATTCTTCGAGCCGGACGGCGTCGTACGTACAGCACGACGTGCAGCTTCCTCAATCACCGATGCCGGTGATCGCGATGTCGTTCTCCGCGGCGATGCGCGCCAGCAGCTCGTCATCGGCGACCACCGAGAAGCCCTCTTTCTTGTACCGCCGCACCGACGCGAAGGCCGTATCTTCGGCGAGAATCGCCATCGTGCGGTCCAGCAGTTTCCAGCCGTTCCACTTCGTGTTGTCGAGCACCGCGACGCGCAAGCCGTCGAACGATGCGATGCGCGGCGCAGGTTCGCGTCGCTCCGCGTGGATCGTCCCGCGCGGATCGTACAGCGGAATTCCGGAGAGTTGACCGACCACGTTCGACACTGAAGCTCCTTGTACTAGAGGGCGCAGGTTCCGTCGACGCACACCGGACCGCCCGGTGCTTCGGTGCCGTCGACTTTGAGCAGGACCGGGCTCGTCATGCGGCCCCAGCCCGGGATGAACGCCGAGAAGCGGCCCGCGGCTCCGCCGGCGACGAAGAGATGGATGTCGTCGGCGCTCGGGACGATCGGGATGCGCGCGCCGCGCTCGCGTTTGTACCAGGCCGGCAGCGCCTTGTTGTAGACCTTGCCGCCGGCGGCATAGCGATCGTCGAAGCTGACCGCCTCCCAGGCGTTGGTCGCGTTGTACCACAGGTAGTTGCGGACGTCGCGGCGCGTGAAGCCGCTCGCGGCGATGGTCGAGGCGTGTTCGGGCCCGATCACGACCGCGCAGGAGCCGCCCGCCACCGCGTTGTTGTGGGCGATCGTGCTCATCGCCGAGACCATGCTGTCGAGCACGCCCTGCGCGTCGTTCGCGACGTGGTTCACGACGCTGTGCGGCGGTTCGGCGGCGATGACGAAGACCGCGCTGTCTTCGGGCGCCATGCCGTGCTCCACGTGATAGGGCGCCCACGGGCTGAGCTCTTCGTTTTCCGCGATGCAGTACGTGTACTTGCCGGGGTGACCCAGCGTGCTCTTGTCGAGGTCGCCGGGGATCGCGCCGCCGACGGTCAGCAAGATCAGGCGAATCGCGCGGCCGATCGTCGCGTTGGCGCGATTCCCCGAGCCGAACACGTTCGCTCCGGAGTTCATGCCGATCTGCGTGCGCACCGGGCCGTTCACGATCAGCAGCGGTCCGGCCATGTGCGTCGTCGCTTGAACGCCGTTGAGGTTGAACGCTTTGCTGCAGAGCGCCAGCATCGCGGCGCGCACGACCGGCGCGTACTCCGGCTTGCAGCCGGCCATCACCATGTTTATGGCCAGGACCTCGCGCGTCAGGGTTCCGCGGCGCGGCGGAACGACCGCTTCTGCGAAGTCCGGCTCGCCGCCGAGGGCGGCGACGGCCGCGGCGACTTTCGCGGGCGTCGGCGGGACGATCGGAAGTCCGTCGCCCCAGGCCTGATCGGTGTAATATTCGATGGGATCGAAGTCCGGATCCGCCGGCGCGCGGCCGGGTTCACGCGCGATCGTGGAACTCATGCGTTCGTGATTCGGGCCGCGTGGCGGGTTCCCCGGTCCCTCCGCTGGGTGTGCGAACGAGCGGGTGGTCGTACGCGAGTTGCCGGACGCTGTGCTACCATTCACAAGTCGTTTCGCGCAAGCGACGCGTCGACGGGGCCGCAGGTTTCACGCCTGCGTCTTGTAGTGTATTTCCCCGGTGGAAGCGGGTTTCCGATGACGCCTCTATTCTGCATTGACCGTGACCTCTCGACGGCGTACGTCAGTTATCGCCCGTCGGGAAAAATCGTGCGCCAAGTCGGCGTCGGACGCGGTCGAACGGGCCGGCTCGGTGCGATTCCGATCGGACGCACGTTCGACGCCGCAGCGCACCTGATCGCGGAATACGATGCCGCAGGCGAACTCGTCGGCGTCCAGATCCTCAACCTCGGCCTCGAAACGCTCTCGCTGGCGGCGGAATTCCTGGCGCTCGTCGAATTGCCGGTACCGGTGCCGCTCGCGCGCACGATCGCCCTGAACTCGTCGCCGTTCACGGCGAGAGCCTGAGCTGGCCGGAGTCGTCGAAACCGAAGCTCCGGTACAGCGCGCGGGTTTGGGCGGTCGGCTGCAGGACGATGCGCCGCACGCCGCGCGCACGAGCCGTCGCCAAAGCCTCGGAGATCAGCTCGGAGGCATAGCCGCGGCGGCGGTATTCCGGCGCCACGTAGACGCCAGCGAGCTCGGCGTGCAGCGACGTTCCCGGATACGGCAGACGCTGCCAGAAGACGACGGACGCGCAGCCCACCGCGGCGCCGTCCGCGCACAGCAGCCACGACGCGGCGGAGTCCGTCGCATAGAGGCCCCACAATTCCGCGAGTGCGCGCGGTGTGAATGTCGCACCGTCGGCCGGTGCGAGCAGCCCCATCTCGACCAGCGCTTCGACGCGCAGCTTGGCGAGCGACGGAACGTCGAAACGATCGGCCTGCCGCAGATGAACGCGGGCGTACGGTTCTACCATCGAGGTTTCCAACAATCGAGGTCTCCAACAAAAGAAAAAGCGCGCCGTCCGTCGGCGCGCCCATGCAGTTCTGTCGTCCGGCCCGTCTTCACCCAGCGCGAAGCGAACCCGATGCGGAATGCATGGGCGGCCTCGGCGGTCGGTGCAGGCGGTTGCGGAACATCTCGTAGCTTGTACCACGCGACCCCGGGGCAGCGCAAGGGTTGCGGCCCCTTGCGGGCGGAAACCGGCGCTAGGGTCCCCACAGGAGACGACATGATCGCCGAGACATCCGCCGCTCCGACCGTCCATCTGCGCGCGCTGGATCCGTTCGATTTTCTCGAACGCGCGGCGTTCGTCTATCCCGAGCGGGTCGCCGTCGTCGACGGCGCGGTCCGCCGCACGTATCCCGAGTTCCTCGACCGGGTGCGCCGCCTGGCCGCGGCGCTGCAAGCCGCCGGAATTCGCGCTGGGGAACGGGTCGCCGTGCTCTCACCGAACACCTCGATGCCGCTCGAAGCGACGTTCGCGGTCCCGCTCGCCGGCGGCGTCCTGTGCGCGCTCAACACGCGCCTCGCTCCCGAAGAGATCGACTACATCCTCGGCCATTGCGGCGCGACGCTGCTGCTGCACGACTACGAACTCGACTCGCTGGTCGCGCGGCTCGAATCCCGCCTGCCGCACGTTCGTGTCGCCGCGCCCGGCGAGCCTCCGGCGTTCGACGGCCCGCCTGACTACGAGGGCTTCCTGGCCGGCGCCGATCCTCGCGCGCTGGTCCCGCGGAGCGGCGACGAGGACGACACGATCTCGATCAACTACACCAGCGGCACGACGGGCAAGCCGAAGGGCGTGATGTACACGTTCCGCGGCGCCTACCTCAACGCACTGGCGGAGATCTTCCACGCAAACGTGCGGCCGGAGAGCGTGTATCTTTGGACGCTGCCGATGTTCCACTGCAACGGCTGGTGCTTTCCGTGGGCGATCACCGCCGCGGGCGCGACGCACGTCTGCTTGCGCAAGGTGGACGCGAACGGCATCAACCACGGCATCCACCGCGAAGGCGTCACCCACTTCAACGCGGCGCCGACCGTGCTGATCGCGCTGGCCAACGATCCCGCGACGGTCGCGTTCCCGCGGCGCGTGATCGTCACGACGGCCGGCGCGCCGCCCTCGCCGACCACGATCGCGCAGATCGAAGCGCTCGGCGCCGAGATCCATCACGTCTACGGCTTGACCGAAACGTACGGCCCGATCACCGAGTGCGCGTGGCACAGCCCGGCGTGGGACGAGCTCCCGGCGGCCGAACGCGCCCGCATGCGCAGCCGGCAGGGCGTGCCGATGCTGACGCTCGGCGCGAACGACGTGCGCGTGGTCGACCCCGACTTGAACGACGTCGCCGCCGACGGCGCGACGCACGGCGAGATCGTCATGCGCGGCAACAACGTGATGAAGGGCTATTATGCCGATCTCGACGCGACCGCACGCGCGTTCGCGGGCGGCTGGTTCCACTCCGGCGACATCGCCGTTCGCCACCCGGACGGCTACGTCGAGATCGTCGACCGGGCCAAAGACGTGATCATCAGCGGCGGCGAGAACATTTCGACGGTGCAGGTGGAACGGGTGCTGCTCGAACACGACGCGGTGCTGGAATGCGCCGTCGTCGCGATCCCCGACGAGAAGTGGGGCGAGGTGCCGAAGGCCTTCGTCACGCTCAAGCCGGGCCGGACGCTCCAGGCCGACGAGCTGCGCCTCTTCGCGCGCGAACGGATCGCCGCGTTCAAGGTGCCGAAAGCCTACGAGTTCGGCGACCTCCCAAAAACGTCGACCGGCAAAATCCAAAAATACGTCCTGCGCGACCGCGAATGGTCGGGCCGCACGAAGCGCGTGAATTAGTATTGTCACCCTGAGCTCGTCGAAGGGTGAGCCACGATCGTGGCCCTGCTTCGACAAGCTCAGCATGACAATGGGGGCGCTTACCGCGCTGCGGTCAGGTCCTTGACGAGCAGTTCGAGGTCGCGGAGGCGGCTGAACTCGCGTACGTCGTGGCAGTAGGTGGCGTAGCGGCGCATCTCCGAATCGCCGACGTTCCACGACCACGGTGACTCCGGGTTCAGCCAGACGATCCGCTTGGCGCGCTCGTAGAGCGCCCGCATCACCTCGACGCGCGGCGCGGTGAAGTTGCTGCGCGCGTCCCCCATGATGATGACGGTCGTCTTGCGATCGACCTTGTCCATCCAGCCCGTCTCGAAATCGCGCAGCGAGCGGCCGTAGTCGGACGAGCGGAAGCCGATGTCGGCGACGATCTTCGCGACGGCGTCTTCGACCGTCATCCGTTCGAGCGTTTCGCTGACTTCGATGAGGTGACTTGAGAACGCGAAGGAGCGGATGTCCGAGACGACTTCGCTCAAGCTGTACAAGAAGAGCAGGAGGAACTGCGCGACGGCGGCGACCGAGCCGCTCACGTCGCAGAGCACCATCACGCGCGGCTTCTCGATCTTGCGCCGC
>JAQBPM010000108.1 GCA_028287525.1 Vulcanimicrobiota bacterium | reverse complement strand
AACATCTCCGGGAAGAGCGTGAGCACGTCGACGTGCAAGACTGACACGTGGCGTTCTTCGACCGTCTGCGTCGTCTGGTCCCGGGCCGTCCCCCATCCGAGCCGCTGGCGCGCGGCACCCACCACCTCGAACGCGGCCGGTTGGACGCAGCCGAGAGCGCTTTCGGGGAGGCCCTTGTCGGTGCCGAGACGCCGCGGGAGGCCGCGCTGGCTCGCAACAAACTGGCCATCGTGGCGATCCGGCGGGGCGATCGCTCGCGCGCCGTCGAGGAGTTGATCGCGGCGCTCGAAGCGGAACCGCGCTCCGCGGCCGCGATCACGACGCTGGGCAACCTGCTGCTGGAAGACGGCTCCGTCGCGCAGGCGATCGTCCATTACGAGGCCGCGATCCTCATCGACGACGTCTACGCTCCGGCGTATCACAACCTGGGCGTCGCGCTCCACCGCAGCGGGCGTCGCGGCGAGGCGGTCCGGATGCTGCGGAAGGCGACCAGGCTCGAAGGTCGCACTTCTCGTTCGTAATGGACCACGAGCAGCTGCGGGTCGGCCGCGATCTGATCGACGTGATGCGCGCCGGGGTGACGATCGCCATCGAGCGCGGCGCGCAGTTCGTCGCGCCGCCGCACCTTCTGCTGGCGCTGCTCGGCGACGCGCGCGTCGGTCCGGCGATCGCCCCGCTCGTTCGGGCCGAGCGCATCAGCCTCGCCGCGACCGAGGCGGCGAAGAAGCTGCCCGAGGTGTACGAGGTTCCCGAAGGCGCCCTTCCCGAGGGCGAACGCCTCGCATTCCAGCGCTACGACACGCTCGCGTTCCGTTCGCGCGACGGCGCGCGCACACTGTATCTGGACGCGGACGCGTACCATTTGTTTCTCGAGGGCGCGCGCCGCGCCGGCGAGACGTATCAGCCCAAACATCTCGTCATGGGCTTCACCGCCGAATCGGTCAAGGATCGCGACCTGCTCTCGATGATCGGCCCCGACCCCGTCAAAGTGACGATGTCGGTCAGCGAACTCTAGAGCGTCTTCGTCCCGATCACGTCGGCGCTCGTGATATCTTCGAGGTATTCGAAGAGTTGCGGCAGCGTGATCTTTTCGAGCGCGCAGCGTTCCTTGATGCCGTCGCCCTCTTCGCCTTCGTCGCGCAGGTAGCAGCGCGATTCGACGCCGCCGGCGCCCTCGCTCAAAAACGAGACCGCGAAACCCTTGCCGAGCGTGTCGTCGTAGATCCGCATCGCGGCCGGGTTGAGAATCTCGATCGAATGCGACGGATTGTGCGCGTCGAAGATCGTAATCGTGAGATAGTCGCGGTTGACGATCTCGATCGAACCAACGACGAACGTATTTTTGGCAGAGAAGAACTCGTGCCCTCGCTTGTTGCGCGAGCTCACCTCGTAGAACACGCGATGCGCCACAAACCGGTTGAGAATCTTCCTCAGCGTCGCAATCGAGGCTAGGGTCTCGGTCCGGTTGCCGCGGGTGTAGATGATCTTCAGGGCGTAGGCCGGCCTTCGAGTGAATCTCCGCCTGGGCCGTCCTTCTGCACCAGCGCGGGGCATGACGCGTTGCACGGGACCGGGAAGAAACCCTCCGCCCTTAACCCAACCCTTCGATAGGCTCGGCCCTTCGGCAACCTCCAGGACACACACGATTGCTCTCGATTCCCGACATGGCGCTGCTCGGCGCCGCCGCCCTCTTGCTCTTCGGTCCCGAACAGCTCCCCAAGGTCTTGCGCAAGGTGGGGCAGTTCACCCGAGAGGTGCAGAACACGTCGCAATCCTTCATCCGCGAGATGGAGCGAGCGGCGGACCCCGAGCCCGTTAAATCAACCGACAGCGACCTGGCCCAGCCCTACGATCCTCTGCCGTACGAGACGTATCCGGGGGAAACGCACATCGACGCGGGGACCTCGTTCGACACCGCGCGCCCTTCCGTCGAGCACCCCGATCCGCCGGAACCGGAGCCCGAACGGCCCGTGGCCGAGAAGCTCGCCGAGCCGCGGGCGGCACCCGAACCGTGGGATCAGCCGACGCAGGCGATGACCGCCCTCGACCTCTCACACCCCACAAAGACGTCGCCAGAGGACGATCACCCGGTACACATATAGGCGCGTCTCGGGGTAGGGCGGGAGCCCGCCGAAGCGGTCGACCGCGCCGCTGCCGGCGTTGTACGCGCCCAGCGCGCGCACGTACCGTTCCCGCGGCGGGAAGCGGGCGTAGCGGCCGATCAGCGCGGCGAGATAGCGCACCGTGCCGTGAAGGTTGGACGCCGCGTCGTCAGGATCGACGCCGAGCTCCGCCGCCGTCGCGGGCATGAGCTGACCCAGCCCGCGCGCCCCGGCGCGCGAAACCGCGCGGGGATTCCACGACGACTCCACCGCGACGAGCGCGACGACGAGCCGCGCGTCGAGTCCGGCCGCGTCGGCCTCCGCAACGACCCGGCTCGCCAGCGCGAGTGCGCGCGGTTCTTCGAGCGCGGGATCGAACGCGCGCAGCGCCGCCGCATAGGCAACGAACGGGGCCGGTACCCCCGGCCCGGCTCCGACCAATCCAACGGCAAGCACGAGCGCGGTCCATCTCACATGGCCGCGAGTGCCCGCCTCTAGATATTAAAGTTTTGGCGCAGTTCGTTGATCCGCGACTCGAGGATGCCGCGCACTTGGCGGTGCAGGCGGTCGCGCTGTTCGTCGGGGAGGCGCTGGTACACGAGGTAGCCGGCGGCGGAGATGATTCCGCCGAGGACGCCGACGAGAACCGTGCGGCCGGCGTCGGTCGACTGGCCGCTGTTCGGGCCGTCGGGTGGGTGGAGCTCTCCCTTTGGGGAGCGGGTCGCGTCGTCGGTCATCGTGCGGTTCCTTTCGACGCGCGTGTACCCAGGTTCTGCTCGCCGGTTACGGCGATTCCGATTCCGATTCGTTCTCGCGCACCGAGCGAATGGCGCCGCGATACTGCTTGGCGATCTGTTCGATCGCCAGTTCGGCGGTCGCGACGATGGCCCGAACGTCATCGCGGCCGCGGGTGTCTTCCGGCCAGTGCATGGCGAAGTCGCCGCTCTGGCGGCGACCGGTGACTTTGACGCGGGCGACGTCGCTCAAGCCCACCCAAGCGGCTTGGAGCAGCGCTGAGACAGCTGCGCAGGCGATGTCCTCGCCGGGTTCACCTTGCTCGGCGTGTCCGCTGGCAAAAACAGAAGACAGCCGGTTGCGGCTGTCTCTGCGAAAACGAACCTCGAGCACCAGGTCCCTTACGGGAGGGCGATCTTGTCGATCCGGATCTCGGCGAAACGCTGGCGGTGGCCGTTGAGCGTGCGGACGCGCTTCTTCGACTTGTAGCGGAAGACCAGGATCTTCTTGTCCTTGGCCTGGCGCAGCACCGTGCCGGTGACCGAGGCGCCGCTCACGGCGGGGGTGCCGATGGTGACGTCGTCGCCATTGGCGGCTAGGACGACGCGGTCGAACGTGACCGACGAGCCGATTTCCGTCTCGATGAGGTCCGTCCGAATGACGTCGCCTTCAGAGACGCGCAGCTGCTTGCCGCCGGTCTCGATGATCGCGTACATAACCTGGGAACTTTATCACGCAGCCGGGAGCATCGTCAACGTCAGCGGTCGAAGTCGCTCCCCGTGGACCCGGCGCGCGTGCAGACGATCGTCCTGGCGGCCGGAAGCTCGCTGCGGATGGGGCGGGACAAGCTTATCGCCCCCTTTGAGGGCGTCCCGCTCGCTCGCCGCGTCGTGCTGAGCCTGGCCGGCCTTCGCCCGATCGTCGTCGCGGCACCGCCGGTCGCCGAGGTGCTGGCCGGACTTTCCGGCGTCCGGCTGATCCTCACCCAGCCGACCGCCGGCCCGAGCGCCACGCTTGCCTTGGCGAACGCAGCCGTCTGCCCCGACCTGAGCCTGGCGGTGGTCGCCTGCGACCTGCCCTTTCTCGACGCGGCGCTGGTGCGGACGTTTTTGGAGAGCGTTCCGGCCGAGGCCGATCTGGCGTTTCCCGTCGTTGCCGGGACGCCCGGTCATCCGGTCGTGTGGTCGCCGAAGGCCCGCGCCCGCATCCCGGCGCTCCGCGCCGACGAAGCGCCGGCGCGCGTCCGGCGCGATCCGGCGCTGCGGGTCGTCGAGCTCGCCGAAACGGACGATGGGTATGTTTTCGACGTTGACACACCAGCCGCGTGGGCCGACGCGCAGGCGCGCGCCGCCCGGGCCGGACGCTGATGGCGCCTGGATCGTCGTCGCGCGCTGTCCGGCCTGCGAACACGACGGCGGTCCGTGCACCGACGAGCGCCGGATTCTCGAGGGAGGCCCTTAGGCGAAGGTATCCGAGATCGGCAGCGAGCGAATACGTTTGCCCGTTGCCGCGAAGATCGCATTCGTGACGGCCGGCGCGACCGGCGGCGTGCCGATCTCGCCGGCTCCGCTTGGCTTCTCCGTGCTCGGCACGAAGACGACCGTCATCAGCGGAACGGCGTCCTGGCGCAGCACGGTGTAATCGTAGAAGTTGTGCTGATCGACGGCGCCGTTGGTGAACGTGACCTTCTGCGTCAATGCCGCGGAGAGACCGTACAGCATGGCGCTGGTGACCTGCGCCTCGAGCGAGAGCGGGTTGACGATCGTCCCGACGTCGACCGCGGAGACCAAGCGGCGGACGTGCGGCGTCTTGCCGTTCATCGAGATCTCGGCGACCGTCGCGATCATGCTGTCGTCCCACGTCGCGAACGCGATTCCGCGGAACACGCCTTTCGGAAGCGGCGTCGACCAGCCGGCCGTCGTGGCGGCCAAGTCGAGCACCGTTCGCGCGCGCGTGCCGGGCGGAAGATGATCTTGCCGGAACGCGTACGGATCGCGGCCCGCCGCGTGCGCTAGCTCGTCGATGAACGATTCGGTCGACCACGCGTTGGCATTCGAATAGGGCGCCCGCCAGAAGCCCACCGGAATACCGGTTTCCTGATGGTGATACGAGTAGTGGAAGTTCGGAATCGTGTACTGCACGTCGGCCAAGCCGAAGCCGGCCAGCGGATCGAGCCCGTTCTTGAAGAGCGCCGGGAGCGCGCGCTTGACGATCGATTGGCACACGAGCGTGCTCTTCATCCCGGCGATCTTCCCGTTGGCATCGAGTCCGGCGCTCATCGCGGTCGTCGCAGCGGGCCGATAGAAGTCGTGCTGGATGTCGTCTTCACGGCTCCACACGACCTTGACCGGCACGCGAACGGCCTTCGCGATCTCGACGGCGTCTTGGATGTAGTCGACCTCGAGCCGCCGACCGAAGCCGCCGCCGAGGAACGTCGTGTGCAGCGTGACCTGCTCCGGCTTCACGCCGGCGATTTTCGCGATGACGCTCTGGGCCAATTCCTGCGATTGGGTCGGCGCCCAGACCTCGACGCCCGCGCGCGTCACGTGCGCCGTCGCGTTCATCGGTTCCATCGTCGTGTGGGCGAGATACGGCGCCTCGTACGTCGCGCTGACGGTCTTGGCCGCGCCTGCGATCGCCCGGGCGGCGTCGCCGTCGTTGCGGCCGACCGCGCCTTCCGTCTTGACCAGCGCGCGCGCATCGGCCGCGATGTGCGCCGTCGACGGCGGTTTCGGGCCGGCGGCGAACCGTGCGTTGAGCGCGTTCTTGCCCTGCTGCGCCGACCAGTAGTTGTCGGCGACGACGGCGATTCCCGAGCTGACCGGGACGACCGCGCGCACGCCTTTGACCTTCTTCGCGGCGGCGGCGTCGTAGCCGAGGACGTGCCCCGTCATCGACGGCGTCTTCGCGATGGTCGCGATCAGCATCCCCGGCAGCCGCACGTCGATCCCGTACTGCGCCTTGCCGGTCGCTTTCGCCAGCGTATCGAGGCGCTTGCGCCCCTTGCCGATGACGGTCCACGCTTCGCGCGGCTTGAGCGCCGGCTTTTCCGGGACGGGCAACGCCGCCGCGTCCGCGACCAGTTCGCCGTACCGCGCGCTTCGATGCGAGGCGGCGTGGACGACGGTGCCGTTGCGCGCGGTGCACTCCGCCGCAGCGACGTTCCAGCGCTTCGCCGCGGCCGCGACGAGCATCTCGCGCGCTCGCGCACCGGCGGTACGCAGCGGTTCGAACGTGCTCTTCACGCTCGTCGAACCACCGGTCTGCTGCCCGCCCAAGAACGGATCTTTGAATGCCGGATCGGGCGGCGCGAAGACGACGTGCATCCGTTCCACCGGGTACTCGAGTTCTTCGGCGACGATCATCGGCAGCGACGTGTTGACGCCTTGGCCCATCTCGGACTTGCCGAGCACGACCGTGACGACGTCGTGTTCGTCGATGCGCAGCCACGCGCTGGGCGAGAGTTTCGCTGCGCCGCTCGCGCTCGGCGAGCCGGTCGCGGCGAGCGCGCGCACCGGTGCGTGCACGGCGACCACCAGCGCGGCGCCGGAGGTGAGGAAGTGCGAGCGTTGCATCACGCGATTCCGTTGGCCGCGGTGTGGATCGCTTTGCGAATCCGGGAGTAGCATCCGCAGCGGCAGATGTTCGTCATCGCCTCGGTGATGTCGGCGTCCGAGGGCTTCGGCTTGTGGGCGAGGAGCGCCGCCGCCGCCATGATCTGTCCCGGTTGGCAGTAGCCGCACTGCGGTACGTCTTCGGCGACCCACGCCTTCTGCAGCGGATGGGAGCCCTGCGGCGAGAGACCCTCGATGGTCGTGATCTTCTTGCCGGCGCTCTCCGCGACGGTGACCGAACACGAGCGGGCCGCCTGGCCGTCGAGGTGCACGGTGCAGGCGCCGCATTGCGCGACGCCGCACCCGAATTTGGTCCCCGTGAGTCCCACGATATCGCGGATCGCCCACAACAGCGGCATGTCGGATGGCGCGTCTACCTGATGGGCGACGCCGTTGATCGTCAGTCGGTACATTGGTGACCCTCTCTTCGAGTGAGGGCCCGCTTCGTTATGCCGAAGCAACCGCCATTCCGACGGCCGGGCCGTCGTCGAGCCGCAAGGTCAGGCACTTTGCCGAACCCCCGGCCTTGTGAAACTCGGAGAGCTCGGTGCGGAATACGCGATAGCCGATGTCGTGCAGGCGCTCGCGCAGCCGGCGCGAGCAATCATCGAGGATGACGGCGTCGCCGATCTCCACCGCATTGCACGCGAAGCGCAGCGCGTCGTCGACCGACACCTCGATCAAATAGCCGGGCTCGATCGCGCGCCGCAGCAACGTCTGCGCGTGCGGCGAAAACGCATCCATGTACGCCATCACGTGTCCGCTGGAAAGCGGGCACAGCGCCATGTCGAGATGATAGAAGCGCTCGTCGACGAGCAGCAGTGGAAGCACGCGGCAGCCGACGATCTCCTGGAGCTGCAGCGTCGCGCCGCGTTCCGTGCGCCAGCCGTAGCCCGCGTACAGGATCGGACGGACGCGATCGAACAGCGCGTCGCCCGCGCCCTCGAAATACGTCTGCTGAAGGAAGGTCGTGGCAAAGCCGGCGCGGGCCAACGCGGCGCGGAAGACGGGCTGCTCGCGGCGGCGTTCGGCGTGGCGGAAGCTCGAGACGATCGCCAGATTGCCGCACATGAGCGCCGCGTTGGCGGTGAAGACCAGGTCGGGCGTCTGCTCGGCTTGCGCGACCGGAACGAACTCGACGTTACCGACGCAGCCGGCCAGTTCGATGAACCGCTCCCATTGGCGCCGTGCGTCGGGCGCGCTGTCGCCGACGTGCCGCGACATCCATGGGTTGATCGAGTAGCGGACGTCGTAGTGTCCGGGCGGGCAGACCAAAAGCCGCGTGGTCATGCCCCCACTCTACGGTTTTTGTGCCTCGAGCGTCATGCGACAAATGGTGCAACTTTGGTCGGTGCCGTGCCGCGCGTGTGGGTACGCCTCAGGCATGAAACGCGATAAGGACGACCCGCGGCCGCTCCATACCGAGGCGGACGACCTGCCGCCGCTCAGCCGGGCCGAAGCCGACGTGGCGGGGATCACGCCGACCCCCGAAGTGGTCTACGCTGAAAGCGACGAGGACGCGAACCGCGACGACCAGCGAGACGCCCACCACGCCGATCCCGACGAGCACGTGTAGCGGCTTACTCGGGTACGCTAGGTTTCGATATAGACGTCGTCGCCCTCGACGCGGACGCGGTACGTCGGCAGCGGCTCGATCGCCGGGAGGCTCAGTGCCTCGCCGGTGCGGACGTCGAACGTCGCGCCGTGGCGCGGACACTCGATCACGCAGCCCTCGAGGACGCCTTGGTCGAGTGGTCCGCCGTCGTGCGTGCAGACGTCTTCGACGGCATACAGATTCCCGTCGTAGTTGCACAGGAGGACCTCGACGCCGTCGACCTCGACGCGTTTCGCCGTGCCGGGAGGGACGTCGGTCCGTTTTGCGATCGGGTGGGGCACGCAGGTTCGTTCGCGAAGGCCGCGCCATGACCCGTTCTCTTTCGATCGGCCTCGCGCTTGCGCTGGCCGCCGTTCTTCCAGCCGTCGCCGCAACGACCGCGACGCACAAGCCCGCTGCCGCACACCCGAAGCAAGCGCACACCGTGACGCTGCCCGACGGTTTGAAATACACCGACGTCGTGGTCGGCAAAGGTGCCGTTCCGAAGCCGGGGCAGACCGCCGTCGTGCACTACACCGGGACGCTCACGAACGGGAAGAAGTTCGACAGCTCGCGCGATCGCAACGAGCCGTTCGAATTTCCGCTCGGGCAGCACGGCGTGATTCCGTGCTGGGACGAAGCCGTCGCGACGATGCACGTCGGAGGACGCCGCAAGCTGATCTGCCCGCCGGCACTCGCCTACGGCGCGGACGGTCGTCCGCCCGTGATCCCGCCCAACTCCACGCTGCTCTTCGACGTCGAGCTGCTCGGGGTGAAATAGCCCCACCCTCGGCGAGCGTCAGCAGATCGGGGCTTTTGCCAGATTTCCGATCGGGATCACCGAGAAGGTGAAGCCGGGTCCGAGCGTGATGTCGCGTCCCCAACGGACGGCGTTGACCCCCGTCATCACCAGGCCGGCGACGGGTATCGGTACGTTTGAGGCGGCTTTCAAGAGATCGTTCGGGCTCCAGGTAACCGGGAGCGTCGGTGTCATCGTGACGTCGACGCGCTTCGGGTTCCCCTTGGACCCCGAGAGGGTGAGGTAGCGCGGCTCGAGCGAGAGCATACCGTCGCGGCTGGCTCGGCCGGCCGACGTGGCGTAGCGGATCAGCCCGTACCCCAGCGTGCCGGCCGGGATCACGGTCCCGTCTTCGAGCGTCATCGGCTGCGTGGTCTTGAACCGGAAATCGCCGCCCGCCCGCGCGTTGCGCGACTCGACCTTATCGACCATCTCGGCCGGTACGGCGAGCGCGCACGTCTTCGTCGCCTCCACGCGAGCGGGAACACCGACGACGGCCCAAGCCAAGGCGGCTCCCAGGAAAGCGAGTCGACGAACGTTCACGCAGGGGAGTATTCCCGAATCGCCGCGACTACTCGCGCGCGGCGAACCTGCGTCAGCCGACTGAGCCTTCCATTTCCATCTTGATCAAGCGGTTGAGCTCGACGGCGTACTCCATCGGGAGTTCCTTGACGAAGAAGTCGAAGAACCCGTTGACGATCATGGCGGTCGCGTCGGCTTCGGTCAGGCCGCGGCTCATCGCGTAGAACAGCTGCTCTTCGCCGATCTTGGAGA
>JAQBPM010000102.1 GCA_028287525.1 Vulcanimicrobiota bacterium | reverse complement strand
GCGCTGTCGAGGCAGGCAAATCCGAAATCCTCGAGCGATTTCATCGTCTGGCTCTTGCCCGCACCCGAGAGCCCCGTTACGATGACGAGACGACGCATATATGAAGCTCTTTTCGGCTGAGAAGGCCAACGCCCTCATTCCGGTCCTCGAACCGCTGCTCGACGAGTTGTGGGGAAAACGCCGCGACCTCGCAATCCGGCTGTTGGAAACGGATCCGGCGTTGCGCGCCGGCCGCCCGGATGCCACTCGCGATCGCCGGCGGTCTCGCGCGTTCACCGAACTCAAAGCCGAGATCGTGCGGCTCATCAATCGGATCGAAGCGCACGGCTGCGTCGTCAAGGACTTGGATTTGGGGCTGCTGGATTTCCCGTCGATGCGCGACGGGCGTCCGGTCTACCTGTGTTGGAAAGCGGGCGAGCACGAGCTCTCGCATTGGCACGGGACGGACGAGTCGTTCATGGACCGCAAGCCTCTGTAGTTCAGCCTCTAATAGCGAAAAGGCTGCCCGATGCGAGCAGCCTTCGCGACGTTCGTCGAGACGGGCTTACGCCGGAACGGTCGCGGGGTCGACCTTGATGAAATCCTCGGCGAGCCCTTGGAGCCGCACTTCACCGAACTCGACCGTATAAGCACCGGCCGCGAAGTCGGTTACCTTGCCGAATTCCGGCACGGTGGCGAGCTGCGGGATCTTGGCACGAATTTCGTCGGGGAGCCGCACGACGTCGCCGACCTCGAGCGCGGGCTGATCGAACAGCTTTTCCAAGTCGTCCATCAGCAGGCCAAGCGGAATGCCGTAGCCTTCGCTGACTTGTTCGATGGTCTCGGTCTCGCTGATCGCGCAGTTCGAGCAGCCGCCAAGATGGAAGCGCGCGAATACGCGACGAGCGCCGGCATGCGTCTTGAACGCTTGCTCGACGGTTAGGTCCTTGCTGAAGTGGGCCACGGTCGACATCATTCTGCTCAACCGGCCGACGGCCCCGCCGGGTTGCGCCGTGCATTGCGGCGTCGAGGCGCGGAGGACGCCTGTACGCCGGATTCTGTTCCGCCCCTCGACAAGCTCAGGGCGGTAGTCGCCATCTCTCTGGGACCGGCCTCACGACCGGGCTCGGTGCGACATGTGCTCGTTCCGCCGGGCAGGCGGTCCTTTCGGAAATCGAGCGGTCTTGCTCCGGGTGGGGTTTACCCGCGTCCACGTCACCGTGGAACGCCGTGCGCTCTTACCGCACGATTTCACCCTTACCGGCGCGCGTCACCCTTCGACGACGCGCGCAGGCGGTTTGTTTCTGTGGCACTTTCCTTCGAGTTGCCCCGACAGGACGTTATCCTGCACCCTGCCCAATGGAGCCCGGACGTTCCTCAGCGCTTGCGCGCCGCGGCGACCCAGCGTCCTCCGCGCACGACAGCGTACCCTGAAGACGCCGCGCACCGCAAGCCCGCACGGACCGCGCGGAAAAGGAAAAGCCCGCCGGTGCGGGCTTCGTGAATGTGGAGGATAGGAGACTCGAACTCCTGACCCCTTGCATGCCATGCAAGTGCTCTACCAACTGAGCTAATCCCCCGGCGCGACCGACGTGCATTCCGGGCCGCCGCATCTCTATCCTTCGTTCGTGACGAGTCAAGCGACCAGGCGCGCACTTCTGCGAGAAACCATGCTTGACCGGGTAAGCAGACTATTGGCCCAACTCTGCTACCTGGAGGTCCCGACTGCTTATGCCACTATCTAACATACCGCGCGCGATCGGACTCAGCGCGGTCGTCGCAATCGGCGCGCTCGTGGGCCTGCCGGCCGCCGCCGCCGGCCCCGTCAGCGTCACCGTCAACGGCTCGGGCATCAACCTGAACCCGGCGCCAAGCGAACGCGCCGGCCGGGTCTTCGTCCCGCTGCGCGGAGTTTTCGAGAATCTCGGCGCGAGCGTCGTCTACGCGAGCGGCGTCATCAATGCGACGGGCCGAGGCCATACGGTTTCGCTGAGGATCGGCTCGCAGCAGGCGACGGTCGACGGTCAGCAGCAGACGGTCGACGTCGCGCCGTTCATTGTCGGCGCGTCGACCTACGTTCCGCTCCGCTTCGTCTCGCAAGCGCTAGGCGCAACCGTGAACTACGACGGATCGAACAATCTCGTCGCGATCAGCACGAACGGCAACGGCAACGTCTCGCAGGCGCCGCCGAATGACGTCATCACGCCGGTGCCGGGGACGAATCGCGGCGGAAACGGCGCCATCAGCATGGCGACGACCCTGCCGGAGCGCGGCTCGCACATCACCTCACGCACGCCCACGATCGAAGGCACGTTCTCGGGCGGAACCGTTGACCCGAACACCGTCCACGTCATGCTGGACGATCTCGACGTGACGAACGACGCCGCCCGGAACCGCCACGGCTTTTCGTACGCGCCCCGCTCGCCGCTGCAATCGGGAGCGCATGTCGTGCGGGTCAGCGGCACCGATTCAAACGGACAGGCGTTCAGGCGCGGCTGGGACTTCTGGACGCCCTAGTCTCCGGAGCGCACGGATGTGCAAAAGAAAAAGCCCGCTCGCGCGGGCTTTTTCTTTTGGCGACGCTCAATGCGCGTGCGACGCGTCGATGAGGGTCTTTGCGAGCCAGGCCACCAGGACCACGGTGATGATGATGCGCACCGCCAGCGGCGCTCTCGAGAGCATATGGCTCGACTTTGGCTTACGAGGCCGACGCGCCTTTGAGGCCTCGTTGAGTGAGCTCGTCTTTGCGCCCAAAGGTGAGGTAGACGACCAAACCCGCGATCACCGCGAAGAACACCACGCTCGTGCTCGTCGTGCCGAGCCCCATGCCTCCGTCCTTCACCGGTTGTGCGAGCAGGTCTCCCATCGAGGCGCCGAGCGGGCGAGTCAGGATGTAGGCGATCCAGAACGCCAGCACGCCGTCGACCTTGAGGACGAAGTACGCGAAGGCCGTGACGGCGATCGCCGCGGCAAAGATGACCGCTGCGGTCCCGTAGCCCAGGCCGAACGCCTCGGAGACGAGATCGCCGGCCGACGTCCCGAGCGCAAACGTGAACAAAATCGCCGCCCAGTAGAACAGCTCGCGCCGGGTCGTGTGGATCTTGTGCACCGAGAGCGTTTTCTCGCTGCGCCACCAGAAGAAGAACACCGCCGCGAGCAGCACCGCAAAGATGATGGAGCTGGTGCTCAGGCCGACGCCGAGCTTATTGACCAGCAGATCCGCGAGCAGCGTGCCGACGACGCTGATCAGCACGACGACGGTCCAGTAGACTCCCGGTACATATTTCTTCAGGTTCAGCTGAACGAGCAGCGCGATCAAGAAGACGCCGCTCATGATATAGGCCGTGTTGGATAAGCCGAAGCCCAGCTTCGTCGCCAGAAAATCCGCCGCGGTCTCGCCGACCGTCGTCGCGAAAACCTTGATGATCCAGAAAAAGACCGTAATCCGCGGGACCTTGTTGATCATCTCCATCACACCCTTATGGGCGACGAACCTGAACCCAGCGTGAACGGGGCGTTGCTAGGGGAAGCGCCCGCTCGCGTCCACCTGGCGGTCGCGATCACGGCGTGATGCGTGCGACCGTATTGCCGTTGCTCTCGGTGAACCACAGGTTGCCATCGGGACCGCTCGTTATTCCCCACGGGTGACA
>JAQBPM010000099.1 GCA_028287525.1 Vulcanimicrobiota bacterium | reverse complement strand
CGATGATCAGCTCGTCGTGGATCTGCAGCAGCATGATCGCGTCGAGCAGTTCGGCCGCGAGTCGACGCTCCAGACGCACCATCGCGAGCTTCATGAGGTCGGCGGCCGAGCCTTGCAGCGGCGCGTTGGTCGCCTCGCGTTCGGCGGCGGCGCGCAGCATGTAGTTCTTCGCGCGCAGGTCGGGCATGTAACGGCGCCGGCCGAGGATCGTCTCGACGTAGCCGCGGTCGCGCGCCTCTTCGAGCGAGCGGTCGATGAAGCCGCGCACGCCGGGGAAGCGATCGAAATACGCCTGCATCATCGCTTTGGCCGTGCCGCGGTCGATCTCGAGCCGGGTCGCCAAGCCGAAGTCCGACATGCCGTAGAGCAAGCCGAAGTTCACCGACTTCGCCATGCGGCGCTGGTTCGGATCGACTTCCGCGAACGGCCCGACGTCGAAGATCTGCCGCGCGGTGAAGTCGTGGATGTCCTGGCCTTCGTGAAAGGCGGCGCGCATCGAGGCGTCGCCGCTCAAGTGCGCCATCAGCCGCAGTTCGATCTGCGAGTAGTCCGCCGCCAACAGGACGCGGTCGGCGGACGGCGCGACGAAAGCTTTGCGGATCTGACGCCCGAGCTCGCTGCGGACCGGGATGTTCTGCAGGTTCGGGTTGATCGACGACAGCCGCCCGGTTGCGGTCGCGGTTTGGCGGAAGACCGTGTGCAGCCGGCCGCGTTCGTCGACCAGCGTCGGGAACACGTCGATGTACGTGTTCTTCAGCTTCGAGACTTCGCGGTATTCTTGAATCTTCTGCGCGATCGGAAACCCGCGCAGGCGCTGCAGCTCGGCATCGTCCGTCGCGTAGCCGGTCTTGTTCTTGCGGCCGGCGGGAAGGTTCAGGCGGTCGAACAGGACGCGGCCGAGCTGCTGCGGGCTGCCGAGATTGAACTCTTCCCCGGCGAGCGCGTAGATCTCGGCCTGCAGGCGCGCGACGTCGGCGTCGACCTGCACCGCGAGCTCGCGCAGCGTCGCGCCGTCGACGGCGATGCCGGCCCGTTCCAGACCCGCGAGCACCGACGCCAGCGGCAGCTCGACGTCCGCGTAGAGGGAAAGCTGGCCGCGCCGCTCGAGCTCCGCGCGCGTCGTGCGCGCCAGCAGCCCGGCGGCGTCGGCCGTCGCGGCCGGCTCGTCGGGGAGCACGCGTTCCAAGTACTGGCTCGCGGCCTGACCGATGTCGGCGAACGTGCGCGACGGGTTGAGGAGGTGCGCGGCGAGCATCGGATCGTCGGCGAGCATCCGAATCGGCAGGTTCAGCGCGCCGATCATCGTCTTCGCATCGTAGGCGACGAGCTGCGGGACGGCCTCCCACAGCCGCGTGAACGCCGCGCCGACCGCCTCGACGTCGAGTGCTGAGCGCAGAAACGCGAACGCGCTGCCATCGGCGACGGAGACGGCGATCGCGTCGCCCTGCAGCGCGACGGCGACCCGTTCCCGCGCGGCGGCGTCGGCGAGCAGCGACGCGATGCGCGCGTAGTCCGACGGTTCGGTCACCGCGGTGTACGATTCGTACTCGCCGGCGAGCACCTCTTCGCTCGGGATCGGCTGCGGCTCCGCCGGCGCCTCGAGCCGTGAGAGCAGTCCTTTGAATTCGAGTTCGCGATACAGGGTGTAGAGCGCGTCGTTGGACGGCTGCACGTAGCGCGCGCCTTCCCAATCGAGGGTGATCGGCAGATCGCGTTTGATCAGCGAGACGTCGCGGCAGACGCGCGCCGTCTCGCCGTGCTCGCGGATCAGCGCCTCCAGCTTCGGCGAACCGGCCAGCGCCGGATTCGCGAGGAGCGCATCGAGCGAGCCGGCGTTCTTGATCAGTTTGATCGCCGTCTTTTCGCCGACGCCCGGGATGCCGGGAAGGTTGTCGGACGGATCGCCTTTGAGCCCGCGATAGTCCGGCAATTGCGTCGGTTCGAGGTCGAAGCGCGCGCGGACGGCCGCGGCGTCGTAGCGCCCGAGGTCGGTGATCCCGCGACGCGTCGTCAGCACCGTCGTGCGGTCGTCGACGACTTGCAGCAGATCCAAGTCGCCCGTGACCACCAGCACGTTCTGACGATCCGCTTCGGCCTGCTGCGCCAGCGTCGCGATCACGTCGTCCGCTTCTTCGCCGTCGATCTCGACCACCGGGATGCCGTAGGTCGCCAGAATCTTGCGCACCAGCGCGAACTGCGAGCGCAGCTCGTCGGGCGTTTCGGTGCGCTGCGCCTTGTAGCCGGCGTAGAGCGCGACGCGCGCCGCGGGCAGCCCCTTGTCGAACGCCGCGATCACGTGGGTCGGCTTCTCGTCGTTGATGATCTTGCTGACCATCATGGTGAAGCCGTACGCCGCGTTGATCGGAACGCCGCGCGTCGTGGTCAGCGCCGGGAGCGCGAAGAACGCGCGGTACACCAGACCGTAGGTGTCGAGCAGCATCAGCCGTGCGGAGCCCGATTCTTGTGCGAGCGACATCGTCGTCTGGGTCGCCATCATCGCACCTCGAGCGCGAGCGTCGCGGCACCGACGTCGCCGTCGTCCGACACCTTGAGCACGGAGACGACGTAGCGTCCGGGCGCCTGCGGAAGCGTCACATCGAAGCCTTCCCTCTCGGTCCGGTCGATCCGCCACACCAGCGATCGTTCCGAGGGCGCACCGAGCGTCTCGGCGGAGGGCGCGCTGCGCTCGTTGGCGGCGAGGTCGACCACCGTCGACTGGCGCGGGGTCACCGAGGCATGCCACGCCGGGTCCGCGGAAGTGGGATTTTGGGTCGTCGTTCCGGTCCCGCTCAACACCGCGGCGGCGTCGTCGAACGACGCGCCTCCCGCCGCCCGCACGTCGCCGACGCGAATGGCGAGCGTCGCGCCCGCGCGCTCGTTGCCGTCGGCGATCGTGATGTGGGCGATGCTGCCCGGCGCGTAGGTTGCGCGATCCGACGCGATCGTCGTCGCACGCGCGTGCCCCGGGCCGTCGATCACGACTCGGCGTGTCGCGTACTCGAACGCACCGTCGCGCACGAACGCGACGCCGATCGCGGCGTCCCCGACCGTCTCCGGCAGGACGAACGAGGCGGTCACCCGCCCGCCGTTCGCGGACACGGTCTGCTCGCCGATCGAACGCGCCGCTTCAAGGTCGACCAACGCGTCGCCGGCGGCGCCGCTCAGCGACGCGTCGACGTTCAGGCGGTCGCCGACCCGATAGCGTTCCCGCTCGGTCGTGATCTTCGCTTCGACGCTGCGGCGCGAGCGCGCGCCGAGCAGTGCCTGCGGTGCGACCCGTACGGCATCGACGTCGATCGCCGGCTTACCGTCGACGTCGGCTTGGGCGTAGAGCAAACTCGTGCCGGGCACGACGTCGTGGAAGACGGCGTGTCCGTGTCCCTCGGCGTCGAGCGCGACTTGCGTGCTCTGTTCGGTCGGACCGTGCACCAGCCGCAGGCGGACGGTGAGTCCGCCTGCCGGACGGCCGTC
>JAQBPM010000025.1 GCA_028287525.1 Vulcanimicrobiota bacterium | reverse complement strand
CTTCTACCCGTGGCGGGCGGCGTCGCCGAAGACGAGCTTGTCCTTTTGGAGGACGATGTTCAAGAGGATGCCGACGGCGATGTAGTCGGTCATCAGCGCGCTGCCGCCGTACGACATGAACGGGAGCGGGATGCCGGTGATCGGCATAATGCCGATCGTCATGCCGACGTTGACGACGACGTGAAAGGCGAGCATCGTCACGAGCCCGACCGCGAGCAGAACGCCGAACCGGTCTTTCGCCGCGAACACCGCCCGCAGCGCGAAGCCGATCGTCACGACGTACAGCGTGACGAGCAGCAGCGCGCCGAGGAATCCGGCCTCCTCACCGAGCGCGGTGAAGATGAAGTCGCGCGAGTTCTCCGGCACGAATGCGAGCTGCGTCTGCGTGCCGTGGAAGAGTCCCTTACCGAACCACTCGCCGCTGCCGACTGCGATCTTCGATTGGTTCAGGTTGTAGCCGACGCCTTGCGGATCGACTTTCGGATCGAGAAAGACGACGAGCCGCGCGCGCTGGAACGGTTTGAGCATATGTTCGCTGGTGAAGACGTACGCCGCGGCCGCCGCGACGCCGCCGACGTAGAGCCCGAAATCGACCAGGTTCGGCAAACCGAAAAAGAGCTCCGCGGTGAGGATCGCGCCGATGACGAGCGTCGTCCCGAGATCCGGCTGTTTGAGGATCAGCACGGCCGGAACGGCGACGGCGAGCAGCGGCAGCCACAGTTCTTGGATGCGTTTGTAGCTGCCGCGGCACAACAGCGCGGCGATCGCGATCGCCAGCACGACCTTCGCCGGCTCCGACGGCTGGAACGTGAACGAACCGATCTTGATCCAGCGCGCCGCGCCCAGCGCCTCGTGTCCCTTGAACGTGATGAACGCGAGCAATCCCAGCGTCACGACGTACATCGGCAGCGCCCACCTGCGCCACACGCGATAATCGACGAAGGCGACACCGATCATCAGCGCGATCCCGACCACCGCGTAGAGGAGCTGGCTGCGCCACTCGCTCGCCGCCGACCGATCGTGCAGCGTCGCCGAGCGAATGAACACGATCCCCAGGATCGTCGTCAAGATCGGGGCGATCGCGAGCGGCCAGTTGAAGCGCGTGTACCAGGGACGTTCCACCGAATGCTGGTGTTCCGGCCCGCCGCGGCGGGCGCCTCGCGCTCGGTTATGTCGGCCGGAGCGACGGCGCGAACGTACGTTCGACAGCTCCGGGGCCGGAGCGCTTCACCCGGATACCGAACGCCGGTTCATGCGAAAGCTGGCAACGTCTCCCTGGGCAATCGCGGCGGCCGCCGGACTGTTCATCGCGGCCCTCGTGGTCGGCCTGGGCGCGACGACGTTCCGCGGGTCCGCGCCCGTGACGAGGGTGGTCTCCGCGGTCGAGCACATCTTCGTGCCCGATCCGGCGAAGCTCTTCGGCAAGGATCGTCTCAGCGTGCTCGTCATCGGGCTCGACTACGATTACGACAAGCTCGATCAACCGACGTCGAAGGCAGCGCGCAGCGACGTGATCATGGCGCTGAACCTCGACTTCAAGAACCATCGGGTGAACGAATTGTCGGTGCCGCGCGACATGGTCGCGACGATGCCGAACGGGCAGAAGGCGAAGATCAACCAGGCGCAGTCCGACGGCGGCATCAAGGAGTCGAAGGCGGTGATCGCCGATTGGCTCGGGATCCCGGGGTTCGATCGCTACGTCGTGATGCGGATCAACACGTCGAAGGACGTCATCAACGCGATCGGCGGGATCGACGTCGTCGTGAAGAACTCCGACGCGCTGAGGGGGAGCGGGAAGAACGGACCGCTCGACTACGACGACAACTGGGGGCACTTGTACGTTCACCTCAAGCCCGGCCTGCAGCATCTCGACGGAGAGCGCGCCGTCGGGTACGCGCGGTTCCGGCACGACTGGTGCAGCGACCCATGCCGCATCATGCGCCAGCAGCAAGTCGTGCGCGCGATCGTGGAGCGGATCACGCACAATCAGCTCAACACGCTGACGCACGCGCGGGCGCTCCTGGACGTCGTGCGCAAGGACGTCGAAACGGACTTTACGACGCAGGAGCAGCTCTCGGCCGTCGTCGCCCTTTCCCATCTCTCGCTGCGCGACATCCGTACGGCGCAAGTACCGTATGTGGGGTCCGTCATTCTGCCCGACTACGGCGACTCGATCGTCGCCGACGAATCGGCGAAGCAGAAGCTGGTCGCCGCACTCCTCCGCGAGCCCGCGGCGGCCGACGTCGCAGCGACCCGGTCGAACGCGTCCGCAAGCGCCGTGCGCATCCGCATCGAAAACGGCACGAGCGTCGCTGGACTCGCCAAGAGAGTCGCCGGCGATCTCCGGCGGAAGGGCTTCAACGTATGGCAGGTTCGCAATGCGCCGACCGACGATTTCGCCGTCACGCGAATCGAGACCGGCCCGTCCGCCGTCGCGGCGTCGTACCTCGTACAGAAGGCGCTCGGACCGACCGCGACGATCGTACCCGTGGCCGCGCGGCCCGCAGACCAGAATGGCCCCGACATGACGATCGTGCTAGGGCGAGATATCGTGGGTACGAATCACTAGCATGACGCACCGCAGACTACCAGCGTTTCTCGCCGCTCTCGGAGTTGTCGCGACCCTCGTTACGGGTCCATGTCGTGCGAACGAACCCGGCTACGACGTGTGGTTTGCCGGTAACGTGCTTTCCGTCGATCAGCATCGCGGACGCATGCGCATCGCGCGCGGTCCGACCGAGACGTCGGGGCGCGCGGTCGAAGAATGTGTGGTGCGCGGTGCGGCCCTGCGGCTCGTTCGACCGGGCATGCTCATCGAGGCTCAGGCCGACACCCGGCGCCGGCCTTGGCGCCTGCTGCACCTTCGGGTGATGGAGCACAAAGGGGGCCCGCAAGGCCCCTCGCCGGCGTTCGCTTTCGTCGCGACGCCGTTCTCATAGCCGCTTCGAGCTGACGGTCAGGTCGGCTGCGGGCGCGGCGCTCCTTGCACGCCGTTGTTCTTGCGCCGCCGGCGGCGGCCGTTGGAGCCGCCGGGCTTTCCGGGGACCTTGGCGGTGGGCGCGGGCGCCTGCTCCGGCACGGAGGGCGTCGTCGTTGCGAGGGCGGGGCTTGCGGCCGGTTCGTCGGCGAGCCCCGGGGGCGCCTGCGGCGGCGCTGCAGGCGGGGGCGCCGGCGGTTTCGGGCGCTGCATGCCCAGAATCGGGATGTTGGCGAGCATCGCGACCGCTTTGTCTTGGCGTTCGAACGTCACGTCGCAATTCGCGGCGTCGACTTCGCAGTAACGCGAGATCACCTCGATCAGATCGTTTTTGAGCGCTTCGACGACGTCGGGCGCGAGCGAGAGATGATCCGAAAGCAGGACGAGGCGCAGGCGCTCCTTCGCGGTCGCGCTGGAGGGCTTCGTTCCGAACAGACGGTTGAAAAATTCGAACACTATGAACGGCTCCCGAAGAGCTTCTCGAAGAACGTCTTTTCGCGTGGGATCTCCGGCGCGGCAGTCGACGCGCCGGTGATCCGCCGCGCGATCGCGCGATAGGCTTCACCGATCGGAGAGGCCGCGTCGAGCGCGACGGGCTCGCCGCGATTGGTCGAGACGATGACGTCGGGCGCGTCCGCGATGACGCCGAGCAGCGGCAAATGCAGGATGTCGTTGACGTCGTCGACCGAGAGCATCTTCCCTTTGCGCACGAGCGCCGGCCGCAGCCGGTTGACGATCAGCGTGACCTTGCGGCCGTCGCCGAGCAGGCCGACGACGCGGTCGGCGTCGCGCACGGCCGAGACTTCCGGCGTGCACACGATGATCGCTTCGTCGGCGCCGGCAATCGCGTTGGTGAAGCCCTTCTCGATTCCGGCCGGACAGTCGATCAGCACGAAGTCGAACCGGTCGCGCAGCGTGCCGATGAGGTCGGTGAACGCGGCGGTGTCGACGTCGTCTTTCTCGCGCGTCTGCGCCGCGGCGAGCAGGCGCAGCGAGGGCACCCGCTTGTCGGTGACGAGCGCGTCGTCGAGGGTCGCCGCACCCTCGAGCACGTCGAGGACGTGATGCCGCACCCGCGCCTCGAGCCCGAGCACGATATCGAGGTTGCGCAACCCGACGTCGGCATCGACCAGCACGACCGTCGCACCGTCCGCGGCGAGCGCCGCGCCGATGTTCGCCGTGGTCGTCGTCTTGCCGACGCCGCCCTTGCCGCTGGTGACGACGATCGCGCGGCCGCGCTTGCGCGGGACGGGCGCCGAGGCCGGCGTTTCTTGCGGGATCACGTTGTTGACCATGCTACCCTGCCTTGCCGAAGAGGCGTTCGAACAAACCCGGCGTGGTCAGGCTGGTGAACGGCACCAGCTCGCCTTCGAGCCGCCGCGCGATTTTCGCATAGATCGCCGCCAAGCGTGAATCGGGACTCAGCGCGATCGGCTCGCCGCGGTTGGTCGTGTCGATCACTTCTTCATCGTCGGGAACGATGCCGACCAGCTCGGCGGCGAGGATGTCGGTCACATCTTCGACGGAGAGCATGTCGCCGCTGCGCACCATCTCGGGACGGATGCGGTTGACGATCAAACGCAGCGGCAGCCCGCGTTCGTTCAGCTTGCCGATCACCCGGTCGGCGTCGCGAATCGCGCTGACTTCGGGCGTCGTCACGACGATCGCCTCGGTCGCGCCGGCGATCGCGTTGCGGAAGCCGTGCTCGATGCCGGCCGGGCAGTCGATCAGCACGTAGTCGCACATCTCGCCGAGCTGCGCCGTCACCTCGGCCATCTGCAGCTCGCTGATCGCCGTCTTGTCGCGGGTCTGCGCGGCGGGGAGGATGGACAGGTTTTCCAGCCGCTTGTCCTTGATGAGCGCTTGGCGCAACTGACAGCGGCCCTCCACGACCTCGACCAGGTCGAAGACGATCCGCTTCTCGACCCCGAGCACCAGATCCAGATTGCGCAGCCCGATGTCGGCATCGACCAGCACAACCCGCTTCCCGCTCTTGGCCAACGCTGCGCCGACGTTGGCAGTCGTCGTCGTCTTTCCGACTCCGCCCTTGCCCGACGTAAAAACGATGCGCCTAGCGCTCATGCTTGCTCCTTTTTCAAATCGGCTTCGGCGAACGGGACGACGGCGATGCGTTCGTCGACGATCGAGGCGTGTTCGGGGCCGCGTTTGGCGCCGTCGTCGCCGCTGGTGGCGATGACGGTCGCAATGCGCAGCTGCGTCGGCGCGAGCTCGAGCGCGATCACGCGGGCGCTGCGGTCGCCTTGCGCGCCGGCGTGCGCGACGCCGCGCAGTGCGCCGAAGACGACGATGTCGCCCGACGCGACGAGTTCGGCGCCGGGGTTCACGTCGCCGATCACGACGAGGTTCCCGAGGTTGTGCAGCGCCTGGCCGCCGCGCAGCGTTCCGCGATGGTACAGGGTCGACACGCCGACCGGCACCGGACGCGGCTGCTGCGGGAGCACGACTGCCGCCGAAGCGACCGCCATCCTCGCGCCGTTGGTGCCGACGTGGCGGCGCCGTGCGAGGTCGGCGCGCGCGCCGGCGAAATCGGCGACGAGCGAACGCGCCTCTTCGGAGAGGCGGACTTCACGCGGCGTCCGCTGGCGGGGCAGCGCGGCGACGTCGGCGGCCTGTGCGGAGCCGAGATAGGCGAGATCCAGCTCCGCGGCGAGCGGCGCGATCGCTTCGACGCCGCTGATGCCGTCAAGCTCGATCCCGTACTCCGCGAGAACGTCGCGAAAAGCGGCGATCTCATCGGCAACCGGTTCGAGGCTGCCGAGGTTAGCGACCGCCCGGCTTCCGCGATAGAAATCCGGGCGCGCGGCGAACTGCTCGCGCAGTTCCTCGGCCGCGGCGGCCAGTACCCGATCGACGGCGATCTCGAGACTGCGGCCGCGTCCGCGAACGCTGCTCATCGGCATCCCTGCGTGATCATGATCCGCCGCGGTTCCTACGGCCGCTCAGGCGGCCCTGCGCGTTCCACACGGCATGCACAAGAAGGTGTGGTTCTCCACAAGCATTCCTCAGAATTATCTGGTAAACGGTGGAGAGTCTCCTGGGGCCGTCGAATGGGATGGCCCCGGCGCCGTCCGGCCGCGCGTTCCCGAAGGAAGTCGATCATGATATTCCGTCGTATCGCCGTCATCACCCTCACCTTAGTGATGGTGAGTGCCACCATGCCGGCACCCGCGCTCGCCTTGCCGACCTCGTCCGAGATCCAAATCGGCAAAGAATACGACAAGCAGATCACCGACTCGAACGTGATCGTCACCGACCCGCTCTTGAACCAATGGGTCGGCGACATCTCGAACAAGCTCTGGTCGCAGACGGCGCGCAAAGACGTCCCGTATTCGATCAAGATCATCGACGACTCGGAGATCAACGCGTTCTCGACGCTGGGCGGCTACATCTACATCAACGAGGGGACGATCGATTTCGTCCAGTCCGACGACGAGCTGGCCCACGTGATCGGCCACGAGACCGGACACATCGAACGGCGCCACGCGGTCACCGCGCAGAACAAGGCGTCGATCCTCAACGTGTTGTTCAGCATCGGTTCGCTGTTCTCGCCGATCCTGTACCGGTTCGGCCAGCTGATCCAAGCGGGTGCGCTGGCCCGCATCGCGCGCGACGACGAGAACGAAGCCGACAAGTATGGCCTGATGCTGATGAACCGCGCCGGCTACGACCCCGACGCCGCGCTGTCGTTCATGTCTCATCTCGGCGCCACCGAGCACGCGAGCAAAGGCGCGCTCGACAAGTATCTGGCGGATCATCCCGGCACCGACAAGCGGCTCGCGAACCTGCGCGGCGATCCGGAGCTCAACCCGACGCTGCGCACCGACGACCAGCGGCTCGCGCAGGGGATTCACGACCTCGACACGGGGCGTTACGCGATCGCGGCGCGCAAGTTCACCGACGTGCTGAGCCGCCGGCCCGACGATTCGACCGCGCGCTTCGATTTGGGCGAGGCGCAGCTCGCGATGGGTCAAGTCTCCAAGGGCGAGCAGAACCTCGCCGTGGCGGCCGAGAAAGTCTCGCCACAGGCCAAGGCGCTGGCCGACGTGCGCATCAAAGGCTTGCGCGACGCGGAGCGGCGGCTCGACCTCATGCACCCGAACCTGCTCCCGCTGCGCGATCAGCTCGCCACCGCACAGAGCAATGAAACACAGGCCGGCGCGGCGATCGCGACCCGCCGCCAGCAGGGCCTCGATCAGCTCAAAGCGATCAATTCGCGCGTTCAGAACATCGTCTACGGCATGCCGGACTTCTCTCGCGTGCAGCCGCGCAAGGAGTCGCGTCTCGAGACGATGCTGCACAACGTCAACACGATGTCCAAATCGCTCACCACGGCGACCAACAAGGCCTCGGAGACGATCGGCGGCGTCGGCACGCTCGACCGCAACAAACAAGGCGGACTGCTCAAAGAAAACGCCGACCTGCTCGCCGAGCTCGCGGCACCGCTGAAGCTCGACGCGCCGCCGCCCCAGGCGCTCGCGACGTTCCCGTCCTATCCGCGCATGCTCGCCTCGATCGGCGCGGCCGACGGCGATATGGTGCGCGGCGTCGATGCGGCGCGCGCATCGCTGGCGCTGCTCGACGTCGGGGCGGGCGATCTCGACATGTTCGTGCGCGAGCTGCAGCACGTGACGCTCGACGGTACCGGTGACCTCCAGATCAGCGACTACAAACGCATCGAACCGCTGATGACCAAGGCCGTCGACTCGCTCAACAAAGCCGCAGTCGGCGCGACGCAGGCGTCGCAGCTGTACAACATGGCGCGGGCACGTCAGCTGGAAGTCCGCATCGACATGCTGGGCGTGCAGCAGTCGCCCGACCGCTACGCGACGTTCCAGCACGCGCTCGACGTGCGCTTCCACACCAAGGGCGTCGACTACGCGGCGCTGGCCCGCCAAGATCTGACGCCGGGCGAGGTCGCAGCGGCCGTCATCGTCGGCGCCGATACCAACGCCGCGCCGCAAGCCGTCCTGGCTGAGGCGAAGGCGACCGGCCGCAGCGTGATCGACTTGGCGAACGCGCGCGGGATGTACGCCCAGTCGCTCGAAATCTTCCTCGGGCTCGTCTACCTTGCGTACGCCGACGATCCGGACAAGGAAGCGCTCGGACGCACGTAACCCCAGGTAGCACAGCCGGGTAGGAACCCTTTGTGAATCCCACCTCGGCTGCGGCCGTCTTCGAACGCCTGCGCGGCAAGCTCAACGTCAACGCGGTCCACGCCGGCGCTCGGCGTCCGTTCAAGTTCTTCTTGGCCGGCGACCCCGCGCTCACCAGCGCCCTGCGCTCGGTTTTGCTCGCGGGACAAGACGGCGACTCGATTCCGCCCGAGGCGGCCGCCGCCTTCGAGACGCTCGCCGGCGACCGGGCGGTCGACACGACCGACGCGCGCGCCGTCATCTGCTGCGGGCGTCCGGGCGACCGGACGGCGATGCCGCTCGAACGCTTCATCGCGCTGCGCTTGCCGGTGCTCTTTCTTACCGTCGACCCATCGGCCGCCGCGCCGACCGGCCCGGTGCAGGCGCCCGCATCGGGAAGCGTCGAGGAATACGTCGTCGACCGGATCGCGATCGAAACGCTCCGCGGGCGCTTCCTGCCGCATCTGATCGATTGCTGCCGCGGCATCGAAGTCGCGGTCGGGCGGCGCCTGCCGGCACTGCGCGAAACGGTCGCCGCCAAGCTGACCCGCGATGCGGCGCTCAACGCGCTCAAGGTCGCCGGCGCCAGCGCCGTCGTCGATCACGTCCCGGTCCTGGGCGTCGTCCTCGGCGCGTTCGCGTCGGCCGGCGACATGATGGCGATCACCGGCATCCAGATGACCCTGATGCTCAACATCGGCGCGACCTACGGCCGCGATCCCGACCTCAACCAGATTTGGGAGCTGCTGCCGATCGTCGGCGGCGGGTTCGGCTGGCGCGCGCTGGCGCGCGAGCTCTCCGGCTTCATCCCGGTCGGCGGCATCTTCATCAAAGCGGCGATCGGCTACGCGGGGACGGTCGTCGTCGGCGAAGGCGTCTCGTACTACTACCGCAACGGGCGCCAGATGGGCCTCGACGACGCCGCGCGCGTCTACGAGGAGGCGAAATCCTCCGCGATGACGTTCGCCCGCGATCTCTTCGCGCGCTTCCGCGGCAACGGCAGCGACGGCAACGGGTCGCATTAATGCCGACCGGGCCAAGCGCCGCGGTTGACGCGACCGGCGGGCGCGTGGTAAGGTCCCCGAACATGATCTCGCTTGCCGCCGCCTGCCCGGGCGCCTGCTGTCTCTGTGCCGAGTCTCCCGAAACGGCGTAGAGTTTTCGCGCGCACGAGAATCGTGTCCCGAAGCCCCCGCCGATCCGGCGGGGGCTTCGTCGTTTGCGCCCTTCCCATCACTGAAAGATCGCTGTGAACTCCTCACCCATCCGCGCCGTCGAAAGCGCGGAACGGATCGTCCGCCGGACCCTGCGCGACCACGCCAGCCGCGTGGCGCTGGCGTGTTCGTTCGGCGGCCCCTCGGGGATGGCGCTGCTCGACCTCACCCTGCGCGTCGACCCGAGCGTGCCCGTCTACTACCTCGACACCGGCCTGCTCTTCGCCGAAACGCACGCGCTGGTCGAGCGGGTGGCGAGCCGCTACAGCATCACGCCGATCGCCGTCCGGCCGGAGCTCTCGGTCGAGGAGCAGGGCGCGCGGTACGGGGAGGCGCTCTGGTCGACCGATCCGGATCGCTGCTGCGCGCTGCGCAAGGTCGCGCCGAACCGAGCCTTTCTGCGCACCTTCGACGCCTGGCTGACCGGGATCCGGCGCGCGCAGTCGTCGACCCGAACCGACCTCGACCCCGTCCAGTCGGACGCCGATGGAATCTTCAAGGTGAGCCCTCTCTACGATTGGACCGACGACGATGTTTGGGCCTACGTCAACGCGAACGGGGTGCCGGTGAACGCGCTTCACTCGGAGGGGTATCCGAGCATCGGCTGCTTCCCGTGCACTCGCCCCGTCGCTCCCGGCCAGGGGGGCCGCGACGGCCGCTGGGCCGGCTTCGCGAAGACGGAGTGCGGACTGCACGCGCCGGCCGGGAAGCGCGCGTGATCGCTCTCGACACCGTCACCAAGCGGTTCGGCGAGAGCGTGGCGGTCGACCGGGTTTCGGTCGCCTTCGCCTCCGGCGCGCTCACCGCGATTCTCGGCCCCTCCGGCTGCGGCAAGACGACGCTGCTCCGGCTGATCGGCGGCTACGAGCTCCCCGATCGCGGACGCATCGTCATCGACGGCGTCGACGTGACGGATCGCCCGCTGCGCGCGCGCAACGTCGGGTTCGTCTTTCAGCACGGCGCACTGTTCCCGCACTTGACCGTCGCGCAGAATGTCGGCTTCGGCTTGAGCGTGCGCGGCGTTTCGCGCGCGGAGCGCGCCGCCCGCGTCACGGAGCTACTGGCCATCGTGCAGCTCGAGGGCTACGGCGACCGCCGGCCGCACGAGCTCTCCGGCGGACAGCGGCAGCGCGTCGCGCTCGCGCGTGCGCTCGCCTCGGCTCCGCCGATTCTCTTGCTCGACGAACCCTTTGCGGCGCTCGACGTCCCCGTGCGGCGCGAGCTGCGCGCGTGGCTGCGCACTCTGCACGAACGCACGCACGTGACGACGCTGCTGGTGACGCACGACGCGGACGAGGCGATGGAGGTCGCCGACGCGGTCGTCGTCATGCGCGACGGGGCGGTCGAACAGGCCGGCACGCCGGCCGACGTGTACGACGCGCCGGTCAACCCGTTCGTGCTCGGCTTTCTCGGGCCGGCCAACGCGATCGCGAACGGAACGGCAACCGCGTTCGTGCGGCCGCACGAGTTCCGCATCAGCGTCCTGCCGTTCGAGGGCGCGTACCGTGCGACGATCGACCGCATCGTTCCGCTCGGTGCGCGCACGCGCTACGAGTGCGTGCTCGACGGCGGACTCGAGGTCGTCATCGAAATCGCGACGGTCGTCGGACCGACGGCCGCTCGCGCACCGGGCGACGTGCTGTACGTTTCGCCGAGCCATGCGCGCTCGTTCGTCTCCGGAGGCGTCGCGTGAAGCGGCTGGTTCTCGCAGCGCTCGGCGTCCTGCTCGTCGCGGCCCCGCTGGGCGCACATGCCGCCGGCGCGCCGGCGAAGCTCCTCAACGTCTCCTACGATCCCACCCGCGAGTTCTACGCGGCGTACAACAAAGCGTTCGCGAGCTATTGGCAGCGCAAGACCGGCCAGACCGTCACGATCGATCAGTCGCACGGCGGTTCCGGCGCGCAGGCGCGCGCCGTCATCGACGGGCTCGACGCCGACGTCGTGACGCTGGCGCTCGCCTACGACATCGACGCGATCGCGCAGAAGGCCAAACTGCTCCCGCTCGACTGGCAGAAGCAATTCCCCGACAACAGCACGCCGTACACGTCGACGATCGTCTTCGTGGTGCGCAAGGGGAATCCGAAGCACATCCGCGACTGGGGCGATCTGGTGAAGCCCGGCGTGTCGCTCGTGACGCCGAATCCGAAGACCGGCGGCGGCGCGCGGTGGAACTTCCTCGCGGCGTGGGGCTGGGCGCTCAAGCGCAACCACAACGACGAAGCGAAGGCGCGCGCGTTCGTGAGCGCGCTCTACAAAAACGTCGCCGTCCTCGACACCGGCGCGCGCGGCGCGACGATCTCGTTCGCCGAGCGGCAGATCGGCGACGTCCTGATCGCCTGGGAGAACGAAGGCTTCTTCCTCCAGCGCACCTCGCCGAAGGACGGCTACGAAATCGTCGTCCCGTCGGTCAGCATCCTCGCCGAACCCTCGGTGGCGGTCGTCGACGTGAACGCGCGCAAGCACGGTACGACGGCGCTCGCGCACGAGTACCTGCAGTATCTCTATTCTCCCGACGCACAGAAGCTGGAATGCAGCTTCGGCTACCGTCCGCGGCTCACGTCGGTGTTGGGCCGCTGCGGAACACACTTCGAACGCACCGATCTCGTGTCGATCGCGACCTTCGGCGGATGGCAAGCGGCAAACGCGCGCTTCTTCGCCGACGGCGGGATCTACGACCAGATTTCGGTCAAATGACGCGCGACGCGATCCCCGGCCGCCCGCTCGCCGTCGCCGCGACGGTCACCGTCATCGCCGTGGTCGTGGTGCTCCCGCTCGCCGCGGTCGCGTGGGCCGCGCACGGCATCGCGCCCGAGCGGCTGTTCGCGATCATTACGGCACCGCGCACGCTGGCCGCGTTCCGGCTCACGTTCGGCGCGGCGCTGGCCGCGTCGCTGATCGACGCGGTCCTCGGCTTCGCGATCGCGTGGGTGTTGACGGGCGCGACGTTCCCCGGCCGCGGCTGGATCGACGCGATCGTCGACATGCCGTTCGCGCTGCCGACCGCGGTCACCGGAATCACGCTTGCGGCCCTCTACGGTCCGCACGGATGGATCGGCGGCTTCCTCGCCGCGCACGGCATCCACGTCGCCTACACGCCGCTCGGCGTCGGGCTCGCGCTCGCCTTCGTCGGTCTGCCGTTCGTGGTGCGCACCGTGCAGCCGGCGCTGGCCGACCTCCCCGAAGAGCTCACCGAAGCGGCGCGCGGACTCGGCGCGTCGTGGTTCACGGTCGCGCGGCGCGTGACGATCCCGCTCGCGCTGCCGGCGGTCGCGACGGGTTTCGCGCTCGCGCTGGCGCGCACGCTCGGCGAGTACGGATCGGTCGTCTTCATCGCGGGGAACTTTCCGGGGCGCACCGAGATCGTGCCGCTGCTGGTGATCACGCATCTCGAAGAGTACGATCAAGCCGGCGCCGCGGCGATCGCGACCGTCATGCTGGTCGTCTCGCTCGGGCTGGTGCTGGCGATCAATGCGCTGCAGCGGCGCATGGTCGTCGCGCGGGCGGCGACATGAAGGCGCACCCGCCGAACCGCGCCGGGATCGTTGCGATCGCGATCGTCGCGGCGATCCTCGCCGTCTTCATCGTCCTCCCGCTCCTCTCGGTCGCGATCGAGGCGCTCGCCGCCGGCACGCATGCCCTCGGCGACGTCTATCGCGAACCGTCGGTCGTCAGCGCGATCGGTTTGAGCGTCGCCGTGACGCTCGTCGCGGTCTCGGTCAACGCCGCGTTCGGTCTGCTCGCCGGATGGACGATCGCGAAGTATCGCTTTCCCGGCAAGGCGCTGCTCGTAACGGTGATCGACGCGCCGCTGACGGTCTCGCCCGTGATCGCCGGCCTCGCCGTCCTCTCCACGCTCGGCACGCGAACGCCGGCCGGCGCGTGGCTCGCCGAGCACGGCGTTCGGATCGCGTTCGCGCCGGCCGGAATCGCGCTCGCCACGATGCTCGTGACGTTTCCGTACGTCGCGCGCGCGGTGATCGCGCAGATGGCGCTGCAGGGCCGCGAGTACGAAGAAGCCGCGATCGGCCTGGGCGCATCGGCGTGGGGGACGTTCTGGCGCGTCACCTTCCCGGCGTCGCGCGCCTCGTTCCTCAACGGCCTCTTGCTCTGCAACGCGCGCGCGATCGGTGAGTTCGGGGCCGTCTCCGTCGTCTCCGGGAGCGTCCGCGGCGTCACCGAGACGGTTCCTTTGCACATCGCCGACTACTACAACGAAGCGAACGGCCCGGCAGCCTTCGGGCTCGCAGCCGGGCTCGCGCTCGTCGCCATCGTCCTCGCCCTCGCCGCGCGCGCCGTCGCGCGGCGCGACGCACTCCCGAAAGGCCGCCCCGCGTGACCAGCGCGCACGACAACCAGGATCTCGACCTGCTCGAACACTCCGCCATCACCATCGTGCGCGAGGCCTATGCATCGCTGCGTCCGCTCGCGATGCTATGGTCGATGGGCAAGGACTCCACCGCCCTGCTGTGGCTGATCCGCAAGGCCTTTTACGGCGAGGTGCCGTTTCCGCTCGTGCAGCTCGACACGGAGCTCGAGCTCGACGAAGTGTACGAATTCCGCGACCGGCTCGCGCGCGAGTGGAAACTCGACCTGCGGATCGAGCTGTGCCCGCCCGAAGACGAGATGGATCCGACGCTCCCGCCCGCGACCCGCGCGGCCGCGCGCAAGACCGAAGGTCTCAAGAACTACCTGCGCGACGAGAACCCGCAAGGGATCATCGTCGGCATCCGGCGCGACGAACAGGCGACCCGCGCGAAGGAACGCATCTTCAGCCCGCGTTCGGTCGGCGGAACGTGGGACGTGCGCGCGCAGCCGCCCGAGCTGTGGGGCTACTACACGACGGACGTCCCGCACGGCGCGCACGTGCGCGTTCACCCGCTGCTGCATTGGACCGAAGTCGACGTGTGGCGCTACACGCAGCGCGAAGGGATCCCGTACGTCGACCTGTAC
>JAQBPM010000015.1 GCA_028287525.1 Vulcanimicrobiota bacterium | reverse complement strand
ATCTCGACGGTCGGGCCGTCGCTCTCGCACGAGTATCTGCTCAACGCGATCAAAGCGCTCGTCATCGCGATCGCGATCCAGTTCGTCTACATCGCCTTCCGCTTCGGCTGGAACCTGATCTTCGGCTGGGTCATCGTCGTCGCGCTGGTGCGCGATTCGCTCATGATGATCGGCATTTACGCGATCGCAGGGAAGCGCGTCGACGACGCGTTCCTCGCCGCGGTGCTGACCGTCATCGGGTACTCGGTCATGGACACGATCGTCATCCTCGACCGGATCCGCGAGAACGTGAAGGTCCTCGACGGACGGCCGTTCGACGAGATCGTCAACACTTCGATCCTGCAGACGATGACGCGGTCGGTGAACACGCTCGCCACCGTCGTGATCACGCTCGTCGCGCTGATGGCGTTCGGCGGCGCGTCGCTGCAGAATTTCGCTTTCGCGCTGCTGGTCGGCATCGTCTCGGGCGGCTACCACTCGATCTTCTACTCGGCACCGCTCGTCGCAGTGCTGCAGAAGCGCGCCAAGAACCGCCGCGTGTTCCGCGGCTCGTCGCTCGAACAGCCGAAGACCGTCGCGCAAGCGCGCGCGCAGAATTCGGCCGCCGCGCAGCGCGACCGCGAGGAGATTGCCGCCCTGCGCCGCGCGCGCCGCGAACGCGATCGCGACGGGGCGACCCGCCGCACCACGCAGCCGCCGCGCTACAAGCGCACGCGCCAAGAGCAGATCGACTTCGAGAAGCTCGAGAACCGCAACTTCGGCGTCCCCGAACGCCCGAAGACGGATCCCGCGCAGCCCGTCGACGAGCACGACCACGAAGGCTTGGACTACGAGCACGATCGCGAGATCGTCGACCCGCTGGACGCGCAGGCGATGGGCCTGCACGACGAGGCGAACGCCCTCGGCCACGAAGAGATCACCCTGAACCTCGGCGACGACGAGCACGCCGTTCCGGCCGCGCCGAACGCCCCCGAGACCAAACCCAAGCCCTAAGGTGGCAGACGGTGTGAGGCGCCAAAAGCGCCTCCCTCCGCCCACCCCCTCGGAAGCCGCCTTCGCGCAGCTGGTCCGCGACTTCGGGACGACCCGTCACGCGGAGGAGAGGGCCCCTCGACAAGCTCGGGGTGACACAATTCCCCGTCACCCTGAGCTTGTCGAAGGGCCCTCGTCGACGCAGGCGGGCGCGTTCCTCGACGCGCTGTACGAGAAGGCCGGGGACTTTCTCTCGCGCGATCCGTATGCGACGATCGGTGACGCGACCGGCTTCAATACCAAGGTCGTCGGCGTCAGCTTCGAAGGACGCCAGGACACGGTCGCGGCGCTGCGCATCGGCGAAGCGGTCGAGCTCCGGCGCGACGCCGGGAACGCGTTCGATCCTAATGCGATCGGCGTGTGGTACGGCTCGCTGCAGCTCGGCTTCCTGAAACGGCCGATCGCCGCGCGGCTGGCCCCCAACGTCGACGCCGGCGAACGCTACACCGCCGAAGTCACCGCGATCACCGGCGGCGGAACACGCTCGTTCGGCATCAACATCTACGTCACGCGCGAGCGCGCAGCGGCGGCGCGCACAGGCCACGATCGTAATGGGGTCGCGCGCGACGACGTGCTGCGCGCGCTGATCGGCGAACGCCCGCTGCGCGACGCGCAGCGCGCAGTGCTCGAACGCATCGACGCTGGGCGCAACGTGCTCGCGGTGCTCGGCACGGGCCGCGGCAAATCGCTCTGCTTCCAATTTCCCGCCGCGGTGCGCGCGCTCGAGCGCGGCGAGAAAACCGTCGTGCTGTACCCGCTGCGCGCGCTCGCGAACGACCAGTACGAAGCGCTGATCCGCCGGCTCGAGCCGCTCGGGCTGCGCATCTATCGGGCCAACGGCGCGATCGACGCCGGCGAGCGCGCCGCCCTCAACGAAGCGCTCGAGACCGGCACGTGGGACTTGATCTGCGCGACGCCGGAGTTCGTGCAGTTCCACCTCGACCGCTTTCGATCGCTGCTATCGCAGCCGTCACTGATCGTGGTCGACGAGGCGCACCACATCTCGGAATCGACGCATCGCGCCGCGTATCAGCGGCTGGGGGCCGCGATCGCGGCGCTCGGTGCACCGCAGGTCCTCGCGCTGACCGCGACCGCCGGCGACGAGGCGTTCGCCAAGATTCGCGAGGCGCTGCGGATCGACGCGTGGGTGATCGACCCGACCGTGCGCGACAACCTGCACGTCGTAGACGCGCGCGGCACGGCCGACAAGGTCGCCTACATCGAGCGCTTCGCGCGCGACGGCGAAAAGGCGATCGTCTACTGCAACTCCCGCACCGAAGCGACGAAGACGGCGGAGAAGCTGCGCCGCCAGCTCGGCGACGTGGTCGCCTTCTATCACGCCGGCGTCGCGAGCCCCGAACGCGCGCAGGTCGAGTCGTACTTTCGCGAAGGCGTCATCCGCGTCGTCGTAGCGACGTCGGCGTTCGGCGAGGGGATCGATCTCCCCGACGTGCGCCACGTGTTCCTGTACCATCTGAACTTCGACTTCACCGAGTTCAACCAGCAGTCGGGCCGCGCCGGGCGCGACGGTGACGATGCGTCCATCCACCTACTCTTCGGTGAAAAGGACCGCCGCATCAACGACTACATCATCGATCGCGCCGCGCCGCGCCTGGAGACGCTGCGCGCGCTGTACGCGGCGATGAAGCGGATGACGTCGGACGGTACGCTGCGCTCGACCTACGTCGACATCGCCGCGACGCTCGACCTCGACCGGGTCGATCAGTCGACGATCTCGGCGGCCGTGCGCATTTTCGCGGACGCCGGTTTGGTGGAGACCGGCGACGACGACGACGGCCGCTTCGTGCGCTTCCTCCCGGTGGACGGCAAGGTCGACTTGACCGCGACGGAACGGTTCGTCGAGGGCGAGGCGGAACGCGACGCGTTCGCGCGGTTCAGCGCGGTCGTGCTCGCCGCGCGCCCAGAAGTGCTCGAAGCGCTGATCGACCGTCCGATCTATCCGAGCGGCGTGCCGCTGCTGCGTTGAGCGCGAACGCTCACGCGCCGCAGCCGAAGCGCCGGCCGTTCACGATGACGTACCCGTTCGCCGCGCCGCGGTGCGTCGCGCAATGGACGTCGTGGATACCGGCGACGAACGGCCGCTGGCGCGCCGTCGTGTGAAAGTACTGGCCCAGCGCAATCACCGTCGCACCGCGCGGCGCGGTGACCCGGCCGTCGAGGTCGTCGTTGGTGACGACCTCGATCAGCGCCGAGCCGTCCCCGGGGAGCGGCGCGCGCACCGGGATGAGCTGATGCCCGCCGTGCCGTCCCGCGCGTTGCGGGCGCGACGGGCCGATGGTGATGCCGCAGACCGTGATACCGTCGACCGGCCCGCGATCGCGCTGCGCGAGGAGATCGGCAAGCTGCCGGTTGACCTCCGGCGAGCAGGTCTGCGGCGCCTGCGGCGCCTGCGCGGCCGCCGGCCAACCGGCGACGCCGAGCGCGATGAGCCATGCTGCGAGTGCGGGCGGAAGAAAGCGCATCGGGCGTGCTCCGGAGGTGACGAGGGTGGCCGGTGAGGCTACGGCCAAGAGCCGCTTCGATGCGCGTCTTCCTCGTGCTTCTCGTCGTCATGGCCGCCGCGGCGCTGTCGTCGTGCGGCGGCGCGTCGCGCGCGGACGCTCCGCGGCAGCATCTGCCGGCGCCTTCGCATCCCGACATGAGCTCGTTCGTCGAACGGTACTACCAGCAGATCGAGGGCGCGCACTGGGCGATCGCGTATGCAATGCTCTCCGAGCGGTATCGTGCGGCACACGACCGAGCGGCGTTCGAGACGGCGTACCAAGGCACGAGCAACGCCGACATCAGCGCGCGTCAGCTCGGCGACCGTCGCGAGGACGTGCGCTTGACGGTTCCGGCATCCGCCGGCGCGCCGGCGCGCAGCATTCGCGAGACGCTGACCTTCGCGTGGGACGGCGAAGGCTGGACGGTCGACGACATCGCCCGCACACCGTGAACGGCTAGCGCAGCGGGACGGTCTCCATCGCGGCGAGCGTGCGTGCCGCGCAGGCCTGCCACGTCATCGTCTGCGCGCGGACGAGACCGCGCGCCCGCAGTTCCGCCGCGGCGTCCGGCGCGACGATCAACGTGCGCAGCGCGTCGGCCCAACCGTCGACGTCCTCGGGCGCGACGTAGCGCGCCGCGTCTCCGCCGGCTTCGGGGATCGCGGCGGCCGGCGACGCGACCACCGGCGCGCCGTAGCTCATCGCCTCGAGGACCGGCAGTCCGAAACCCTCGTAGCGCGACGGGTACGCGAACGCGGCGCAGGCGCGGTAGAGCGCCGCGAGCGTCGCGTCGTCGACGTGCCCGAGCAGGGAGGTTTGGGGCGGCAGCGCGGCGTCCGGCGGGATGCGGCCGACGGCGACGAGCCGGCACGCGACGCCGGAGGCGCGCACGCGCTCGACGGCGCGGGCAAGCATCGGCAGTCCCTTGCGCTCTTCGGCTTCGCCGACGAAGAGCACGAACGGTTCGAGTGCGGCGACGTCGAGCGTTACGGGAAGGGGAGCACGCGGCGGCGCGACGCCCAGCGGAACCGCGTCGATCCGTTCGCTCGGAAACGGAAGAACGTGCGCCAATTCCGACGCCGCGTGATGCGAGTCGGTGATGATGCGCGCGCAGCGCCGGGCGGCTTCGCGAAACGGCGCACGCGCTGCTTCATCGTAGCCCGGGAGAACGAACGGCGAGGCGTCGTGGAGCGTCGCGATCGCCGGAAGGGCAAACCGGGTCCAGCTCACGCCGTTGAACGGAAACCACAGCAGGTCAAGACCAGCGGCATCGATAGCGCGCCGGGAAATCACCGGCAACGGCAGGCCGCCCGCTGCGGCGCGATAGCGCTTGCGCGCAAACAGCGCGGGCCACTCCGGGACGACCAGCGTGCACGCGATGCGATCGTTGAAGTCGTGCGCGAACGCATCGAGCAGCGCGCGGAGGTAGCGTCCGATCCCGCGCCGGTCGTGAGGCAGGTTCCAGGCGTCGACGCCGACGCGAATCATCGAGCCGTGCGCGGAGCCGGACCGCTGCGCAGCGCGCGCGCGATCTCCGGCGTGATCGCTACGGCGCGCGGGTCGGGGACGCCGTGGACGAACGTGCGCGCGAGCTCCCGCACGCGGTGTCCGGCGTAGACGTCCGGCAGACGGCGCACGATCTCGCGGCGCGCGCGCAGTGCGTGCGAGGCGAAGAGCTCGGGGTCGGCGCGCACCGCGGCGGCGGCGTCGGCGACGGCGTCGGCGCTCTCCGCGCCGACAAACGCGTCGCTCGGCAGGTACTCCAAAAACGGCGCATCCACGGGAGCGACGACGAGCGCGCCGGCGGCGAGCGCCTCGCCGCCGAGCAGTCCCCACGCGTCACCGGCGCTCGCGAACACGACCGTGCGGGCGCTGCGCACCGCGTCGCGCGCGGCATCGTCCGCCGCTTCCGCGTCGATGACGAGCGTGCTCGCCGGAGCAACGGCGCGTTCGATCGCCTTGAGACGCGCCGGCGGCGCATCGCGGGTGGTGACGACGACGACGCGATCGAATCGCGGCGGCGGGTCCTCGCAGGCGAAACCGAGGTGAACGATCGCGACGCGGCGCGGATCGACGCCGGCGTCGATCGCGAACCGTTTCGCTCGCTGCGAAGGCACCCAGATCGGACCCTCGGGCGGCACGTGCTGCGTGCGTGCGTCGGCGGCATCGCGCGGAGCGATCCAGGTCACGTCGCGCGGGCCGCCGGCGGCGTACGCGATGCGCACCAGCGCGCGTCGATCGAGCGCCGCCGCGATCGCGGCGTACCCGCGAGCGAACGGACTCCGGCCGAATGTCGCCCGTGCGCCGGCATGGCGCCGCAGCATTTCGGCGACGCGGCCGCGCGCGAGCGCGTCGATCGGCGCGCGGTTTTTCCAGGCGACGAGCAGACACGGCGGATCCGAGAGCGCGAAGCGCGGGATCATATCGAGATACGGACCCCAGCGTTGCCCGAACGCGCCGCGATTGGCTTCTTCGTCATGTGCGCGGCCGCGCGAGGCGCCTTCAAGATGCACGATCGCGGCCTCGGGAACGTACCGCACGCGCCAGCCGGCCGTCCACAGCTTCATTCCGAGATCGACGTCTTCGAAGCCGTTTCGATAGACCTCATCGAAACCGCCGACCGCGTCGAAGGCCTCGCGCCGCACCAACAGCGCCGCGCCGGTGAGTGCGATGTAGTCGCCCGGAACGTTGACTTCCGGCGCGTCGCCGTCGAGGGAGATAAACGCGCGCGCGGCCTCGCCGGTCGAAGCCGCCACCGTGCCGCCCGCCGATTGGACCGTTCCGTCGGCATAGAGCAGTCGCGGCCCGGCGGCCCCGATCGTCGCGTCGGCGGTAAGCTCCTGCGCGAGCCGCCCGATGGCGCCCGGTGGAACGAGCGTGTCGTTGTTGAGAAACAACACCGCGTCCGCAGTCGCGCGGCGCGCACCCGCGTTGCAAGCGGCCGAAAACCCGACGTTGCGCTCGAGGAACACGGGCACGACGTCGTCGCGTTCGCGCAGCCGCGCGGCGGTGTCGTCGAGCGATGCGTCGTCGACCACGATCACCGCGCGCACGCACGCGTCGCGCGAGCGCAGCGTCTCGAGGCATCGTTCCGTCAGGTCCCACTTTCCGTGGACGGGTACGACGACGTCGACCGCGATCACGAAACGGGCGAGTTGACCGGCCGCGCCACGAGAAGAAACTGGATCGTGCGCAGATCGTCGTAGTGCTCGGCGTCGATCGAACGGAGCGCGACGCGGCGACCGCTGACCCTGCCGGCGATGTGCGGCGGCAGCATGATCCCGAGCACGCGGTGACGGGTGAGGTCGTCGACGCGGCCGTCCGTCGTGCGCTCCCAGCGGTCGATCCGGTAGCCCGCGCCGGTGAACATCTGCGCGATCGACGCCCTGGTGAAGAAGCGCAGATGGGTGACGTCGAGCAACCCTTCGTCGGCGTACGGGAATCGTCCGGCGGCCAGCTCCTCCATCAACCACAGGTTCGCGACGTTGGGGATCGACGAGACGACCGTCGC
>JAQBPM010000007.1 GCA_028287525.1 Vulcanimicrobiota bacterium | reverse complement strand
GACTCAGGCCGGGTCGCCGCGGCGCTCGCGGAGGGCCCGGTCGTCATCCTCGACGCGGTCTCCGGCGAGATGCTCCGCATCGTCTCGGGCCACACGCTCGCGACCACCGACGTCGCGTGGACGCTCGACGGGACACGTCTGATCACGTGCGGTCAAGACGGGCTTGCGCGAGTCTGGGACGTCGCGACCGGCGCAGAACTCGTCTGCGTTGCAGCCGGCGCAGCGTGGGCGGAGCGCGTCGCGGTCTGCCCGAACGGCGCGTGCTTCGCTACCGCGGCGGGACGCCGGGTTCGCCTCTGGTCGCTCGACGGGCGCTTGCTGTGCGACTGGCCGGAACGTGCCAGCACGATTCTCGACCTCGCGTGGCGCCCGGGGCCCGGCCGGCCGCGCCTCGCGGCCGTCTCGTACGGCGCGGTCGGTCTGTACGACGCGTCGAAACCGGCGCGCGCCGCGCGCGAGCTGAAATGGCAGGGATCATCGCTCGTCGTCGCCTGGAATCCGAACGGCGAAGTGCTGGCGACCGGCGACCAGGACGCGAGCGTGCACTATTGGGTGCTCAAAACCGGGCGCGATCTGATGATGGCGGGGTATCCGCGCAAGGTTCGCGAGCTGGCATGGGACCGCACCGGACGATGGCTGGCGACCGGCGGAGGGTTCCAGGTCATCGTGTGGGATTGCCGGAGCAGCCCGGCCGGCACCGAACCGATCGTGCTCGAACATCACGACGTGCCGTTGTGCGCGCTGGCATACCAGCATCACGGCGATCTCCTCGCGTCGGCAGCACTGGACGGATCGGTCGCGATCTGGCAGCCCGCGCGATCGACGGCGCCGCTCGCTGCGCTCGACGGTGAGGGCGACGAGATCGGCGCGCTCGCGTGGTCACGCGACGATAGCGCGCTGTTCCTCGGGTACCAGACGGGCACCGTCGCCGCGTGGAGTCCGGCGGCCTACCGGATGGCGTAGAACTTCAGCGCGATCTGCGCGCTGCGGCCGTCGACGGTGAGCAGCGCGTACGAGTAGAGCGGGTTCATCCGCTTGTCGGTCGGTGAACCGGGGTTGGCGACGAGAACGCCGCCGGCATCACCGACGTAGGGAATGTGGCTGTGTCCGAACAGGACGACGTCGACCTCTCCGGGCGCGAACGCGGCGAGCGCGCGATCTTTGGTCGAACGGCCTTTGCCGTCGCCGTGCACCATCCCGACGCGCACGCCTTCGACCGTGACGATCTTGCGGCGTCCGAAGCGCGCGCGAATGTCGGCGCCGTCATTGTTGCCTGCGACGGCGTCGAAGGGTGCGATCGCTTCGAACAGCGGCACCGCGAGCAAATCGGTCAGGTCGCCGAGATGCAGGATGCGCTCGACGCGCGCGCGCCGCAAGCCGCGTTCGAGCGCGCTCGGAAGCGCGCGCCCGAAGCGCGGCAGGTGCGTGTCGCTCACGACGCCGACGACCGTCACGCGACGGCCGGTTCCTCGTCGAGCGCGGCGCCGAGCGCCGCGAACGCCGAGGCGAGCGCGTAGACGACCGCCGCCACGCTGCGGCGAAGGCGGAAGCGTCGGGCTGATGCGAAGTCGCGCGCTACCGCGCGCTGGCGTTCGAGAACCAGCACCGCGAGCAACGCTGGTGAATAGGACACAAAAAAACCTCCGGATGACGGAGGCTTGCGCAGAACGGACTCGATGAAACGTATCGAGTCAGCCTATCGCGGCCTCCGAGAGTGTGACGAAACGACGCGAACCACAAATGGTTCGCATGCCGGGCATGCCCGTCGGCAGGTGTGCAAGTCGATTCAAAGCGCTCTCCTTTCCATGCACGCAATGCGCGCGTTCGCGCCGTGCAGACACCGAGGTTACCATGCCCTCGCGTGCGCCGTCAACCGCGCGTTCGCGCTGCGACCGATGCGGAACAAGGTCGTCGGTCCTCCTCGCCTAACGGCTTGCTTCGTGGGTAGTTTGGTCCTCTCGGACGTAGCGCGATCGTTCGGCGACGTCGCCGCCGTGCGCGACGTCTCGTTTGAAGTCCCATCGGGGACCACGTTCGGTCTCTTAGGCCCGAACGGCGCCGGCAAGACGACGACGATGCGGATGATCCTCGGAATCCTCGTCCCGGACCGCGGCAGGGTCACCTGGAACGGGGCGCCGGTCGATCTGGCCACGCGGCGGCGCTTCGGCTACCTTCCGGAAGAGCGCGGGCTCTACGGCAAACTGAAGGTGCGCGAGCAGATCGCGTATTTCGGCAGGCTGCACGGCGTGCCGGCCCCGCTCGACCGGAAGCGGGCCGACGCCTGGATCGAACGCCTGGATCTCGGTGAGTACGCCCATCGGCCGTGCGGCGAACTCTCCAAAGGCAACCAGCAAAAGGTGCAGATCGCGTGTGCCGCGCTGCACGAACCCGAACTCCTCATCCTCGACGAACCGTTCTCCGGACTCGACCCGGTCAATGCCGAGACGCTGCTCGGTGCGCTGCGCGACCTGAAGGCGGCGGGCACGACGCTGATCCTCTCGTCGCATCAGATGTGGCAGATCGAGGATCTGTGCGAGCGCTTCTGCATCATCGCCGACGGAACGGTGCGCGTCACCGGGACGCTCGGCGAACTGCGCGCGGCGTGGCCGACGCGCGTCATCGAGGTCGAACCGCCCTCGAGCGCACTGCGCAGCGTGCTCGAGGGCGAGCCGGAGGCGCGCGCGCTGCCGGCCGTCGACCGCCCCGTGCTCGCGTACGAGGTGCCGGCCCAGTACGACGTCGCGGGACTGCTGCGCCGCCTCGTCGGCGCCGGCGACGTGACCCGCTTCGAGCGCGTCGAACCGCATCTGACCGACATCTACATGCGCGCGATCGGAGCGGAAGCGTGAACACGATCGGCGTCGTCTTCAGCGCCGAGTTCGAACGGCGCATTCGCTCGCGCGCATTCATCATCGGCACCGTGATCGGCGCGCTCGCGATCGCCGCGCTCGCCTTCCTCCCGGCGCTGCTCGGCAACTTCGCGAGCTCGACGAAAACGATCGTACTGGTCGGCGATCCCGCGCTGACCTCGGCCGCCGCGAAGCTGCTCAAGCGCGACTTCACGATCGCCGCGACGGCGCCGCGCCTGACGCAGACGCCGACGATCGCCTACCTGGACGCGCACGGGAAAGCGTCGGCCGTCGCGGTGCTCGAACGGCGCGGCGATTCCTTGCGCGTCGTCACCTACACGCGCGATCCCGGCGGCTTGCGCTCCGCGTTCGCGACCGACCTCGCGCCGCTCCAGATCGGCCTCGCTACCGGGACGCCGCCGAGCCAAATCGCGGCGAACACGAAGATCGCGGTCGAGGAGCACGACCTCAGCGGCCGCTTCGCCGACGCGTCGCAGGCCGTCGCGGCGAAGGGCATCGCGCTGGCCTTCATCGTGCTGCTCTACCTCGCGATCCTGCTCAACGCACAGTCGATCATCATGGCCGTCGCCGAAGAGAAGACCAGCCGCATCGCCGAGCTGCTGGTCGCGACGCTCGATCCCGCCCAGCTGCTCTTCGCGAAGATCCTCGCCGCGACGGCGACCAGCTTCGTCCAGCTCGCGGTGTGGATCGGGACGTCGCTCGTCGTCGGCAAGACCGTGGCGGGATTTTTCGCCGACGGAACGGCCGCGGCCGGCAGCGCGCCCGAGCTCGGCATCACGGCGCCGGAAATCTTGTGGTTCATCGTCTTCTTCGTCATCGGCTTCGTCCAATGCGCCGTGCTCTTCGCCGCCGCGGGCTCGCTCGTCAACCGCAGCGAGGACGTCGGCAGCGTTTCCGGTCCGCTGTACATTCCGATCATCGGCGCGTACATCATCGCGCAGTTCGCGCTGCAGTATCCCAACGCGCCGAACGTCGTGATCTTCAGCTTCGTCCCGATCGTCGCGCCGTTCGTGATGTTCACCCGCGTCGTCGTCGGCAGCGTCCCGGCCTGGCAGCTCGTCCTCTCGATCTCGATCAACGTGCTCGCCGCCGTCGCGCTGGCATGGTTCGGCGGCCGGGTCTACCGCGTCGGCATGCTCATGTACGGACGGCTCCCCTCACCGCGCCAAATCGTCGCCGCCATGCGCCAGCGCTAGTCTTCCGAGTCACGAGCATGCCCAGAGCCCTGCTTCCGCTTCTCGCCATCACGTTCGTCGACGTGCTCGGCTTCACGCTGCTGATCCCGATCCTGCCCTTCTATGCCGAACATTTCGGCGCGAATCCGACGACGGTCGGCGCGATCTACTCGACGGTCGCGCTGTGCTCGCTCATCTCGTCGCCGTTCTGGGGCAACTTGAGCGATCGGATCGGACGCAAGGGCGTGCTCATCGCGGCGCAAGTCTTCGCATTCCTCGGTTTCACGCTGCTCGCCTCGGGGACGGCGTTGTGGACGGTGTTCGTCGCGCGCGGCATCGAAGGTCTCGGCGGCGGCGGGCTCGGCATCACGCAAGCCTACGTCACCGACGTGACGACGCCGCAGGAACGTGCGCGCGCGTTCGGCTTGGTCGGCGCGACGTTCGGCTTAGGGTTCCTGATCGGTCCCGCGCTCGCGGGCGTGCTCGTGCGGTACGGCTACCACGTCCCGTTCGCGGTCGCAGCGGGGCTCGCGCTGCTGACGATCGTGATGACGCTGACGCTGCTGCCCGAATCCAAAGGCGCGGTCAAGACGGCCCCGACGTTCGCCGAGATCCGCACGTCGCTGCGCTCGCCGTTGCTGGGGCGGTTGATCCTCACGCAGTTCGCGTTCGCGATCGCTTTCACGGCGTGGGTGACGGTCTTCGCGCTGTGGGCGGAGCGCGTGCTGGGCTTCGGCCCGCAGCAGACGGCGTTCGTGTTCATCGCGTCGAGCATCGTCGGCATCATCATGCAGGTGGGGTTTATCGGGCCGCTGGTCGACCGGTTCGGCGAGGGCCGCATCGCGCTGGCCGGACTGCTCTGCGCGCTCGTCGCGTACGCCGGCGTCGGCTTCGTCACCGCGCCGCTCGCGGTGTACGCGTTCATCGTGCTGTGGTCGGCGGCCGGCGCGCTGATCCGGCCGTCGCTCGGGACGCTGATCTCGGGCGCGGCTCCAGCCGATCAGCGCGGCACGATCCTGAGCGTCAACGACAGCCTCAACAACCTCGCGTTCTTCCTCGCGCCGTTCGTCTCGACCACGGTGCTCCGCTT
>JAQBPM010000334.1 GCA_028287525.1 Vulcanimicrobiota bacterium | reverse complement strand
GCGGGCGACGTCGCGTCGCGCTGCTCGGCCGCGATCGCGTCGGGCGAGAGCAAGCCGCGCGCATCGGTCGAGGCGTGGAGCGCGCGACGGATTTCGAATGCGCGATACGGCGGCGGCCAGAACGGTGCGAGGCGCTGGGAGCCGGCGCCGTCGGCGCGATTGTTGCCGGTGACGACGAGCGCGCTTCGCGACGGGTCGACGTGCGGCGCGTCGTCGTAGCCGAGGTACTGGGGCTCGGCGTCGTCGCCGCTGTCGAGCCAGCGGCCCCACGACGGCTCCAGCGGTACGCCGCCGGCGAAATGATACGCGACGCGTCCCGTGTCATCGGCGAAGAGCACGTTGAGCGCGGGTTCGGGCACTTGCCGCATCGCCGCGACGCCTTCCGCGGCAGTGCTCGCGCGCAGCAGCTGCACGTACGGCGCGAGCGGCGAGACGGGATGGCTCATCATCCGCCAATCGAGCACGTACGCGTAGTCGTTCTTCGGCGAGCGACCGATCACGACGCCGAGCGGCGTCGTTTGATACGCCGCATCGATGTCGCCTCCGAAGCGCACGCGAATCGTTTCGTGCCGGCTTCCGGGCGTGATCCATTTCCGCTGTTCGTAGAGGCGCTCGCCGGTGACGGGCTCGCGGAGCACGCGCATCGCGGCCGTCTCGCCGGCGGTGACACCCCAGGCGAGGTGCTCGTTGTGGCCGAGCGTCACGCCCGGCGTTCCGGCGAGCGCCGCGCCGCCGATGTGCAGTCCCGGCGCACTCCCTTCGAACAGGTACCAGATCGTCGGGATGCCGAGGTCGAGGTGCGGGTCGTTCGCGAGCATCGCCTTGCCGACGGTCGTGCGTTCCGCGCCGACCACCCAGCCGTTGCTGCCGATCGGCGCGCGGTCTTCCGCGGGCGCGGTCGCCGCGACGTCATTGGCGCCGGGCAGCGCCGGCAGCATGGCGATTTCGCCCATCGGCCGTCCGTTCGTCGGCACGTCGTAGCGCGGATCGGTGAGCGGATAGAACGCCTCGATGCCGGCGTCACCGACGACGTCGTGAACCGCGTCGCGGATGATTACGTCGTCGGGGCGGTCGTCGAGGTCGAGCACTGTCGCGAATCCGACCACGATCGCGTCTTCCGGCTTCCACGGTTCGAAGCTGAAGAAGAGGGCGCGGTACTCCGCCGGCGTCGGCTGATGCGCGGCGGCGGCGTTCACGCCATCGGCGAACGCCTCGAGTTCCGCGCGCTCCTCCGCGCTGGCGTTTGCGTAGACCGTCGCCGCGATCCGGCGGATCTCGTAGCGCCGCATGCGCCGGTCGACTGGGGCCACCGGCGGCCCGAGCACTTCGGCGAGCCGGCCCCCGACGTAGCGTCGGGAGAGATCCATCTGGAACAGCCGGTCGCTGGCCATCGCAAAGCCTTCGGCGACGAAGAGGTCGTGAACCGAACCGGCTCGGACGTGCGGCACGCCGCGCGCGTCGCGGGCGATCGTCACCGGACCGTCGACCGGGATCCCCGTCTGGGTGCCCGAGACGTTGGCGACGCCGGCTTTCGTGGCGTAGAAGATCCACGCGACGTACGCGAGCACGAGCAACGCGACGAGAGCGACCGCCCAGACCAGGGCGGCCGCTCCGCGCACGATCCATTGTCTTGCCACGGGACGTCCTTAGACCGAGCGCCCCGTCGCCCCCGCGCCCGAAGAGGGCGCAGCGCGAGACTATGCCGCCGAAGCGTACTTCGCGTAGCGCTCGAGCAGGCCGGTCCAGCCGCCCTCGCTGGTGAAGATCCCGATCATCTGTTGCATGTGCTCGCCGTACGCCTCGAGGCTGCGATGCTCGAGCACGACGCGCGTGCTGGTCGGTGACAGCTCCTCGAACGTCACCTCGACCTGGGTTTGGATCGACGGGTCGTATTTGAAGTCGTGGCTGATCTCCCACGAGAACACGAGGCGCGCCGGCGGCTCGTAGGCGAGGACGCGGCCGAGCTCGTGCGGGTCGCCGTCGGCGTCGATGCCGTACCAGCGTCCGCCTTCGGTGGGCTCGATGATCGAGGCGCGCGCCGGCGCCTTGCCGATCGTGTGCGTGTCGAGCGGCCACCAGGCCGTCATGTTGACGAAGGCGTCGAAGGCGCGTGCGCGCGGCGCGGCCACGACGATCTCGCGGGTCACGGAAGTGGTGGTGGTCGGGGTCATGCTTCCTCCTCGGGGGGCTGCTCGGCAGGGGATTGCTGGGCAGGGGGGTGCTCGGCGACGTCTTTGAACGCCACCAGCGCGTCACGCCAAAATCGCTCGACCGACGCCTTCAAGAGCGCGATCCCGGCGGGATCGGCCGCGTACAGCCGTCGGGCGCCGTCCCGTCGCACGGTCAGCAGGCCGGCGTCGACGAGCACGCGGAGGTGCTGGGAGACGGCCGGGCGGCTGATCGGAAATTGCGTGGCCAGCTCGCCGACCGCGTGTTCCTCGCGGGTCAGGAGTTCGAAGATCGCGCGGCGGGTGGGGTCGCCCAGGGCGTCCAACTGGGCTGCTTGGTGAGTCTTCACTTACGGTAAGTGTAGGCTAACCATTGGCGCGCGTCAAGCGGTCGGCGTGGACATTTTGTTCCGCGCGTGCTAAAATAGGCGTCTATGCCCCTCGGCCGATAACGCGGGCCCAAGGAACGTCAAACCGGCGTCTCCTGGGGTCTGTTCGCCATTCTCGCCCTGAGTGCCCTTAAACGGGCCCATCGACAAGCTCAGAGTGACACGCGACAACGACCCCAGCCACACCGGACTTGTGACGTCACCTCGGCCGCCTCTGTCTTGCCGACGCGCTGAGATAAGGAATCGATGAACCTCCTCGACGTCAACAATTTCGACGCAATGCGTATCGGGCTTGCGTCACCTGAACAAATTCGCGCTTGGTCCTTCGGTGAAGTGAAGAAGCCGGAGACGATCAACTACCGGACCCTGAAACCGGAACGCGACGGCCTCTTCTGCGAGAAGATCTTCGGGCCGACCAAAGACTGGGAATGCCACTGCGGCAAGTACAAGCGCATCCGCTTCAAGGGGATGATCTGCGACCGCTGCGGTGTTGAAATCACGCGCGCCAAAGTGCGCCGCGAGCGGATGGGCCACATCGAGCTCGCCACCCCGGTCACCCATATCTGGTACTTCAAGGGCGTGCCGTCGCGCATCGGGATTTTGCTCGATATGTCGCCGCGCCAGCTCGAGAAGGTGATCTACTTCGCCGCGTACGTCGTCACCGATCCGATGGCGACCACGCTGACGAAGCGTGAGATCCTCACCGAGCAGAAGTACCGCGAGAGCCGTGAGAAGTACGGCACGAACTTCAAGGCCGGGATGGGCGCGGAAGCGATCCGCGAGCTGTTGCGCGACCTCAACTTGCGCAAGCTCCAAGAAGACCTGCGCCGCGAGTTCAAAGAGACGTCCGGTCAGAAGCGCATCAAAGCGATCAAGCGCCTCGAAGTCGTCGAAGCGTTCCTGCAGAGCGGCAACAAGCCGGAGTGGATGATCCTCTCCGCGGTGCCGGTCATCGCGCCGGAACTGCGCCCGATGGTCCAGCTCGACGGCGGCCGCTTCGCCACGTCCGATCTCAACGATCTCTATCGCCGCGTCATCAACCGCAACAACCGCCTCAAGCGGCTGCTGGAACTGAGCGCGCCTGAGATCATCATCAAGAACGAAAAGCGCATGCTGCAAGAAGCAGTCGACGCGCTGATCGACAACGGCCGCCGCGGGCGTCCGGTCACCGGGCCGAACAATCGCCCGTTGAAGTCGCTCTCGGACATCCTCAAAGGCAAGCAGGGGCGGTTCCGTCAGAACCTGCTCGGCAAGCGCGTCGACTACTCGGGCCGTTCGGTCATCGTGGTCGGCCCGAACCTCAAGCTCCACCAGTGCGGGCTGCCCAAAGAAATGGCGCTCGAGCTCTTCAAGCCGTTCGTGATGAAGAAGCTGGTCGACCGCGGCCAAGCGCACAACATCAAGAGCGCGAAGCGCATGGTGGAGCGCGTGCGTCCGGAAGTGTGGGACGTTCTCGACGAAGTGATTCGCGAGCATCCGGTCCTGCTCAATCGCGCACCGACGCTGCATCGTCTCGGCATTCAGGCGTTCGAGCCGGTGCTGGTGGAAGGCAAAGCCATCCATCTGCATCCGCTGGTCTGCACGCCGTACAATGCCGACTTCGACGGCGACCAAATGGCGGTCCATCTTCCGTTGAGCGCAGGCGCGCAGGCGGAAGCCCGCATCCTGATGCTCTCCTCGAACAACATCCTGCAGCCGTCGTTCGGGAACCCGGTGTCGATCCCGACCCAGGACATGGTCCTCGGTCTGTACTGGCTCACGTTCCAGCCCGACGAGTACAAGGGCCCCGCGAAGGCCCAGCTCGACTCGGACGCCCTCTACAGCTCCCCGGTCAACCGCAACGGCGCGACGCGCCGCAACGCGGACGGCTCGGCGATGCTGCCGGCGTTCAAGGACGGGACGGAAGCCGTCATCGCACTCGATCATCGTCTGATCGGGCTGCACGAGTGGATCGAAGTCCGCATGGACGGCAAGCGCGTCAAGACGACCGCCGGCCGCGTCATCCTCAATGAGGCGTTTCCGCCGGAGTGGGAGTACCCGTTCCTCAACGTCACGCTCGACAAGAGCGCGCTCAAGAAGCTGATCACCGAGTGCTATCGCAAGTTCGGCAACGCGGCCACGGCCGAGTTCCTGGACGCGATCAAGTCGCTCGGCTTCCGCTACGCGACGCAATCCGGAACGACGGTGTCGATCAGCGACATCATCGTGCCGCAAGCGAAGCACGAGCTGCTCGACAAGGCGCAGGCCGAGGTGGACGAACTCCACGGTCTGTTCAACGACGGCTTCATCTCCGACGATGAGCGCTACAACAAGACGATCGAAGTCTGGCAGAAGGCCGGCGACGACGTGACGCACGCAATGCAGGCCGCCCAGAACCCGCTCAACCCGGTGTTCATGATGGCGACCTCCGGCGCGCGCGGCTCGATCGCGCAGGTCAAGCAGCTCGGCGGTATGCGCGGACTCATGTCCGACCCGTCGGGCCGCATTCTCGAGATCCCGGTCAAGGCGTCGCTCAAAGAAGGCCTCACGGTCCTCGAGTACTTCATCTCCACGCACGGCGCGCGCAAGGGTCTCGCCGACACCGCGCTGCGCACGGCCGACTCAGGGTACCTCACGCGTCGTCTCGTCGACGTGGCGCAGGACGTCATCATCCGCGAAGAAGATTGCGGAACGGCGAACGGCATCACGGTCTACGACATCCGCGTGGGCAAAGAGACGATCGAGCCGATCTACGACCGCATCATCGGTCGTCGCGCGGCCGAAGACATCAAGGATCCGGAGAAGCCGCGCGGCGAGAAGCTCATCAAGCGCGACGAAGAGATCGACGAGGAGAAGGCCAAGGCGATCATCGCGGCCGGCATCCTCAAGGTCAAGATCCGTTCCACCCTGGCGTGCCAGGCGAAGCACGGCGTCTGTGCGATGTGCTACGGCCGCAATCTCGCCACCGGCCTCAAGGTCGATATCGGCGAAGCGGTCGGCATCATCGCGGCACAGTCGATCGGTGAACCGGGCACGCAGCTCACGCTGCGTACCTTCCACACCGGCGGCGTGGCGCAGGAAGACATCATCACCGGTCTCCCGCGCGTCGAGGAAATCTTCGAAGCGCGCAAGCCGAAGGGCGAAGCGCCCGTCTGCGAAGTCGCCGGAACGATCAAGTTCGGCGAGGAGAAGGGCAAGCGCGTCGTCTTCGTGACGGACGCCGATGGCGTCGACCACGAAGTGGACGTCCCGGCGAACACGCACCTCTCGGTGCACGAAGGCGATCAAGTCGTGGCCGGTCAGCCGGTTACGGAAGGCTCGCTCAACCCGCACGACATCCTGCGGATCAGCGGCGAAACCGCGCTGCAGAACTACCTCGTGCAGGAAGTGCAGAAGGTCTACCGCTCGCAGGGCGTCGACATCAACGACAAGCACATCGAAGTGATCGTTCGCTCGATGCTGCGTAAGGTGAAGATCGTCGATGGCGGCGACACGCGGATGCTGCCGGGTCAGCTCATCGAGTCGTCGGTGTTCGCGGAAGAGAACGAGAAGATCAAGGCCGAGGGCGGCAAGATCGCGGAGGGCGGCCCCGTGCTGCTCGGCGTGACGAAGGCCTCGCTCGCGACCGAATCGTTCCTCTCGGCGGCATCGTTCCAAGAGACCACGCGCGTCCTCACCGACGCCGCGATCAAGGGCAAGCACGACCCGCTGCTCGGCCTCAAGGAAAACGTCATCATCGGGAAACTGATCCCGGCCGGAACGGGGATGTCGCGGTATCGCAATCTCACGATCCAACCCGAAGGTCAGGACATCGACGAAGAGGGCCGTCCCAAGAACGTGTTCCTCGACTTCAACCCCGATCCGGACGGACTCTCGGCCTACAGCGACGTCGTCGCCCCGAACGGCCAAGAGATGAACCCGAAGGTCCTCGGCCCGTACGAACGTCAACGCATGGCGGAAAACACCGTCCAATACGAAGGCGACTACGACTCCGAAGCCACCGTCGGCGCACCTGGTGTGCGCACGCAGTACAAGCCGAAGGGGATCAACCCGGAAGACTTGTAAGCCCGAATCGTCCTCGTCCTCAATGTCACCCTGAGCTTGTCGAAGGGCGAAGGGCGAGCGGCAAAAGGAGAGAGCCCGGTCTAACGACCGGGCTCTTTTCGTTTTGCGTGTTGGCCTGTCGCGCACGTGCGCAGGTCACGCACGTGCTGGCCCTGTCACGGCGAGCTTGTCGAGCCGCCCCCGTCACGCGCGGTGGCTCGCGACCACCGGTGAAGTCTGCGCCGCTCGGCTTCGCCCAGCGCGATGAGCGGCAGGGGGACGCTCCGGTATTCAACGCAAAGGGCCGGCGGCTTCGTGGATTCAAGGTGGCCGAGCAACAGTCGACGCCTGGAGGAGCGAACACGTGGACGACGATTCCCAACGCGGACTTCAGCGCTTCGAGCGCGTGACAGCCGTGCCGATGCTGGCGCTCTCGATCCTTTTGGTCCCGATTCTCATCGCACCCATGATCTGGGATTTTTCGGCCGTCGTCGAGCACGAGCTCGACACCGCACTTTGGACGATCTGGGCGCTCTTTGCGATCGAGTACCTTGCGCGATTGTTCCTCTCCGAGAACAAGAGCGCGTTCGTTCGCCACAATATCGTCGATCTGCTGGTCGTCGCACTGCCGTTCTTCCGGCCGCTGCGCATGCTTCGAGCCCTCCAAGTTCTGGCGATAGGGTTCCGAACGCGGAAGTTTGCCCATCACATCACCTGGATGAACCGCACGGGCGGCGCGCTGTTCATTGCGGCTCTCGTCGTGCTCGTCTGCGCGGCGTTGATTCTGCGAGCCGAGCGTACCGTGAAGGGCGCGAACATCGGATCATACGAGGATGCGGTGTGGTGGGCCATCGTCACCGTGACTACCGTCGGATATGGAGACCGGTACCCAGTCACGACGGAAGGACGCGGCATCGCAATGTTCCTGATGCTGTGCGGCATCGGAATAATGGGCTTCCTCACCGCCGTCCTCACTACGTTCTTCCTGGGCCATGATGAGCGTAACGCCGAGAACGAGATTATCGCGCGCCTCGATCGCATCGAACGTGCGCTTGCGGAGCGCCAATTGTAGGTCTGCTCGACGCGTCGCATGCGACGAGCTGGAGCATGAGGGTGCGCATCGTTCGAGGAAGCGCCGCGCTATCTAGCTAAGGACGTCGGCACATCGCTATCTGAGGTGTGGGTTTTTGTTGCGTCCTCTCGTTTTGCCTGGAGTTTCAGCCGGGCTGATGCTTCTGTTGTGCGCGTGCGGGGGCGGCGGGGGCGGCGGAAGTTCGCCCGTCATCGTGGCGCCCGCGACGCCGACGCCCGTTCCCACCCCGACGCCGGGCCCCGGCACCGCGACGTTCGCGTTGTCGCCCGACGCGACGTCTTCGATCACCGGTGCGCAGCGGCGCCCGCGGTACGTTTCGGCGTCCACCGCCTCGATCACGATCGTCGTGAACGGCGCCGGCACGGCGAGCGTCTTGAACCTCTACGATCCCGCGCATTGCGATGCGAGCAAGAAATGCACGTTGGGTCTTTCCGCGCCGCCCGGAAACGATACGTTCCTGGTTTCGGCCTACGATCAACCCAACGGCGCGGGTAATCTCCTCTCGCGTGCTACCGTTTCGGCGGTAATCGCCGCCAACGCGGTGACGGTCGTGCCGGCTATCCTCAGCGGCAACGTCGCCGCAATCACCGTGACGCTTGGCAACGCGTTGCCGGCACTGCATCAAACCACGACCATCCCGGTCACGGTCGTCGCGAAGGACGCCGGCGGCAACACGATCGTCGGGCCGGGTGGGTATCTCTATCCGATTACCCTGACGGATAGTGACGGATCCGGCCACTCCTCGCTGAGCAAGACGACGTTGAACGGTCCGGGCGACGTCGTCACACTGCAGTACGACGGCGGCTATGCCGGGGGAGCCGTCGGTGCGAGCGCGCTCGGCGCGCAGACCACGACGGCGGCGGCCTTCGCGCCGTCGAGCGCTACGACGGAGACGCCGCTTTCACCGAATCGCACGGCGCACAGCATCATCGTCGGTCCCGACGGTGCTCTGTGGTTCGCGGAGCAGCCCGGATACCTCGGGCGCATCACGACCGGAGGAGCGCTCACGGAGACGCTCGTTCCGGGAAACTGGAATCCCGCCGTGCTTTGCGCCGGCCCCGACGGTGCGATCTGGTTCAGCGCTCAGAACATGAGCAACCCGAGCTCCGCGATCCTTCGCCGCGCAACGGACGGCACGATCTCGGTCTTTCCGCTCGCGTCCGGTTACCAAGTCGAGAACATCGTTGCCGCCGCGGACGGCAACCTTTGGTTCAATCAAACGGGTCAGCTCGGCCGCATCACGCCGCAGGGCGCGATCACGATGATGCATCTGACCGACGCCAACTCGAACCCGTTACACGTCGATTCGCTGACGGCAGGGCCGGACAACGCTCTCTGGTTCGGCGAAGGCGGATACGATGCGCTCGACCGCTTCGACCTGACGACCCAGGCGATCACGATGCACTTGGTGCGTCCGCTTTTCGGCGGCACGCCGACGGCCGCGGACCCGACCATCGTCATCGCGGGCCCGGATCAAAGACTGTACTTCAGCGCGTTCTTGATGCTGCTCTCATCGGACACCGCCGGCAATATGACGACGATCTATTCGCCGGTCAACGGCATCGGGTACGTGTCGCTGGCGTTTGCGCCGGACGCGTCATTGTGGTTCGCCGGCGCGGCGGCGCAGAACGGAAAGCCGCAGTTCGGCCGGATCGCCGGGGGCGCTGAGGTGACCATCACCGGGACGACCGCGCAGAGTGGGATCCCGTCCGTGATCGACTCGCTCGCGGCGGGGCCGGACGGAGCGTTGTATTACACACGCGGAAATGCAGTCGGACGGATGGTGCCGTAGTGAACACGCGCTCGAATCGAAACGCCTCCACGCTCGCCGCGATCGTTCTCCTCGCCGGCTGCGGCGGCGGCGGGAGTTCAAGCCCGTCCGGCGTGGTCGTCCCGTCGACACCGACGCCCGGTCCAAGGGCGTCGTCAACGCCCGTTCCGGCAACGTCGCTGGCGCGCATCACGATCGTCGATCCGGCAGGTGGCGCCGGCTCCTCCGCGGTCAAACGGCGTCCGTCTCACCTTCCGGCAACCGCGCGCACCATCACGGTCAGCGCTAACGGTGCGCCCGCGATTTCGTTTCCGTATGCGGTGAACGGTCCGACCTGTGTTGTGTCCGCTGCGGCCGTAACGACGTGCACGTTCGACGCCGCGGTTCCGACCGGTGCAGACTCGATCGTCGTGCAGGCCTTGAACCAGACGGGGAAGCTGCTCTCGACCGCGACTGTCCAGCAGACGGTCTCGGGCACGACAATCGTGCCGGTGACGCTTCTCGGCGTTCCGGTCACCGGAAGCATCAAATTCGGAAAGTCCACGGCGCCGGTCGGCACGCCAGCCACGGTGGCGCTAACACTGACGGTCACCGACGCGGATTTCAATCCGATCGCGGGAACGTACAGCAAGCCTGTGTCGCTGACCGACAGCGATACCGCCGGGGACACGGCGATCTCTCCCAATCCCGTGGCCGACTCGACGACCCCGATTAGCATGACCTACGACGGCAAGGCGCTCAATGTGCGCATTACCGTCGGCCTGCCGGGCGCCGGAAGCGCTGCCTTCGCGTCGGCGCTTCCTGCCCGCGAGTTCGCGATTCCGTCGGGGACGCTCGCCCAATCGAACGCTGGAACGGGCACGATCGTGCAGGGCGGCGACGGAGCGATGTGGTTCGGCGAGCAGAATGGCGTCGGCCGGATCACGACCGCCGGAGCGATCACGGAATTTCCTATGGTGCAGCCGCAGCAGATGGTCCGCGGCGCCGACGGCGCAGTCTGGTTCACCACCTACTCGGATAGCGCTACGGGACAATTCGGCGAGCTCTGTCGCGTCGATCCCACAGGGACGGTGACGAAGTTCAACGTGAACGTCACGTCGCACATCGTCCTCGGCGCCGACGGGAACTTCTGGACGGCGGACGGCCATTCGTACGTCCGGCGCATCACGCCGGCCGGTGGGACCATGCAATTCCCACTGGTGCCGCCCGCCGGCGCGTTGAACCCGGGAGTGCAGGTGTCCGACGTTGTGGCGCGTGCTGATGGAAACCTCAACATCCTGGACGACACGTCGGACGTCGTGTACACCGTCACGACCGCGGGGACGCAACTCGGCGCAGTCGTCATGTCGCCTTTCCCGGTGTCGGGTGGCAGCCTGAGTCCGGCCGTTTTCGGCCCGGACGGCGCCATCTGGTACACCTCACAGAATGCCCTGGTCAGGATTACGCAAGCGGGCGCAACGACCGAGTTCACTCAGCTGCCCGGGCCTTTCAATGCGATTAACGGCATCGGCTTCGTCGCGCCGATCATTACCGGGCCGGACAACAACCTGTGGACGACCGGGAGCTGGTTCGGCCAGAGCCAGAGCCCCGCGGTATTCCGCGTCGTGCCCGCGTCCGGCGCAGCGATCGCGCTTCCGCTTCCGACGGTGCCGGTAACGTCCGTCTACGGCCAGCCCAACCCCGGCGCGCTCGCAACCGGCCCCGGCGGAACGATCTGGTACACCCGCGGTGCCACCGTCGGAGTCTTCACGCCGCCGACGTAAGCTTGTCGAAGGGCGAAAAGGAGAGAGCCCGGTCTAACGACCGGGCTCTTTTCGTTTTGCGTGTAGGCCTGTCGCGCCCGTGCGCACGTCACGCACGTGCTGGCCCTGTCACGGCGAGCTTGTCGAGCCGCCCCCGTCACGCGCGGTGGCTCGCGACCATGGGTGAACGCTGCGCCGCCCGTGCTTCGCGTATCGCGATGAGCGCCGGGGGCGGCTCGACAAGCTCGCCGTGACGGGGTGCGACGGCAAGCAAGCGTGAGCGGATCACACGTAGCGTTCCCATGCCCCTGGCGGGACGTCCGACGCTTGACTCGCTCTACAACGGGCGTGATACTCAAGGCCCCAGCCCAAGCGGGCGCCACCGTGTCCGTGCAGAGGGTCGATCCGATGTTTTTGGATTCGGTTGTTCGCCGTATCTCTGAGTTCGTCACGTCGTCCGGAGCGCATCCGGCGGTGGCGATCGATGCGCATGCGTCGCTCGCTCGTTCGCTGACGAACAAAATGGTCATCGCCGCCGACCCGAGCGGCGCGCTGGCGCGGCTCGCGGTGCTGACGCCGCCGGAATCGGCTCCGGCCGCGAACGCATCGGCGGCGCTCGGCTACGTGCGCACGCGGCCCGTGCAAGGCGGGTTCGACGCGCTGGCCGTGCCGGCGTGGGCGCACGGCATGGCGGTCGCGAAGACGGCGGGGCCGTTCTTCGACGAGCACGGCATCGCATCGTGGATCGATACGATGCTGCCGGCGGCCAAGCAGATCGCG
>JAQBPM010000481.1 GCA_028287525.1 Vulcanimicrobiota bacterium | reverse complement strand
CGCTGCCGCGATCGCCGACCATCGCACCGCCCGCGACCGCCAGACCGTGCTCGCTCGCCGCGCGCCGGATCATCCCGGGCGCAGGCTTGCGGCATTCGCAACCGGCGTCGTAATGCGAGCACCAGTACCAGGCGTCGATCGTAACGCCTTCGTTCGCCAGCTGCCGCGCGATCTCGCCGTTCACCGCGCGCACCGCGTCGTCGTCGAAATACCCGCGCGCCACGCCGGACTGATTCGACACGACGACCGTCGCGAAGCCGCTGCGCGACAGCAGCCGGAGCGCTTCGACCACGGTCGGCAAAATCTCGACGCCGCCGGGATCGCCGAGAAACCCCTTGTCCTCGATGATCGTCCCGTCGCGGTCGAGGAACGCCGCGGGACGACTCATCGCGCTCGCTGTTCCCGGGCTGCGAAGACGCGCTCCAGCTTCGCCGACAATCGCTCGGCATTCGGACGCGGCACGCCGAATCGGACCAGTTCGTCGACGTTCAGCGCGCCGCCGCCGTTCGTCAGCACGCACCATCGGCCGCTGCGCCGTTCGAATGCACCTTCGCCGCCGGAGTGCGTCCCGTGCCACGCAGCCATCGCATACCGGCCGTCAACGACGAGGTCGGTATGGAAGGGGCCGCGTTCGCGATGCGTGACGTAGTACGCGTCGACGGTCGCGTAACAGGCCGGAGGCGTCGTCATGGCAAGCGTCACGCGAAGAGCAGCTCCTGCTCGACCAGATCGCAGATGATGTGGCCCATCGTAATGTGCACTTCTTGCACGATCGCGCTGTAGCCGTCCGGTCCGATCAGCACGAGATCCGCGATCTCCGCCACGGGTCCACCGCCGTTGCCGGTGAAGGCGACCGTCGTCGCGCCGATTTCATTCGCCGTCTCGAGGCCGCGCACGATGTTCTTCGACGTGCCGCTCGTCGTGATGCCGACCACGACGTCGCCGGGGTTCGCGTGCGCTTCCACCATCCGCGCGAAGAGGTTCTCGTAGCCGAAATCGTTCGCGATCGCCGTCACCGCCGACGAGTTGACCGTGAGCGCTTCCGAGGGCAATCCCTTGCGCTCACGCAGAAACCGCCCGCTGAACTCGGCCGCGAGATGCTGCGCGTCGGCGGCGCTGCCGCCGTTCCCGAACCACAGCACCTTGTGACCCTCGCGGAAGGCGAGCGTCATCGCGGCTACGATCGCGGCGACCTGTTCGGGATAGCGCGCGTTCTCCAGCTGCCCTTTGCGATCGGCGAGCAGTTCTTCGAACGTGCGGCGTCCGCTGTACTCAGGCACGCGGCGCGCTCATGCTTCGATCCAGAAGAGTTCTTGACCCAGCGTCACGAGCTCGCCGTTTTCGCACAGTATGCGCGAGACGACGCCCGAGTAGTCGCTCGTGATCTCGTTCATCAGCTTCATGGCTTCGAGGATGCAGAGGGTCTCACCGGCGTTTACCCGCTGGCCGACCTCGACGTACGGATCGGCGCCGGGCGACGCCGAGCGGTAGAACACGCCGATGACCGGTGCGGTCACGCGCCGGACGTTCGCCCCCGGCGCCGGCGCCGCGGCTGCGTCGGACGGACCGGCCGCAGCGAGCGCTCCCGCCGCGGCGGGAGCCGGCATTGCGTACGTCACGGGCTGTGCCGCGTACTGGGCCGGGTCGCGGCGCACGATCTCGATCTCCGTTTCGCCCGTGCGGACGCGGATCGCGTCCAGGTCGAATTCCGCAGCAATTTCACCCAGCGCGCGGACGCGCGCGGCTTCATCTTGGTCCATCACGCCGTGGCTTCGACAAGCATCGCGGCGACCTCCGCCGCCGGGCCGGCCATCGGCAGCCGCCGGTCTTCCCGGCTGACCAAGTCGCGCAGGACGATCTCGCCGGCGGCCAGCTCGTCGTCGCCCAGGATCAGCGCCCAGCGCGCGCCGTTGCGGTCGGCAGTCTTGAAGTGGGCGGTCAACTTGCGGTCGGCCCACTCCGCGAAGGTCGGCTCCGGCGACGCCGTGCGAAGAGCGCCGACGATCGGCACGAGCCTGGCCCGCGCCGCGGCGCCCAGGCCGATCGCCTGGAACCCGGCTCGAGCCGGAGCCTCGACGCCGCCCGTCTTCTCGACCACCATCAGGAAGCGCTCGATGCCCAAGCCGAACCCGACTCCGGGTGTCGGCGGTCCGCCGAGCTCTTCGAAGAGGCCGTCGTACCGGCCGCCGCCGCAAACGGTGCCCTGTGCTCCGATCGCCGAGGAGACGAACTCGAAGACGGTGCGGGTGTAGTAATCGAGGCCGCGGACGATGCGCGGGTTCACGACGTACGAAATGCCGAGCGCGTCAAGGTAGCCGCGCAAGGCTGCGAAGTGCGCGGCACATGCCTCGCACAGCGAGCCGATCATCGTCGGCGCGGTCGCGATGAACGGCTGATCCTGCGGATCCTTGGAATCGAGGATCCGCAGGGGGTTGCGCTCGAGCCGGCGTTGCGAATCCGCGCTCAGTTCGGCGGCGTGCGGGCGGAAGTGCGCCAGCAGCGCTTCGCGATACTGCGGGCGGCAGTTCGCATCGCCGACGCTGTTGATGTTCAAGACGGCGTCGGAGATGCGGTAGCGCGCGAGCAGCGCGGCTGCGATCTGGATCACTTCGACGTCGGCTTCCGGTCCCGCCACGCCGAAACACTCGATGCCGAATTGATGCGCCTGCCGATACCGCCCCGCCTGCGGGCGTTCGTAGCGGAAAAACGGTCCGATGTAGTACAGCCGCTGCGCGCCCTGCGCGAGCAGGTTGTGCTGCAGCACCGCGCGCACCGCACCCGCCGTGAGCTCCGGGCGGAGCGTCATGCGTCGCCCGCCCTTGTCGACAAAGGTGTACATCTCTTTTTCGACGATGTCGGTCGTTTCGCCGACGCCGCGTTCGAAGAGCTCGGTCGCCTCGAAGATCGGCGTGCGGATGTCGCCGTAGCCAAAACGCCGCGCGATGTCGCGGCAATCGCTCTCGAGGCGGTTCCACCGGGCGGATTCTGGCGGAGAGATGTCTTGGGTGCCGCGCGGCGCGCTGATCGGAGTCACGGTCGACCCGTGGGCTTCGCCGTTCGGCTCCGTTTGCCCGCAGGGCGCTTCGTCTAGCCGAACAAGCGTTCGTCTCGTGTCCTCGGCGCGACGCCGCCCACCGCCCGCTGCCGGCCCTCGTGTTGCGCGACGACCCGCACGACCGTGCCGGTGAGGAACGCGAGATCATCGGGATCGATCGTGAACGACGGCGCGAGATACACGACGTTGCGAAACGGACGCACCCACACGCCGGCGTCGATGAAACGCGCTTTGAGCGCACCCAGGTCGTCGATATGATCCAGCTCGACGACGCCGAGCGCGCCGAGCACGCGCACGTCGCGCACTCCCGGGATCTCGCGGCACGCGTCGAGCGCGTGCAGTCCCTCCGAGATGCGGGCGACCTGCGCGAGCCGCGGCTCCCCGGCGAAAAGATCGAGCGAGGCGTTTGCCGCCGCGCAGGCAAGCGCGTTCCCCATGTACGTCGGACCGTGCATCAGCGCATGCGAGGGATCGTCCGACCAGAACGCCTCGAAGATACCGCGGCGTGCGACGGTCGCCGCGAGCGGAAGCGTGCCGCCGGTGAGCGCTTTCGAGAGCGTGATGATGTCCGGCACGACACCGGCCTGCTCGCACGCGAACAAGGTTCCGGTGCGCCCGAATCCGGTGAAGATCTCATCGAAGATCAGGAGCACGTCGTACCGGTCGGCGAGCAGCCGCAGGCGCTGCAGAACGGCGGGTCCGTGGAAGCGCATGCCGCCGGCTCCTTGGACGAGCGGTTCCACGAGAATGGCCGCAAGCGAAGACCCGTGACGTGCCAGCACGGCCTCAAACGCCTGCGCCCGCTCTTCGTCGGCCGGAAGTTCGGCGATCGGCTGCTCCAACAACGCGCCGGTGAATTGCGCGTGCATCCCGATCTCCGGGTCACACACCGACATCGTCGCGAACGTGTCACCGTGGTATCCGCCCTTGAAGGCCAAGAAACGCGTACGGCCCCGGTACCCCCGGTTGCGCCAATACTGCACGGCGATCTTCATCGCGATTTCGACCGAGACGGAGCCGGACTCCGAGAAGAAGACGCGCTCGAGATCGCCGGGGAGGAGTGCCGCGAGCCGGCCCGCGAGTTCGGCCGCCGGCTGATGGACCAGTCCGCCGAACATCACGTGCGGCATGACCTCGACCTGACGCCGAACCGCCTGCGCGATGTGCGGGTGGTTGTAGCCGTGCGCCGCGGTCCACCACGACGCGATCCCGTCGACGAGCTCGCGTCCGTCTTCGAGCACGATGCGGCTTCCGCGCGTCTCCCGCACGGCGAGTGGCGGAGCGCTCGTCTTCATCTGCGCGTACGGCATCCACAGATGGGGGAATCCGCGCTCGAACCAGTCTTCGCCGGCCCCCGAAGGCGTCACGTCGCCAGCGCCGTCATCCCCAGCCGCGCGAAGAGGCGCGCGTCTTCGTCCGGTTCGGGATTGGGCGTCGTGAGCAGCTTCGGACCTGCAAAGATCGAGTTCGCACCGGCAAGAAAGCACAGCGCCTGCAACTCGTCACTCATCTGTTCGCGGCCCGCGGAGAGGCGCACGACGGCCTTCGGCATCGTGATGCGCGCCGCCGCGATCGTTCGGACGAACTCTATCGGATCGAGATCGTCGTTCCCGGCCAAAGGCGTCCCCTCCACACGCACGAGAAGGTTGATCGGCACGCTCTCGGGATGCTGCGGCAGCGTCGCCAGCGTTGCGATCATCCCGACGCGGTCCTCGGGAGATTCGCCGAGTCCGACGATCCCGCCGCAGCAGACGTTGATCCCCGAGTCGCGCACGTGCGCGAGCGTCTGCAGCCGATCGTCGTACGTGCGCGTGCTGATGACGTTGCCGTAGAATTCGGGCGACGTATCGAGGTTGTGATTGTAGTAGTCGAGTCCCGCGGCCTTGAGCCGCTCCGACTGCGAGGCGGTGAGCATCCCCAGCGTCACGCACGTCTCGAGGCCGAGGCCCTTCACGCCTTCGACCAGCGCGCAGACGCGCTCGAGATCCCGATCTCGCGGCGAGCGCCACGCGGCGCCCATGCAGAACCGCGTCGCTCCCGCGTCTTTCGCATCTTGTGCCGCGGCGAGCACCGTTTCCAAATCGAGCAGACCGGTGGCGGGGAGTGCGGTGTCGTAACGCGCGCTCTGCGGGCAATAGGCGCAGTCCTCCGGACAGCCGCCGGTCTTGATCGAGAGCAGCGTGGAGATCTGTACCACGTCCGGCGCGAACGACGCCCGGTGCGCCAGCTGCGCGCGAAAGATCAGTTCCGGCAGGGGCAGCGAGAAGAGCGTGCGCACTTCTTCGCGCGTCCAGTCGTGGCGAGGAACGCCCCACTCGGCAAATTGCGCGAGATCACGAGTATGGTACAACATTTGCGACATGATGATCGGGTCAGCTCCTGAGCAGACGGCGAGTATGAAAAGCCTGGAGGGCTACGCAACGGAGAAGCTCGCGGAACTCGCTCGCCGTGATCTGCGTCGCTCTTCGCACGTGACGGAACGTTGCGGTGGGATGTGGGTCATGCGCAACGGCCGGCGCTTGCTCTCGTTCTCCTCGAACGACTATCTGCAATTGAGCATCCACCCTACGGTATGCGCGGCGGCTGCGGCGGCGATACAGCGATATGGGACAGGCGGCGGTGGTTCGTATCTGATGACCGGTAATCATCCGCTCTACACCGAGCTCGAAGAGCGTCTGGCGGCGATCAAGGGCACCGAAGCCGCCTGCGTTTTCGGCTCCGGATATCTCGCCAACGCCGGCATCACCGGCGCACTGTGCGGACGCGACGATCTCGTGCTCGTGGACGAATTGGCACACGCCTCGATGTGGTCCGGAGCTCGGCTGAGCGGGGCGGCAACCCACGTCTACCGGCACAACGACGTCGACGACCTCGCGCGCCTGCTGCGCGAGCATCGGGCCGCTCACGCGCGCGCGCTCGTTCTCACCGAAGGCGTCTTCTCCATGGACGGCGATCTCGCTCCCTTGCCGGCGCTCGCGAAGCTCGCTGCCGGCTTCGACGCATGGCTGCTCAGCGACGACGCGCATGGACTGGGCGTCGTCGGCGGCGGGCGCGGATCGGCGTTTGCGCACGACGCAGCGGTGCAGGTTCCGCTGCAGATGGGCACGCTTTCCAAAGCCGTAGGAAGTTACGGCGGCTACGTCTGCGCCTCGCGCGCCGTCATCGAGCTGATCAAGAACCGCGCGCGCTCGTTCGTCTACTCCACGAGCCTGCCGCCGGCGACCGTCGCCGCTGCGATCGCGGCGCTCGACCTCATCGTGCGCGACGCCGAGCTGGTCGCGCGCCCGATCGCGCTCGCACGGCGTTTCGCGGCACGCTTGGCGCTCCCCGAGCCCGCCGGCGCGATCGTTCCGCTCGTCGTCGGTGACGCGCGCAGCGCCGTCGCGGCGCAGCAAAGGCTGGAGGAGGAGGGCTTTCTGGTCGTCGCGATTCGCCCGCCGACGGTTCCAGCCGGGACGGCGCGCTTGCGCGTGACCTTCAGCTCCGGACACGACGAAGGTGACGTCGATGTGCTCGCCGACGCGATGCGCCGCGTCGCTGCCGCCTAGAATGCCTGCGTTCTTCGTCACCGGCACCGGAACGGAAATCGGGAAGACGTTTGTCTGTGCGGGCTTGATCCGACATCTCCGCGCGGCACTACGCCCCGTGCGCGCGCTCAAACCGGTGATCAGCGGGTTTGATGCGGTGACCGCCCCCGCGAGCGATTCGGCCCTCTTACTGGATGCGCTCGGCATCCCTCTTTGCGACGACGCGATCGCCGCGATTTCCCCCTGGCGGTATGCCGCACCGCTCTCGCCGAACATGGCGGCGCGAGCCGAAGGCCGCTCCGTCGATCTCGATGAGGTCGTCGCGTTCTGCCGGCAAGAAATTTCCGCCGAACCGGACGCGACCGTCCTCATCGAAGGGGTCGGCGGGCTGATGGTTCCGCTCGACGAGCGCCGGACGGTGCTCGACTGGATCGCGCGACTGAACGTTCCGATCTTGCTGATCGCCGGCAGCTACCTCGGCGCGATCAGCCACACGTTGACGTGCGTCGAGGTGCTGCGGGGCCGCGGTCTGCCGCTCGCAGCGATTTTGGTGAACGAGAGCGCCGACGGCGTCGCGCTGCAGCGGACGGTTGAAACGCTCGGCGCGTTCGCAGATCCGAGCGCCGTCGTCGCGCTGCCGCGCGCCGCCGGCGATGCGGAACGAGACGCCGTCTACGGGCGGGTGCTCTCGCTCGTGCGATAGTTCAGATACACCACGCCGCCGCGGAAGCGCCGTTCGTCCAGCAGTTCGAGGTTGAGGTGAACGTTGTCGGGGAGGGATCGCGTGCCGCCGCCCACCAGGACGGGCACGACGAAGAGGCGGAGCTCGTCGACCAACCCCGCCTCGAACGCTTGGGCAGCGAGGTCGGGACCGCCGGCGGTGATGTCACGACTCGCTCGCGCTTTCATCTCCCTGATCGCTTCAGGGTCGAAGTCTCGCTCGATCCGGGTCTTCGCGCTCGATACCGACTCCAGCGTCTTGGAGTACACGATCTTGTCGGCGGCCTGCCATATTTGCGCGAAGTCCCGCATCACGGGGCGCTGGTCGGCGAACGTGTGCGCGTTCTCCCAAGCGAGCATCACGTCGTACATCCGGCGTCCGTATAGGTAGGTGCCGACGGGCCGCTCGAGGTCGTTGACGTAGGCGTGCACCTCCTCGTCCGGCGCAGCCCAGTCGAAATTGCCGCCCTCGTCCGCGACGTAACCGTCGAGCGAGGCGATCGAGGAGTAGATCAGCTTGGCCACGATTCGTCTCCCGTAACGAATGCGAAGATGCGCTTTAGGTGATCGGACCCTCGCGCGGTTCCAACAGTTCGACGGGGATGCCGTTGGGATCTTCGACGAACGCGATCGCGCGCGTACCGCCGGGCGACTTCTTCGGCTCCTTGACGATCTTGACGCCCTGCGCGCGCAGCCGTTCGATGACGGCGGGGAGATCGCCGTCAACTTCCAGCGCGAGATGCTCGTAGCGGTTGCCGAGCTCGTACGGCGGATGGTCTTCGAGATCGTAGACGAGCTCGATGTACGCATCCCAGCTCGAGCCAACGAACGCCATGTCGGCATTCCCCGGATAGTGATGCGGGCCGCCGAGCAGCTTGAGCCCCATTTTGTTCGTATAGAAGTCGATCGAGGCGTCCATGTCGCTCACGAAGATCGAGGTATGCAGGTAGCGAGGCATGCTGACGGGTACGCGCAAACCGTGGCCGCTTCCCGCGGTCGCACCGAGCGGAGGCTTCCGTGAACGATCCCGAGCGCGAACAAGAACTCTGGCAGCGGGTCGCCGCCGCCGGGCAGCCCGACGAGAAGAAGCGCCGCGGAATGGCCGCTGCGCTCGAACGGTACTACCAAGCGATCGGTTTGCAGCGCACCGGCCGGCGTCACGGCGGCGACGACGGCGATGTGCCCAGCGTCGATCCGATCGAACGGATCCGCGGCACGGAGTAGCGTCAGGCCGCTCGCCGCTCCGGAGTGTTGAGCCACGGGATCGGAGCGAACGTGGCGGTCAGCGCAGCGCAGAGCACCGCGCCGGCGACGACGGTGAGCGGCGTCCACGCTTCGTGAGCCGCCAGCGACGCGACGATCCCGACCGCTAGCGCCGTGTATTCGGAGCCGATCGTCGCAAGCGCGACGCCCATGCGGCGAACCGCCGCGGTGAAAGCGGGCTGCGCGATCAGGGTCGAACCGAGCACGATCTCGCCGAAGAACCAGCCGGCGATTGCCGGACTGTCGGTGACGTGATCGATTCCGCGCGTCCAACCCAGGGCGATGCCGACCGCAAGCAACGTTGACATCGACACCACGCCGATTGTGCAGATCAGGAACATCGTGCTAACCCGAGCGCCGACGTAGCGCAGCGCCACGGCGTATACCGCGAAGGCCGCCAGCCACCCGACCATCAGCAGATCGCCGACGACGCCGGAGCGATCGCTGGAGTGCGTGAGCGCGAGCAGCGAGACGCCGAGCACGCCGAGCACGAGCGCTGTCCAGTCGCGGCGATGCAGCCGCGTGCGGAACGCGAGCGCGGCGGCGATGGTGTTCGTCACCGGCGAGAGGCCGATCAGAAACGAGATGTGCGCGACTGACGTGTGCTGCGCGGCGACCGAGAACAGCACGCTGATCGCGAGGCCGAACAGCACGCCCGCGCCGATCAGCGCGAGCCAGCGCCCTGTATCGAGCCGCGGCCGTTCCAGCCGCCACGCGACGCCCAAACCGATCAGAAAGATCGGCAGACACCACGCCGCGCGCGCGACGGCCACGGTGAATCCGTCGAAGACGCCCGGCTCGGCCGCGAAGAGCACCTTGCTGGCAGGCCCGAGCAGACCCCAGCCGAGCGCGATGAGAACGATGAGGACGAGATTCGTCACAGCGCGCGGGGACACGTCCATGAGAACCGCGCCGGCGCGCCGCGGATGCGGCGCGCTAGGAGTGAACGCCCGGGATCAATTCGGTGCGACGACCGTGTAATAGCCGAGCGCTCGTGATACCGGGCTGGGGTCACTCGCTGGATAGTTGAACGCCGAGCCTTGCCCGAGTTTAGGAACGACCGGCCGCCTGGGCGTTCGCCCGTAGCCGCACCTTTACCGCACTCAGCACGGCCACACCGGCGTTATCGATCGCCCACCGGGCGAAAGAAATCGCATCTTCCGCATCGCCTTCGGCCCATTCCGCGTCGTTCTCGGCCATCTTTGCGTCGAGCTGCCGGTGTCTCGCCTGGACTCGGTCGTGGAGAGCCTGGACTCGCGCTTTCATGTCTTGTTTGAGCGCAGTCCATGAGTTGGAAGCCTCGTCAGACGCTTGCCGCGCGGTGGCAGCAACTTCATCCTGGGCAGCCTTCGCATCGGCCTGGGCTTTTTCGACGCGTGCCTGGACTTGCTCGGCGGTCTCACGCTCCGCGCTTGCTACAGACGCCTTCAAGTTCGCTACTCGCTGTTGTAAATCGTCGAGCTGACGATTGACGTTTTCGCTCATGATGGTCTCCTGTTGGATCTCGGCTTTGCTTGCCGTGTCAAGAGTGTACTACTCAGTGGCGCGCTGCGTATCACGACAGGGTTCGGTGGTGATACCGCGGGTGAAGACAGCGGGGCCTCGGTCCGTGACCAGGCGCACCTGGCTGCCAAGCGGTGGAAAGCCCGCAAGACGATTCCCCTGAGTGCGATCCGCCGAGGTCGCGGCGCCTCCACGTGTGAAACCGGGGCAAGTCCAGAATGACGGACCGCGTTTATCCTCCGGTGACGCGCGCGATGACGAAGGGCGCGGTGATCGCGGCGCCGGCCAGCGCGCAGCCGAGGAAGAGGCACACGCCCCGCAAGATGCCGACGCCGAGCAACGCCAGCACGACGGGCGCAAGCAGCAGCACCGTGATCCCCTCATCGTGGAATGGCTGCAGGATGGCGTTGCCGTCGAGACCCTCGTTCGACCACAGCGTCTGCGCGATCCGCGACGCCACCCCCAGCAGCAGCGCATAGCCGACCAACCTGATGATGAAGTTGATCATGGCGCTAGTGCAAGAAGTACCGGTAGGTCGAAAAGACGAGGGCGATGTTGCGTTCGTCGGCGGCGGCGATCACTTCGGCGTCGCGGATCGAGCCCTGCGGGGCGATGACGGCGGTGCAGCCAGCGTCGGCTGCGGCGAGCAGACCATCAGCGAACGGGAAGAAGCCGTCGCTCGCGCAAGCCGCGCCTTGCGCGAAGTCGTGTGCACGGTGCGCGGCGATCTGGACCGCGCTGACGCGGTTCGTCTGGCCCGCGCAGATGCCGCGCGAGACGCCGTCGCGCGCGATCGCGACGCCGTTGGACTTCACGTGGCGCA
>JAQBPM010000427.1 GCA_028287525.1 Vulcanimicrobiota bacterium | reverse complement strand
TTCTCATAGAAGAACTGGAACGACTGGCTGTTGTCTTTTCCGAACCGGTACACGGCGTTCTCGATGAAATCCGTGCCCAGCTGGTTGTTGCGGCCGGCGTAGAGCCGGCCGAGCAGCAGCGCGTCGCTTCCGCCCGGACCGTATTGGACCGACCCGGTGTGATCGCGCTGAAACGCGGTGTAGGTCGAGATCTTCCCGGTGGGGCTGGCGTAGCCGTACTCGGCGCGCGCGAACTGCTGCGAACGCCCGGCGTAGACGTCACCCTCGAGTTGACCGAACGGCGGGTTCGTACCGCGCTTGGCGACGATGTTGATCGCGCCGGTACCCGCGTTGCCGTTTGAGGCGTCGCCGGCACCCGGCGTCACCTGGAACTGCGCTGCGCCGTTGAGGGTCAGCGAGTTGACGAACTGGTTCGTGAACGGATCGACGTACGGGATGCCTTCGAACTGAAAGCCTTCCTCGTTCTCGCGGCCGCCGCGCAGAACGGGGTAGCCGCTGGAGTCGAACGACGCGCCCGGAATCGCCGCGAGCAAACTGGATTCGCTCGTGGCGTTGTTCTTGCCGAGGATCGTCGACATCTGCTGCGTGCCGACCGTATAGGTGTCTTGTGTCTGCTGGGGCTGGAACGCCGAGCCCTGACTGCGGGCGGAGACGCCGCCGATGGTCTTGAGCGTTCGCTGCAAGTGCTCGCTGATCGCGACGGCTTGACCGATGGAGACGGTCACGCCGGGAAGCGAGAACACTTGATAGCCCGCCGCCGTGTAGGTCACGACGTAGGTGTCCGGCACGATGCCGGTGAGTGAGAAGAAACCTTGCGCGTTCGTCGTCGTAGAATAACGCTGCGACGGCGAGATCGCGGAAATTGCGACACCGGCGAGGGGCGCATCCTTATCGCCGGTTACGGTACCCGAGAGCGTACCGGTCGTCGTCTGAGCCGAGACCGGTAGGGAGCACAGGATGAAGACGATCGCTAGCGCCAGACTGAAATAGGTCCGCCAGCACGCCGTCATTCCACGCTTTCCGATAGGAGAAAGCACGTGTCACCTCATGGACAGTAAAAAGGTAGACGAGACGATCGCCCTCCACGCGACACATCCGCCAATCTCAGGCTCAGTCAGCTTAGAATGAGCTTAAGATTGCCTTGTAAAATCTACGGAAGAAGCCGTAGAACCTGCCTAAAGCCTGCTGCAGAAGCACAATTCTTGTAAGGGTTTCCTCAGACAAAGGCATAGGGCAGGCGGAGCGACGGCCGAGAGCGCACCCCTCGGGGTGCGAACAATCGCCCTCTTCCTCATCGCAGGTGCCGCCTGCTTGGCGTCTTCACCCGCGGCTTTCGCCGCGCAGCCGCCGCCATTCTCCGACCAGCTCTGCCCGGAAGCGACCTCGAAGGTGATCGCGGTACAGAGCCTCACGACGGGGGCCGACCCGCAGCAGATCTACACCGTCGCGCGAGCGGCGGCCGATGCTTATGACGTCTGCGCAAAGTTGCGCCTCGGCGCCCAGGACATCGAGCCCGGGACGCACTACGCGACGACGCGTGAGGCGCAGTTCGGCGTGCTCGCTGCCCGCGCGCTGATCGCGATGAAGCGCTATGACGACGCCCGGCGTGAACTCCTTCGCGATCGCACGATGGCCGCCGACGTGGTGGGCTGGTCCGCCTCTACCCACGGCGTCGACCCCGGCGTCACGATCCAAACTAACAACCGCTCGTCCCGGTACCAAGCAGTCGCTCAGCTGGTCGTCGACGCTGCTACTGCCGAGCTAAAGAACCTGCCGGCGACGGCACCCTCACCGGCGCCGAGCAGCACGCCCTGACCTAACGGCAGCGCTGCTGCGCGACCCGCGCGAAGGCGCGGGCCGCATCGCCCTCGGGCGCGTGGGCGTACGCGCTCGCGTCATGCACCCAGGTGTCAATCGCCTGAGCATCGGCGAACGCCATCCCGTGGAACTGCGGCATTCCGCGCGGCGGCTCAACCGTGCCGGGGACCGGGGTCGGCGCCGCTTGCGCGGGGGCGTTCGGCCCCCCGAACGCATCGCCCGGGAAGTCGGCCTTGTTGACGGCGACCCGCTCGCGGATGACGTACTCCTGGAGAAGATTCACCCGGGTCGACTGCGCGACGTACAATTTTTCGAGCTGATCGCGTAACGTCGCGATCGCCTTGTCGTTGGCGCTCGCATCCTCCGACAGCCGCGCATCGCCGAGGGCCTTGTCGATCGCGAGCACCTCGCGCTTGAGCACGGTCGTATCGATGTCGAGCTGCCCGAGCGCGCCCTGCCGGTAGACGTTATTTTTCTTGTAGTCCTCGTTGTCGACGATCTGCACGTACCGATGGAGGCGCACGCCGACTTCCGCATAGCGGACGTTGGCACGGTGCACGGCCTGCAGCGACGGCACGACCAGATCGCGGATCGCGGTGCACACGGGCGACGCCGTCTTGACGCGGCCGATCTCCGGCAAGACCTGCGCGCTCACCGTCGGTGCAGGCACCGGCGACGCGCCGGGAACGACCTGAGCGACGGTGGTCGACGCGACGAGCAGGGCGACGACGGAAGGAAGAGGGCTCATCATGGGCCTCCGGTGGTCTGCAACGGCTTCGCGATCGCACCGAGCACGTCTTCGGTGCCGGGGATGCGTTCGAAATGCGGGTAACGCGGCCCCCCTCGGTACGCGAGTGCGACGGTGCGGTACACGTTCCCGGCGGTGAGCAGCAGGCGCAGCGGCGTGCCGTCGCGCGCGGCGCGCAGCGCGGCGTCGCAGGTCTTGCGGTCGCCGAAGCTTCGGTCGTTCATCGCGACGATTTTTTCGCCGGGCCCGACGCCCGCGCGGAAGGCGACCGAGTCGGGCAGCACGTCGGCGATCGTGCCATCCGTGCCGACGGCGAGGCCGAGCGAGTAACGCAGATCGACCTGCTTGCGGCGTTCGTTCGCGATCGTCTCGAAGGCCGAAGGCGCCTCGGTGAACACCAGCCGATACCCGCCGGGTGTGAACGGATCGGGCGGCTGCGGTGCGACCGCGTCGACCCGCTGCGCGAAGAACGCGCCCCAGTCGTACGGCGCGACGTCGTTCAGCGCCGCGATCACGTCGGCGCGCCGGTACGTGAGAACCGAGGGCGTACCGTTCGCGGCGCCCCCGAAGAACGCGCGCGCGACGTCGTCGAGCGAACGCGCGCCGTGCGTGAGCCGGCGAATCGTCACGTCGGCGTCGAGCCACAGCAGCTCGCCTTCGCCGTAGTAGTCGACGCTGCGGCGCTCCGACGCCCACGGGCCGCGCGCTCCGTACAGGAACGACGACGACGTGGCGGTGTCCTCGAGCGACCGCCACCCGCGTCCGTGTTGGGTCACGTAGCTCGCGTCGCTGAGCGCGAGACCGTCGAGCCACTGCTGCTGCGTGCGCATCCCCGCGCGCTCGGCCTGCAGGTCACCGTAGAACTGCGTCATCCCTTCGTACACCCAGAGCAGGTCGTCGATCATCGGCGCCTGCAGGTTCGGGGTCGCGAGATCGAACGGGCGGCGGTACTTGCCGTCCCACGAATGGTTGAACTCGTGCGCGAGCAGGTCGGCGCCGGCGGCGAACGCGTCGTCGTCAGTGAGGTATTTGCCCTGCGTCCCGTTGTCGCTCGACTGATGGTGCTCGACGCCTTGCCCCGGCATCACGTCGCTCACCGTCAGCAAGAACGTGTAGTGGTTCCAATGACGATGCCGATACAGCGCGTGCATCTGCGTCACGAGCGCGCGCAGCTTCTCGACGGTGGCGTCGCCGGCGGCGAGCTGCTCCGGCGTGTCGGCGAACGCGGCGAGCGTCACCGGTGCGCCGTCCCACGCGCCGAGATCGAAGACGCGCTCGTTGATCCCCGCGTCGAGCGGCGAGTCGACCAGTGTCTCTAGTGAAACCGGGCGGAAGCGCAGCGTCGCGCCGTTCGCAGACGCCGTTTCGAGCGCTGTGGCGTAGCGCCACGCCGGCGACGGCAGGCGTAGCGACGGCGCGAGCACCACCGCCGCGTCGTCGCGGCCGGCCGGCGTCAGCACGACCTTGTTCCAGGTCAGCGTGAAGAGGTTCGGGGTCGAAAAACGCGCCGTGCTGTTGAGGCCCTGCTGCGCGCCGAGATACTCGAAGTCGACGTCCAGTGCGCCCGCTCCGGACGGCACGTCGAGGTGGAACGCAAAGAGATCGACTGGATCGCGGCGCCATGGCAGCACCGTCCTGCCGGCGCGCACGTGCAGCCCCGCCAAGTTCGCGATCGGACCGTTCGGCGCGTGCTCGCCGGGGATCCATTTCGGATACACCAGCGTCAGCGGGCCGGCCGATACGGGCAGGCGTTCGTGGACGCGCACGATCCCTTGCACGGCGTCGGATGCGTCGACGTCGAGCGCGATCGCCTCCGCGCCGGCACCTTGCGCCCGCGACGGCGCGAATGCGCCGCCCGTCAGCATCGCCGCCAGCGCCGCGGCTCCGAGCAGACGTCGCACGCTTAGAGCGATGCCCAGACGTCGAGCTTCGTTTTCACCTTGGCGATCACGCCGTCGGTGAAATCGGTGGTGGAGGCGTGGCCGCCGAGGTCGCTGGTGGCGATCCCTTCGCGCACGGTCTCGAGCACCGACTCGTAGATCGCGCGTGAGGCGTTGGCGGCGCGTTTGTCGTCGATGAACGTGAACAGCG
>JAQBPM010000409.1 GCA_028287525.1 Vulcanimicrobiota bacterium | reverse complement strand
ACGGCGTGACAAATGTCAACGCGAGCGTGATCCCGCACAGGTGCGCGGCGCACGGGTCTCCGCGTACGATGCGACCCGGGCGTGTCGAGGCGGACCACCGGTCGGGGATGACGTGCGATAGCTTATGAATCTGTCCCGAAGACGAACGCTCCCGCAAGGCGCTGAGCCTCGTCCGGAGCTTGCAGTCTTTCTCCGGTTCCTTCGACAACGCATCGACCCCGACGTGCGCGATCTCGGGCCATACGAGCGGTTCCCTGGGCGACTCGGAAAGGCTGTGAGCCAGCAGGAGCTGGCCGAGGCGATTGGGGTCAGCCGCGAGTGGTATGCCGCGCTCGAATCGGCGGTGCCGCATCGAACCTCGGCGAGCTTGATCGATCGCCTGGCGGACGTACTCATGGTTACGGCCGAGGAGCGAGGACGACTGTTTCGTTTGGCGGTGCCGGAGTTGGGGCGAACGCACCTGCGGGACGATTCGATTGCGGCAGTCGAGGCCTTCGCGCGCCTACGGTCGCTCTCAAGACGGCTATTCGTAGCGACATCCGCCGACGATGTGCTTACGACCGCGAGCGAGCAAATTGCTGAGTGGTCCGGCGCTGCCCTCCTGGTCAGGTCGACCCGTCGTCACGAATCCGGCCTTTGGGAGTCTCGATCAGTCGATGAGAAGCAGGATCGGAGCAAGGTTGCAAAGGTTATGGGAGAGTTCGCGGACGGCGTTCTTCTGACGATGGGCTCACGTGACGGCAGCAACCTCTACTCGCGGTTGGTAAACGCCGGGGATGTCGGTACGCCGGACCTCTGGCCGCTCGCGGTACAACGAGAGGCCCAAAAGGCTTGCGCGCACCATCGAGTTGCTGGAATCGCCGGACTCTACGCTCGCGTGCAATCGCGTACCGGCTTCACCGGTGCCCTCTATACCGCGCATGAGCTGGGACAACATTCTCATACCGCCTCTGATATCGCCGTCCTTGGAGCAGTTGCAGAGCTCGCGTCTCTCGCGCTCTCGTAGGCGCGACGCTCGCGAAGCGACTAGCAATACCGGTGTCACGTTTCAGGCATTGTGCGTAGCGACGCTGATGATGGCGCTCCCCGCTCGTAGGGCGGCAGGACGAATGCAAACGTCGCACCCGGCCCGACGTTATCGGAGGCGGTCAGTCGTCCCCCGTGCGCTTCGATAATGGAGCGGCAGATCGCGAGTCCCATGCCCATCCCGCCGGATTTCGTGGTAAAGAACGGCTCGAACAACTCGTCCGCGTTGTCGGCGCTGATGCCGACGCCGAAGTCCTGCACCGCGACGAGCACCTGACGCTTCTCGTCCTGGTGCGTTCGGATCACCAATTTGCGTTGCCCATCCGTTTGCGGATGCATTGCTTCGATGCTGTTGTTCATCAGATTGACGAGCACTTGCTGCAGCTGGATCCGATCGCCGTAGACCAGAGGCAAGACGGCCGCAAGGTCCATGCGCAGCGACACGCGATGCCGGGAAAGCTCGTGCTGGACGAGCGTGACTGCCTCGTTTGCGATCTCGTTGATGTCCAGTGTCGCTTTTGGGGTCTCGGTCTTGTTCGCCAACGCACGTACGCGCCGTACGATTTCGCCCGCTCGATGCCCGCTCTTGATGATGGCTTGGACCGCACCGCGCACCTCGTCCATGTTGGGAGCGCTCGACTCGAGCCAGCGCCAGCAGGCTTCCGCGTTACTGACGACCGCGGTGATCGGTTGGTTCACCTCGTGCGCTATCGACGCGGACACCTCGGTCAGCGCGGTCACGCGCGAGACATTGGCGAGGTCTGCCTGCGCCGTGCGCAGGTCCTCCTCCGCGCGTTTGGCTGCGGTGACGTCCATCAACGCCCCGATGAATTCAAGCTGCCCTCGTTGGTCCCGTGTCGCTTGGGCGACGAGATGGACGTATTTGACGGACCCATCCGGCATCAGCAATCGCGCTTCGAGGTCGAAGCCTTCTCCGGCACGTGCCGCTCGATCGAAGCACCGTTGCACGAAACGTGCATCTTCCGGATGGATGCGTCCAGACACCATCTCCCGGGTGGGAGCGACGCCCGGATCGTAGCCCAAGATGCGGAACGTCTCATCTGACCAGGCCCGTTCTCCCGTCGCAACGTTCCAGCCCCAACTGCCGGTGTGGCTGATCCGCTGTCCTTCAGCTAGGAAACTCTCGCTGTACCGCAGAGTGGAATAGAGGGTCGCGTTCTCCAACGAGATCGCGGCCTGCGAGGCCAGCAATTCCAGCACCGCGATGCGGCTCGAGGTGAAGGCGCGCGGCGTCAACGTATTCTCGAGATAGAGTGCGCCGACGAGTTTGGTCTGCTTGATCAACGGGAGACAGAGCACGGATCGGGGCCGCCGCCGCTGCAGGTACGCGTCGGCCGAGAACAACGTCGACGCGGCAGCGTCGTCGAGAATCACGCTCTCCCGCGTGTGGATCACGTAGTGAAGCACGGATTCGGGAAGCTCGGCGGGCGTCACGGGCGCGCGCCGCAGCGTCACCTCAACCGCACCGTGGCCCGTAGTCGCTTCCGCCGAGATCCGTGACTCGTCGCTCGGGAAAAGGATGAGCAGGCCACGGTCGGCCCCCGCGTGCTCGACGGCGATCCCCATGAGCGTCTCGATCACCCGGCCGAGTTCGATCTCACCCGACACCGCGTGCGAGGCCTTGACCACCGTCCCGACGTCCAGCTGCTCGACGGGCGCGTCGATCGTCGCGGGCGATGCAGACGTCCCTGATTCCTCGCTCGGTTCTCCGTTGCGCTGGTCGAGCTGCCGTACTTTCCCCAGTGCCCCCCAGCGCAGATAGCAGCCGCGTGCCGCTTTCAGATGTGCTCGGCCGGCGGTCGTCGACCCGCGGGCTGTAAAAAATCTTGCGGCAATCTCGTGGGCGAGCCCCTCGAACTGCACGAAGCCGCTCTCGCGAGCCGAGACGATGGCCGTTTCGTAGAGCCGCATCGCGTCGGCGTCACGCCCTTCGAGGCGCGCAATCTCGGCGGAGACGAGCGCGTACTTGTCGGCGAACGTCGGAGGGTAGGTTTCGGCCCACTCGCGCAGCTGTTCGCCGTGCTTCGTCAGGAGTTCGCGCCAGCGGCTTCGCTCGTCGTCAGAGGCGTCCTCACAGAGTGCCGCTACGGTCAGCGCCGTGTAGTAGAAATAGTCGAGCAGCTGGATTCGAGCGGCCGCGGCCGAGAGGAGCGGCTTCGCCCGATCGGCTGCCGCGAGAGCCTCGGCGTAGTCGCCTGAGAGAAACCGCGCCTTCAGTTTGAGGATCCAGTACCAGCAGATCATCAAGGGCAACCGGTCCGCGGTCAGTTGCGCCTCGAACGCCGCTTCGTCGAACTGCGCGTCGCTGAAGGTGGAGAAGTTCGCGGTCCGTCCCTGCATGTTGGCGATGAAGCGTTGCTGACTTCGGATGATCTCCGCGGTGTCGCCGAACTTGGCTTCGCGGGCGAAATCGAGCGCCATCTCCGATTCGCGCCACACCGCGTCGAGCGGATCGTTCCGCAGCAGAAGGCCAGTGACCGACTGCATGAGACCGTAGCACGCAAAGGTCAGATCACCCGTCTCGATCGCGGTGCGAAACGCCACCTGCATGGACTCGATGGCGGTCCCGATCGGCTGCGTCCAGAACGCAACCGTTCCCATCGCGAAGTAGACTCGTCCCTGGAACGCGATGAAGCCGTGCTTCTCGACCAAGTCGCATGCAAGCTGGGCGAAACGATACCCCTCGCCGTACCGGTGAAAGAGCGGGCCCAGGAAAAACCCGAGAAACGCACAGCTGTGGGCGGATGGACCGCAAACTCCGTGCTGCATGCTGATGTTCACCATGCGGCACAGGTGCAGGCAGCAGAGATGAAGGTCGGTAAAGTACGCGGGAGACGTGAGCGCCGAGAGCACCTGCATCGCGGCCTGCAGTTCCGGATCGCTCATCATCGGCAGTTCGATCAGACTCTCGATGGGACGCCGCTCGAGGTTCCGCCACACCGTCTCGTATTCGGCCTTAACCTGCTCCATCGTCGGGTGTCCCGGGAGGTCGATGCCGAACCGGCGCAGGCACCCCAGCGCGCTCTCGACCGCTTGGGGGTACTCGGCCTTTACGACGTGCAGCTGGACCTTCACGCTGCAGGCGTCCGCGTATTCGACGTTCGAAGCCGCGCGCCGCAGCGACTCACCAATCAGCTGCTCCGCCTGCTCGAGGTTCCCAGTGAGAAACTCGCTCTCCGCGCGTTCTCGCCACAAGCTGAACGCCAGCTCATGGTGCCGGTTCCAGTCTCCCTCGTCCAACAGCGCCATGCCGGCCGAAAAATACGCGCGCGCCGACGCATACGCCGCCGAGGCCTTGGCCTTGCATCCGGCGCGCAGATCGATCGTCGCCACCTGCGCTTTCTCGTCCCGTTCGACCAACAGCGCGGCGCCGCGATTGAGCTGGTCCGCGACGTCGAACAGATGCTCTGCGAGCTGCTCCGCCGTCATGCTCGCCAGCAGCACACGGCCGATGCGCAGGTGGATGTCGGCACGACGCTCGTCGGGAATCAGGGTATACGCCGCCTGCTGAATCCGGTCGTGCAAGAATCTGTAGGCGTTCTCATGGCGGAACACGAGCCCGGCTTGGACCGCTTCCCGAAAGGCGGTGTCGAGCGCGTCCTCCGTTTCCCCGAGGACCAAGGTCAAGGTCGCGCAATCGACCGCATTGCCCAGACACGCGAGCTGTGTGAGCGCCTCCTGGGTGCCGGTGGAAAACCGCTTCAGCTTGGCGGCCATGAGCTCCACGACGTTATCGGTGTAGTTCTTGGCGCGGATGCGAGCGATGTCCCAGTGCCACGCAAGCGCGACGGAGTCGAACGCGAGCAGCTCTTCCTCGGCCAATGCCGTAAAGAACTGGATCGCGAAGAACGGATTCCCGACGGTCTTCTCCTGCACGAGCTCCGCTAACGGCCGCGCGCGCTCCGGCTCGCAACGCAGCGCCTCGGCGACGAGCTGGCCGGTATCATCGAGCCCGAGCGGCGCCAGCACGACCTCCTGCACCCTCGCGCCGGCGCCGCGGATCGTCTCGAGCGTCCGCAGCAACGGGTGCCCGGGGCCGACCTCGTTGTCCCGGTACGCCCCGATGAGCAGCAGATGGCGCACTTCCGCATCCGCGATCACGGACTCGAGCAGGTCGAGTGTCGCCGTATCGAGCCACTGCAAATCGTCGAGAAACAGCGCGAGCGGGTGCTCCTCCCGCGCGAAGACGCCCAGAAAGCGCCGGAACACCATCTGGAAGCGGTGATGCGCCTCCTGAGGCGGCAGCTCCGCGACGGGCCGCTGTTTGCCGATCACCAGCTCCAGCTCGGGAACGAGGTTCACCATGAGCTCACCGTTGTCGCGCAGTGCCTCGCGCAGAGCGTCCCGCCAACGGACGAGCTCCGCATCGCTCTGCGCGAGAATGTATCGGAGCAGAGTTTGAAAGGCTTGGGCAAGTGTGGCGTACGGGACGTTGCGTTTGTATTGGTCGAACTTCCCGGACGCGAAGAGCCCGCGCGGCGCGACGAGCGCCTTGTGCAGCTCTTGGACGACCGCGGACTTCCCGATCCCGGAATACCCCGACACGAGCACCAACTCGGGTCTGCCGGTCGCCACTACCCGGTCGAACGCCGCGAGCAGGATGCCGATCTCCCGCTCCCGGCCGTACAGCTGCTCCGGCATCAGCAATCGGCCCGACGCGTCGTGCGCGCCGAGCGGGAACGGGTCGACACTGGCGTGCGACTCCCACTGAGCCAGGCAGTGACGGAGATCGGCCTCGACGCCCGCAGCCGTCTGGTAGCGCTCCTCGGCGGTCTTCGCCAAAAGCTTCATCACGATCGCCGAGAGCGGCGCCGGCACGGTGCTCCTTCGTTCGCTCGGCGGGACCGGCCGGCGCGCGATGTGGCAGTGAACCCATCCCATCGGATCGGACGCGGCGAAGGGCAGCTCGCCCGTAAGCAGCTCGTAGAGCGTGACCCCAAAGCTGTAGAGATCGCTGCGCGCATCGACCGAACGGTTCATGCGGCCGGTCTGCTCCGGCGCCATGTAGGGAAGTGTTCCGGCGATCACCTCCGGTGCTTGGGGATCGGAACGCTCGCGCGGGACGCGCGAGGCAAAACCAAAGCCGGTCAGCCAGACGCCGCCACTGCGCACGTCCACCAAGACATTGGCCGGCTTGATGTCTTTATGGACGAGACCCCGGTCATGCACGTTGCGGAGCGCCCACGCGCATCCGATCGCGATGCGCAATGCGTCCGCGATTGCCAGCGGGCGACCAATCATTCGATCGAGCGGTTCAGCACCGGGATCCTCGAGCACCAGCGTCGTGCGATGGCTATTAGCGACGAGTTCGACCGGCCGCGCCGCCCACGCGCGGTCGAGTTCGGATTTGAGTGCATACTCATGCTCGAGCCGCTTGAGGAACCCAGGCAAACCGTCGCGCGCGGTCGCAAGCAGTATCGGGGTCAGGCCGTCGCCGAACCCCCGGGAGAGCGTGATGTCACCCTGCCGCAAGGGCGAGAACGCATAGCCCGAAAGGTCCACCGCGATGCCCTCCTTATCAGGGCTCCATTGGTACGGTGACTACCTGGGACTTTGCTCTCGCAGCATCAATCGAGTCACGACCAAGTCTCTCTCGCTTAACCCGCTCGCCGGGATTTCTTCGGCTGGCCCGGCGGGGAGCCTGCGGATCGCCAGTGTGAGGGAACTCTTCGGCAGCGAGCCACTCTGAGTAACGTGCCGACGATTTGGCCGAGCGGAGCGATCCGAGGGCCGACGGAACGGCATGCGCTCGCCGCTTTGCTCTACAACTAAGCCACGTCTAAGGTGCACGACGTCCTCGGTCCGCGACACGCTGCTATGAGCACCAGCGATACAGATGACAGTAGGCGAAGCCGTTCGAGGTGAGGCAGGCGTGAAGGTGAGCCGCCATCTCGCCGTCGAGGGCAGATCTGCTGGGAGCAAGTGTTCCATCTAAGTCGATCGCGTTTAGCTGCTTCATCATCGCTTCGTGAGCGCGCGGTACCGGAAGCATGTTACAAGATGGTCGTTGACCATACCGACGGCCTGCATATGCGCGTAGCAAATTGTCGTTCCGAAAAACGTGAACCCCGCTTTCTTCATCGCCTTACTCATAGCGTCAGACTCGGGGGTCGATGCCGGAATTTGCGCGGTTGTCCTCCAGTGGTTGACGATAGGCTTGCCGCCGACAAAATCCCACATAAACTCATCGAGCGACGGCACCCTCTGTCGTAGCGCAACGTACGCGCGCGCATTCTGCACGGCTCCTTCGATCTTCCGCCGGTTGCGAATGATTCGGTCATTGTGCAGAAGCGAATCGATCTTACGTTGGTCGAAGCGCGCGATTCGTATTGGGTCGACGTCTGCAAATGCTTCACGGTATGCGTCACGTCTGCGCAAGATCGTTCTCCAATTCAAGCCGGCCTGCGCGCCTGACAGCACGATGAATTCGAAGAGTTTCCGGTCGTCGTGCACCGGAACGCCCCACTCGTGGTCGTGATACTCGAGCATCAGCGGATCGTTTCCGATCCAGACACAGCGGACGAGCCGGTCTTCGGTGGCGGTGGGCATTGCCTAAACCTCACGTAAATGTTAGATTAGTTGTTACAATATGTCAAGGATCAATAACCAATTTTCGGCCGCTGTTCACATTATGACGGCACTGGGCGACCATCACGGTGAACAGGTCACGTCGGTGGATTTGGCCGCGAGTTTGCGGGCACATGAATCGCAAACCCGCAATGTGCTCTCGAAATTGGTGAAGGCGGGTTTGGCGAGGACATCTCGCGGCCGCAATGGCTTTTCGTCGTTGGCGCGGCCCGCAAATAAGATCACTCTTTTGGAAATCTACAAAGCTATGGATCCCCCGCCCGTGTTTTCCATTCACGAGTACCCAAAGGAAAAGACTTGTCGGACGAGCTGCACTCATAAAGAAGCAATGCGAGAGCTGCTGGAAGATACGCAGCGAGCGTTTGAGGCCCGGTTGGGTCAGCGAAAGCTTTCGGAAATGGTCGAAAGAGCGAGAAGCTATACGTAAGTATTGTAAGGGGTATAATCATGATTGAATCGGCAACGCACGTTCGCATCGTCGAGGAAACAGCTGCGTACTGGAAGGTCGTATTTGACAATCCGCCTCTCAACATGCTCGACGTCGGCATATTTGAAGGCCTCCAAGATATGCTCACCCGAATTGACGCTAGCGCGAACGTTCGCGTCGTAGTATTCGAGAGCGGCAAATCCGGAGTTTTACCTCGCGCACTTTGATTTAGCGGGCGATACACGGAGTCTCATCAACACTGTCGGGCCCTCCGGCCTCCCGTTGCTGACGGACACGTTCGTTCGTCTCTCCAAGTCCCCGGTCGTCAGCATCGCGAAGATCCGAGGCCGCGTCCGCGGCGCGTCCAGCGAGTTCGTCCTTGCCTGCGACATGCGCTTCGCGTCGCGCGAGAATACTTTTTTGGGTCAACCCGAAGTCGGGGTGGGAGTGAATCCTGGCGGCGGTGGTACGGAACGCCTCCCACTGCTGGTCGGCCGGGGCCGCGCGCTCGAAATCATTCTTAGCGCGAACGACTTCGACGGTGACACCGCTGAGCGATACGGATACGTCAATCGAGCGCTCCCGGACAATGAGTTGGATCCCTTCGTCGAGGCGCTCGCACGCAGGATCGCTTCCTTCGATCGTCGTGCGATCGCTGCGGCAAAGAATCTTGTCAACCAGGTTTCGCTGCCCTCTGCCGACCGGCTCCTCGACGCCCTGAACACGTTTCAAACCGCCCTGACGTGGCCTGAAACGCAGCAGCGAATCCAAGCTCTCTTCAAACGCGGCCTACATCGTGAAGGTGAGTTCGAAAATCAGTGGCCCGCGCTGCTCGGCACGCTCCTCGATACGTAACCACTGTCTGATTGAGACAGGGCGGCGGCGCAGCGTGCCTGGAGGGCTTGGCAGTGCGAGGATGCCGACAGTCGTTACGGGCGGGGCGTCGGTTCGCGTAGCGGTCATCACGACGACCAACGTTTCGGCCGACCGGGCCAGTGGCGTGTGTGACGTTCGCATTTCCGCTGGCCGCCATCCCAACGGGACCGACCAGCATGTCGACATCGCTCGTTGCAAGCCACGAGCAAAGCACCGCCGGACGACGAATTGATTCGACGCCTCGCAGCGTCGCCTATCCGCTCACCACCGTACGTCGCCGCCCCCTGAAGCCAAGCGCTGCGACCTTCCCTCCCCCACACCATGCCGCGCTTTACGCCGCGTCGCTCGGTCCGGGCTACTGCCGGCGCGTTCTCGACCAGACCGACCCATGGCTGCGCGAGGGCACCGTCGTCGCGTCGGGTGCTCCGCAAGGCCCGCATCGTCTGCCTCGACACGCTCGGGGACCGCGTGGGAGCCCTCGCCAAGGCCCGCATCTTCGCAGACCAGGTCGGCTCGTTCGCCACGACCGGCTCCACGGTGGGACTATATCGCTGAGGCGCAGACCATCTTTCGCCTACTTGTGCGAGTTAGTTGTATCAAGAGCCGTGGCCCGCAGTGCGGTGGTCATGCCAGAATGAGGCAACGAACTTCCACGAGCCCAGATGGATCGGAATCATGAAGCATCACGCGGTCGGCTCGGTATTGGTCCTGCTCATCGCCGGCACGACGGCACAAACGCCGTCCCAGCCCATCGTCACCCTCGCGCACGCGAGCCCAGGCTACAGGCTCGCCGCTTCCTGCGACCGGTGGAACCCTGTCGCGTGGGTCAACGTCCTCGTCACGAACGCGGGCGGTGTGCCGACGGCGCCGCTCACGCTCGGCGCGACGGATACGACCGGCCGCCTCAGCGGCACGGGCGCAGTTGGCCCGCTCGCCGCCGGTGCAGTGACGCGGGTCGACGTCCCGCTGACGCAATCGGCCCGCGCCGACATGTCCGGCGTTCACCCGATCATCGTCGTCGTTCGCGAAAATAACGCCGCCCGCATCGACACCGCGATCCCAATCCCCACCACCCTGTGCTCGCCGGGATTGTCGTCGACGACGGTGCTCAAATCTCGCACGGCCCTCGCGACGTTGCCGCCCGGCGTCGAGCCGGTCAAGGCGCCCATGACGTCGCGCGTGGCGCGCGCGATCGTGTCGTTGTCATCGCTTTCGCCCGAACAGACTCAGGTGCGGCTCGGTGCCTCGCGTGCGGCGCTCGCTGCGTTGAAGCCCGCTTCTTCGGTAACCGTATCGGATCAGAGTAACGGTATGAGCAAAGCGAAATTCGTACGAGGGTCGCTCAGCGCGTCGGCGGATTCCGCGTCCTTGAGTCGAGTCGGCGCGCTTTCGCATGCAGATTTGGAATACGCAGGCCTTCTCGATATCACGTCGCCCAACCGCGGGGTCGACACGTCGAAGCCGATCCTGTCGTCCGGTCTGTATTGGATCATCGCACGTTCGGCCGATCCAGCGATACCGAGTACCCTGGACAACACCTATTCCGTGACCGTGCCGGACTGCAATTTGAGCTATACGGTAACCGGCGGCGGCCTGTGGAACCCGCGGCAGCCAGGTGGCGCGGAACCGGTTCCGCGGAACTACGTCGCGGCATTCCCGTACGCAGCATACGTGCTTGGATTCGTCCCCAGCGGCTGGGGCGTTTTTCCTACCGGGGTCAACCCGCACCGCATGATGATACGGTATCCGGTCGGCGCGCATCTGCTCACCGCCTCGTTCCTGGTGCAGAGCAATGACAGTGTTCAGCAGTCGTTCGTCGCCGTGATCGATGAGAATGGCGCGCTCGCCAAAGACGGCGGGCTCGGCATGACGGCGGCAAATGTGGAGTACCGCGTGCCGGGGCTGCGCCGTGTCAACACGGGCGCGCTCCCCATCGCCGGTGAGGACGTCATCGGAAAAGGGATCGCGTTGGGGCCGGGCGTTACGGCAACGGCGAAGATCGTCGCTGCGCATTCCATGGCGGATATCGGCGGCGACGCGTCACCCGACAACCCGTATCGCGGTGCGAGCGTCACGATTCAGCCGAATTCCGGACGGCTCCAAACGGTGGTGGCGTGGCACGTCGAACCGCAAGAATCGCTGCAATACGCGATCCAGTGGACATTCACCGGCCGGCCCGGACAGCGCCCCGTCCTCACGATGCCGTTAGGAAAGGTATGCGATTCCTGAAAGCCGGGCGCTGACCTCATGAGGTAGCTGAACTGCGCGGCACTGTGAGCACGAAGCGCGCTCCGCCAAGCGGGGAGTCTTCGACGTCCACGCGGCCGCCGGCGCGCTCGAGTATCAGCCGCGCCAGGGCAAGACCGATCCCTGTGTCCCGTGCCGCACCCGCCGTCGTTGGTCGGAAGCTGGATCCGCATCTCATGCGTCGGCAGAACCTTCGTCAGTCGTATGAGCGACGCTTTCCGCCACTGACGATCGAGAGCGTTCCGGTCACCATACGTGAGGACGCCGGCAGTCGTTACGGACGGGGCGTCGGTTCGCGTAGCGGTCATCACGACGACCAACGTTTCGGCGCGACTCAAATTCGCGGTACGGTGATAGAAAAGCGCGCTCCGCCGAGTGGCGAGTCGACGAGATCGACGCGTCCGCCCGTGCGCTCGAGCATGAGCCGCACGAGGGCCAGGCCGATGCCGTTGCCGTTCGCCGCGGTCGTGGCGCGTTCGCCGAGCGCGAAGATGCGCGCCCGGTCCGCGGTGGCGATTCCCGGCCCGTTGTCATCGACCGCGATGCGCACGAAGCGGTGGTCGGCGACATCGACGCTGACAAAGACGCGGCCTCCCGGCCTGCCGTGCTTGACGGCATTGTCGATCAAGTTCACGAGCACGAGCGTTAGGCGGTCGGTGTCGATCGCGATCTCGAGGGCTGGAACGTCGTTGACGACGATTCCGACCTGACGAGCGGCCGCATTTGCGGCGCATGCGTCGTGTGCGGCCTCCAGCGCTCCCGGAAGCGAACCGATCGCGGCCGGCCAGCCGGTGTCTCGCATATCCAAAAGCGAGATCTCGAACATCCCCTCGACGAGCCGGCTCATGCGCAGCGACTCGTCGTGCGCGATCCGCAGAAACCGGCGTCGCGTGTTCTGGTCGACGTTTTCGTCGAGCAAGGTCTCCAGATATCCCCTAATCGACGACAACGGCGTTCGCAATTCGTGGCCGAGCGCGGAGAAGAACGCATAACGCTCGCGTTCCTGGGCGCCGCGCGCGAGAGCGCGCTCGACGACGTCGTCCATCGCCGGCACGGGCGGCCCGAGATCGCACATCGTCCAGCCGGTGTGCACGTCGAGTCCCGTCGCGGACTCCAGCGCCGCGGCGATCCGAGCGAGGGCGGAGCGGGCGTCGATCGGCACCGAGGCGGACGTCCCGGCGCCGCGTGTCCCCGACAGCAGCGCGGCGACGAAGACGTCGCTGCCGGCGTCATGGGCGAGCAGATCGTGCGCCCGCAGGACGACGCCGGCCGCGCTCGCGAACGCTGCCGCGGCGCGGCGTTCTAGTCCGCGCGCTGCGCGCAGTCCGCTGCGCCAGGCGCGCCGCTCCAATTCCGGCAGCCGCGTCAC